>JAHFRL010000228.1 GCA_023266235.1 Betaproteobacteria bacterium
GCTCGAAGTAAAAGAGCGTGCGCGCACGCGGTTTGAGAAAATCGGTGTGACGCTGCTCGACTGTCCCATCAGCGGCACCGGCGCGCAGGCTACCGCCAAGGACATCGTGATCTACGCAAGCGGCGACCGCGGGGCCTGTGCGCGCTGCCGTCCGGTGTTCGCAGGGTTTGCCCGCAACGCCTACTATTGCGGCGCGTTCGGCACGGGTTCCAAGCTCAAATACATCGCCAATCTGCTGGTCACGATCCACAACCTGTCGGCGGCGGAAGCGTTCGTGCTGGCCGAGCGCGCAGGGGTCGATCCCGAACTCATGTATCGCGTGATCAAGGACGGCGCGGGCAGTTCGCGCATGTTCGAAGTGCGCGGGCCGCTGATGGTCAAGCGCCGCTATCGGCCGGCGACGATGAAAGTGGATGTGTACCAGAAGGACATTGCGATCATCAGGAAATTCGCCGCCGCGCTGCGTTGCCCGACGCCGCTGTTTTCGCTGAGCAAGCGGTTTTACGACGCCGCGATGAAAAGCGGCTTTGCCAAGCACGATACCGCGGCGGTGCACGCCGTGCTGCGTGACGTCGCGCGCACGCGCCGTTGAAGGCTGCCCGATCACCCTTGTTGTTTTACGCAGGTAGAATACCGACTTCGCCAACGACCAGCAGAGTTCCAGAATGGAAAAATCAGCGCAATCCTCCGGCCGCACATCCATCAACCAGACCCTCAACCTGAAACTGCTCGCCCACCACGAGCTGGCAGGCTTTGGCGGCATGGGCGAGGGCATGAACATGCAGCTTGCGCCCGACGGCCGGCGCATCCTGTGGCTCGCGCACGAATCGGCGCCGAAGAACTTCACCGGTGTCGACGTCAGCGATCCGCGCCAGCCCGAAGTCGTGGTGCAGACCGAGCTGGCGCACGCGCAAATGCGCTCGAACTCGCTCGATGTCGTCGGCAACACGCTGGCAGTCGCTTATCAGACTTCGAAGCCGGGACTGAAACCGGCCGGCTTCGATCTCTTCGACATCTCTGTTCCCGAGCAACCGAAGCTCATCTCGCATTTCGACGGCTCCGGGCCGCATTCGCGCGGCGTGCACGTGCTGTGGTTCGCGGACGGCGAGTACGTGCACATGGCGGCCGGCGCGCCGGATTTTCAGCCGCGTGACCCCAAGGACGATCAGTGTTACCGCATCGTCGACGTGCGCAACCCGTCCAAACCGCGGGAGGTGGGCCGCTGGTGGGCGCCGGGCACGCGCGAAGGCGACAGCGAGCCATCGCCGCGGCGCAAGGAGGGCAAATTTCAGGTCGGGTTCTGGGGCTTTCGCGCGCACAACACGAACGTCTACCCGGAGCGGCCGGACCGCGCGTACGTCGGCTATCTCGACTACGGTGCGGTAATCCTCGACATCGGCGACAAAGCACGGCCGAAAGTGGTGTCGCGGTGGAGCAACTGTCCGCCGTACCCGGGCTTCACGCACACCATGCTGCCGCTGTTCAGCCGCGACTTGCTGGTCGTTACCGACGAGTCGGTGGTCGATAACGCGGCGGACTGGCCCAAGCTGGCATGGGTGCTCGATGCGCGGCTGGAGACGCATCCGCTGCCGATCAGCACGTTGCCGATGCCGCCGCTGGCCGCGTTCGCCCAGCGCGGCGGACGTTTCGGCGCGCATAACCTGCACGAGAACCTGCCAACGCCGACCTCCTGGCGCTCGGATACCATCGTCTTCGGCACGTTCTTCAACGGCGGTCTGCGTGCCTATGACCTGAGCAATCCGTATCAGCCGCAGGAAGTCGCGTACTTCGTTCCCGGCGCGCCGCCGCTGTCGCGCGCCGGGGCGATCCAGCTCAACGACGTTTTCGTCGACGATCGCGGCATTGTCTATACCGTCGATCGCTTCGCAGGCGGGCTGTATATCCTCGAAATGAACTTTTGAGGCGCATGTCCGATGCCCGTGACCGCAGGACGCGATCCATTCCGCGGCCGCCTGCCGGTGACGGTGATCACCGGCTTCCTCGGCAGCGGCAAGACGACATTGCTCAATGCGTTGCTCGCGCAAGCCGCGGCAGCCAACACGGCGGTGATCGTCAACGAGTTCGGCGAAGTCGGTATCGACCATGAACTCGTGCGCGGCGCTACCGAAGCGGTGACGCTGCTCGACAACGGTTGCGTGTGCTGCGCGCTGCGGGGCGATCTGCAGCAGGCGCTGCGCGATTTGTTTCTGGCGCGGCGCGCAGGCGAGATCGCAAGCTTTGAACGCGTGATCGTGGAGACCACGGGCCTCGCCGACCCGGCACCCGTGATGCAGACGCTGATCACCGATCCGGCGCTGGCGGCGAACTACCGCCTCAATGGCGTCGTGACGGTGGTCGATGGCGTGCAAATCCGCGCGCAACTCGAGAGCGTGCCGGAAGCGGTGAAGCAGGTGGCGGTGGCTGACCGCATCGTGATTGCCAAGGCCGATCTCGCGGGCACCAAGGCGGTCGACGCGCTGGCGCAGACGCTCATGAAAATCAATCCGACTGCGCAGCGCGCGGTGGCGGCGGCAGGCGCGGTATCACCCGGATTCGTGCTCGATGTGGGGCTTGACCGCGAGCGCGTGCAAGCGGAGGCGGTTGACCGCTGGCTCGGTGCGGTGCCGCCGGCGGATGAGGGCCCGCATACGCACGGTATCGCGACGTTTACCTTGTGGTTTGAGCGCCCGTTCGAGCGCGCAGTGTTCGAGCGCTGCATCGAGGTGCTGACGTCGCTGCGCGGCAGCGACGTGCTGCGCGTCAAGGGCCTCGTCAACGTTGCGGATGAGCCCGGCCCGGTCGTCGTGCAGGGCGTCCAGCACCTGTTTCATCCGCCGGTAACGCTCGCGGCGTGGCCCGGCGACGACCGGCGCACCCGCTTGGTGTTCATTACGCGCGGAATCGCGCGCGCGACGGTCGCCAATCTGTTCGCCGCGGTAGCTGCTTTGAATTAGCAGAGGATCCACCGCGGTTGACGCCGCGAGCATGTTCAAGTGCAATATGAAAAATACCATTTGCAATAAACCCATAACGTTGCCTGGAGGAAAAACAATGACGGTCAGGAAATTCGTGGCTGCGCTCGCAATATTGCCGTGGCTCTGCGGACACGCGTTGGCGCAAGCGCCGAGGTTCCCCGCCAAGCCCATCAAGATGGTGGTGGGTTATGCGCCGGGCGGCGGCAGCGACATCATGGGCAGGCTGATTGGACAACAAATAGCGGAGGCGTTGGGGCAACAGGTGATAGTCGAAAACCGCGCCGGGGCGGCGCAGAACGTCGCTGCGGAATACGTCGCGAAATCGCCCGCCGACGGCTACACGCTGTTCCTGAGCTCGGCCGCATTGGGCATCAATATCAGCCTGTATGCCAAGCTCAATTACGATCCGGTCAGGGACTTTGCGCCGGTCGCGGTGTTCGCCACCAGCCCGAACCTGTTGCTCGTGCACCCCTCGTTCCCCGCCAAAAACATCAGGGAATTCATCGCCGTCGCGAAAAAGAACCCCGGCAAGCTCAACTTTTCGTCGTCGGGCAGCGGCAGCTCGCAGCATCTTGCCGGCGAACTGCTCAAAATCCAGATCGGCGTCGCCATGACCCACATTCCGTACAAAGGCAGCGCGCCGTCGATGACCGCGCTGGCGAGCGGGGAGGTGGATTTCTCGTTCAACAACATTCCTTCGGCGCAACCGTTGATGACCCCCGGCCGGATCCGGGCGCTGGGGATCACGAGCGCGAAGCGCTCACCGCTGCTGCCCGGGTTGCCGACCATGATCGAAGGCGGGCTGCCGGGTTTTATCACTCAAACCTGGTACGGCGTATTGGCGCCGGCCGGAACCCCCGCTGACGTGGTCAATACGCTGAATGCGGCGATCGTCAAAGCGGTGCGGAAGGAAGATTTTCGCGCGCGGATCGCGCAAACCGGCGCTGACCCGATCACGGAGACCCCGGAGTATTTCCGCAAGTACCTGCAGGAGGAAATCGATCGCTGGGCGATCGTTGTAAAAGCATCGAAAGCAAAACCCGAGTAGGGCATCGGTGCGTCGTTTGACCTCGGCGTTCAGACGCTCCAGAGGATTGGTGCTATGAATCTGCAGGCGATGGGCCTTGGGGAAGCTGCTGAAGGCGAGCACATCGGCCTCGCACTGATCCAT
>JAHFRL010000125.1 GCA_023266235.1 Betaproteobacteria bacterium
CGGCTGCGCGAACGGCGCCGCGACGTGAATTTCGGCGCGGCCCCATGCGCGCGCGGCTTGTCAAGTCGTTGCCCGGTCTTGTAATCTGGCATGATGCTCTCCTACTATCCGCGCTCGTTTCTCAAGCTGCTGCTGGTCGGCTTCACGCTGGTCGCGCTCCCGCTCGTGGTCGCGCTGATTACGAGCGCGATCGCGGTTGACCGGCTCGCTAACCGCAGCCAGACCGCGGTGTACCTAGCGGTCCAGGCGACACAAAGCAGCCGCCGCCTGAGCGAGCTGCTGACGGCGATGGAGCGCAGCGCGCGCCAGATCGTAATTCTGAATGACCGCAGCCTGCTCGATCCCTACAAAATCAGCCGCTCGCAGTTCCAGGAAACCGCGACGCAGTTTGCGGCGCTGCCGTTTGACGCCGGACAGCGCGCTGATCTCGACGCGATCGTCGCGACCGAACAGCAGATTTTCGACGCGCTTGCCAACCCCACGCTCAAGCCGGCCACGCTGCAGGCGCAGGTAAGCCGCTTCGTCGAGCTAGCCAACCGCGCCCAGGCGATCATGACCAAGAGCGGCCAGTTGATCGACCGCGAGGTCGAGGCGATGCGCGGAACCGCCGACCAGACGCAGCGCATCATGTTGTGGCAGGCGCTGGCGCTGATTCCCGTGATGATCTTTCTGGTAGCAGGATTCACCGTCCTGATAACACGCCCGATCAGGCAGATCGATGCTGCAATCCGTGAAATCGGCGATGGCAAATTCAACTCGCCGGTCGTGGTAAACGGGCCCGAGGACCTCGAGTATCTGGGCGGGCGTCTGGAATGGATGCGGCGCAGCCTGCTCGACCTCGAGCAGCAGAAAAACCGCTTCCTGCAGCAGATATCGCACGAGCTGAAAACGCCGCTCAGCGCGCTGCGCGAAGGGGCGCAGCTGCTATCCGACAACGTCGTCGGCAGGTTGACGCCTGAACAACGCGAGATCGCGCAAATCCTGCGTCATAACAGTATAGAATTGCAGCAGCGAATTGAAGAACTGCTTAACTATGGCTCGCTTCAGTTTCACAAACTCAAGCTCGAACTCGGACCGGTCAGTCCGCGGCAGGTCCTGGAGAACATTGCGCAAGGCCAGAAACTCGCGCTGCAGGCGAAAAATCTCACGTTGCGGACACAATCCGCCGAGACTGCACTGATTGCCGACGCGGAGAAAATTCGCGTGGTGCTGGATAACCTCTTATCAAATGCCATCAAGTTTTCGCCCGAAGGCGGGACTATCAGCATCAACATGAATTGCGACAGCGGACATTTGACCGTCGATGTCGTCGATCAGGGACCGGGCATCGGCGCCGCCGATCGATTGCGCATTTTTGAGCCGTTCTATCAAGGCCGGATCGAAGGTTCGGGGCCGGTCAAGGGCAGCGGGCTCGGGCTGTCCATCGTCAAGGAATATGTCGTGGCACACGGCGGCATGGTCGAAGTGATCGCAACGCCCGGCGCGCGCGGCGCACATTTGCGCGTGCAATTGCCGCTCGGGCAGGTGGAAGCAGCGTGAGACGGGCCGCGCTGCTGCTGATGCTGATGGCCGGCCTGATCGCTGCCGGCTGCAGTGCACTACGCAGTTTGGAGGCCGGTAGCGAACCTTGGGTTAGGGCGGACGGTCCGCGCCCGGCCAGCGATCGCGACAGCCTGCTCATGTATTTCGAATATGTACGTAAACTTCAGGCCCCAGAGCTTGCAAGGGAGCACGATGCGGTGCGGCAGCTTTATGCGGCATCGCGGTCCGACTTTAACCGGGTGCGCTATGCGATGCTGTTGAGCATCCCGGGCGCCGCGTTTAACGACGACGCGCGCGCGCTTGAAGCGCTCGAACCGTTGCTCAGGAATCCGGACGCCGCGTTGCATAATCTTGCGTTCATGGTGAGCGCGCAGATTCAGGAGCAACGGCGGGGGCAGGGGCTGCAACAAAAGCTCGAAGCGCTGAAGTCGCTCGAGAAGAATCTGATCGAACGCGACTTGGGCGGAGTCAAGCGCAAATGAGCGAGCAGTCGCGCAAAATACTGGCGGTTGATGACGATCCGGATCTGCTGCGGCTGCTGACGATCCGTCTGAAGTCCGCGGGCTATGACGTTACCGCGGTCGAAAGCGCGGAAAAGGCGCTCGCGCAGTTGAGCGTGGCACGGCCGCATCTCGTGGTGACCGACCTCAGGATGAGCGGCATGGACGGCATGGCGTTGTTCGATGCGATCCATAACACCCATTCCACGCTGCCGGTGATCGTACTTACGGCGCACGGCACCATCCCGGACGCGGTTGCGGCCACCAAGCGCGGCGTGTTCGGCTATCTGACCAAACCATTCGACGCACAGGCATTGCTCGCGGAGGTCGAACGCGCGCTCGCGGTCGGTGCCACCGCCGGGACCGACGCGATGGTGGGCGGAGACGAGTGGCGCTCCGCGATCATCACGCGCAATCCGGCGATGGAGAACGTGCTCGCCAAGGCGCGCCTGATCGCGGCGAACGACGCCAGCGTACTCATTTACGGCGAATCAGGCACCGGCAAGGAGCTGCTCGCGCAGGCGATACACAACGCCAGCGCACGCCGCGACCGGGCGTTCGTCGCGATCAATTGCGGCGCCATGCCCGAGCAATTGCTCGAGTCCGAACTGTTCGGCCACGTCAAAGGTGCGTTTACCGGCGCGGTGCGCGACAGCAAGGGCCTGTTCCAGACCGCCGACAAAGGCACGCTGTTCCTTGACGAGATCGGCGATATGCCGCTGCCGTTGCAGGTGAAGCTCCTGCGTGTGCTGCAGGAAAAACAGGTGCGACCGGTCGGCGCGACCCAGAGCATCGAAGTCGATGTGCGCGTGATATCGGCGACCCACCGCGACATCGAAACCGAAATGACGGCAGGCCGGTTCCGCGAAGACCTGTATTACCGGCTCAATGTCGTCGCGCTCAAGCTGCCGCCTTTGACCGAGCGGCGCGAGGACATTTCGCTGCTCGCGAACTATTTTCTGGCGGCGCTCGCCAAGAAGTACAACAAAACCATCAATAGCATCGCGCCCGAGGCGCTCGAGCTGCTGGTGAGCGCCACCTGGCCGGGCAACGTACGCCAGCTCTATAACGTGATCGAGCAGTCGGCGGCGCTGTGCAACACGCCGCTGATTCCGGTCGCGCTGGTGCAGCAGGCGATCCAGCGCCAGCAGAGCGAGTTCGCGTCGTTCGAGCAGGCGCGCAAGCATTTCGAGCGCGACTACCTGACGCGGCTGCTCAAGATCACCGCCGGCAACGTGTCGCAGGCGGCCAAACTCGCCCAGCGCAACCGCACCGAGTTCTACAAACTGCTGCAGCGCCACGAGCTCGATCCCGCGCTGTTCAAATCGTCCAAGTAGTAGTTTTTGCTTTTCTCGCGTTAAGCGTCGCCGCCCGGCGACAAAAAAATCCCAGTTAAATCAATGCGCCATCCGGCGATGCTGGAACGCCGTCGTCTGACGGCGACGGTTCGGGCGTCGGCAGGCGGCCGGAATTTTAATCTAACAGATTGATTCATAACGAAAAACATGGATTGGCACGGCGGTTGCTGAATACCTCGGTGAACGCGTCTGCGTTCGCAATTCGATTGAAAACTTTGGAACAGGAGTGAGGCATGAAAACCAGACGAATGTTGAAACCGGTGAATATCGTGATGACGGCGGCAGTGGCGATGGCGATTTCGGCGCCGCTTTACGCGGACCCCGAAACATCGGCACCCAACCCGGCCAACCCGGTGTTCCAGAAGCTCGATACCAACCGCGACGGCTACATCAGCCGCGACGAAGCGGCCAAGCTTCGCAATTTCAGTAAAGCGTTTAACGAGGCCGACGACAACCATGACGGCAAGCTCGACCGGGACGAGTTCGTGAAGGCGCAGGCGATCTACGACCGCATGCGCGCTAAAGCCTACATCGGCGACAGCGTGATCACCGCCAAAGTGAAAGCGGCGTTCGTAAAGGATCCGGACGTGAAAGTGCTCGAGGTGAGCGTCAAGACTGACAAAGGGGTCGTAATGCTTTCGGGTTTCGTCGACAACGAGAAACAGGCGCAGCGCGCGCAAGAGATCGCGGTGTCGATCGACGGCGTGAAGAGCGTGAAGTCCAATCTGGTTGTGAAGAGCTAATCGCGGTCGGCGGTGTAATCGGCAACCAGGTCGGCAAGGACCTGGACAAGAAAAAATAGTGACGCTGATCGCCTGGCGGCTGGAAACGGCAATGACTAAATCTCACGCACGCGGTTTGGGACGGGACGGTAAGGCCATGGCGGTTGCTGTCATATGGGCGCTGACCATGCCGGTGCCGGTTACCTTCGGCGATTCGCCGCCATGGGCGCCGGCACACGGCTGGCGCGTGAAGCATGACCCGCTTTATCTCGGCTACGCGGGGAAAAAATGGGATCGCGACTACGGCGTGCTCGACGGCCGTTGCAACCGGCAGGCTGTCGGTGCGGTGCTCGGCGGCGCGGCGGGCGGTACGATCGGATCGCAAGTCGGCAAAGGTGATGACCGCCAGGTTGCAACCATCGTTGGCACGGTACTGGGTGCGGTGGTCGGCGCGAGCATCGGCCGCGATATGGACCAAAAGGATCGCGCGTGTGTCGGACATGCATTGGAGCTTGCCGGTGTCGAGCGCGATGTCGCGTGGACCAATGAGAAAGGCGTTGCTTACCGCGTGATACCGCTCGGCGGATTCACCGATAACGGCCTGCAGTGCCGCGAGTTTGTCACGCGCGTGTCCGCGAGTGGCCGCGCCGAAACGGTACGGCACAAGGCGTGCAGCGCCGGCAATGGCGTATGGCGGATCGTCGGGTAGGCGGCAGTGATTTTGTGAAGCAAGGAGGCAATTATGGACACCAAAGCGTTGGGCAAAAAACTGTCGGACAGAAGAGGGATGCTGTATCCGATGCTCCTGATCGCCGCGGTTTCGGTAATCATTTTCAGCGCGTTCGGTGTGGCGTCGCTGACCGGGCTGATTCCGACTGCGCAGTCTAACTCGGTGCAGCAGCCGGAGCCGCGGCCGAAAACGCAGCCGCAGTCCGTGCAGCCGCCGGCGAAACCGGCGCGCGCCGCTCCCACCCGTATCGCAGCCACCGCGTGTGACAACTGCGGTGTGGTGGATGCGATCAACGCGGTTGAGGTCAAAGGTGAGGGTACCGGCCTCGGTGTGGTCGCGGGCGGCGTCACCGGCGCGCTGATCGGCAACCAGATTGGACGCGGCAGCGGCAACACAGTCGCGACGATCGCCGGTGCCGCGGGTGGCGCTTTTGCCGGCAACGAGATCGAGAAAAACATGAAGAAAGCGGTGCGCTACCAGGTGCGCGTACGCATGAATGACGGCACCTATCGCACGACCCATCAATCTTATGCGCCGACGTTTGCGGTCGGCGACAAGGTCAAGATCGTGAATGGTCAGGTCGTCACCCTCGGCTGACGTGTTGTGCACGATAAGTCGACGGTGACCCCCATATGTCCGAAGCACGCAACAGCCGGCTGTCGCAACGCTGTCCCCGTCCGCAGCTGTGGTGCGGGTGCCGCGCGGTGGTGGCGGCGCTCATAACGCTGCTCGTGAGCGGCTGTGATCCGGTGTCGTTGACGGCGTTTGGCGTAGGCAGTGCCGCCGGCGTTCAACACACGCTGGGGGGTATTTCCTACCGCACCTTCACGGCATCGTTGCTGGAGGTGCGTATCGCGACGCTGAGCGCGCTTAACCGCATGGGCATCAAGGACACTGCCCGGAGCAAAACTGCGGAAGGCGAGGTTATTACCGCCAAGGCGGGTGATCGCGATATCGAAATCGAACTCGACGCGATCACGCCGAAGACGACGCGCATGCGCACCACGGTGCGTAACGGACTGTTCATGGACAGCGCAACCGGCAACGAGCTTATTTTTCAAACGGAACGAATTCTCAACAATCGAAAGGAGATTTCCTCATGAATCCGGTCAAACGCAATTTGGCGATTACGATGGGAATCGTGGCTGCTTTCACGATCGGCGCTGCGCGTGCGGATGACGCGACATCGTTGCGAACCGAAAGCAGCCGTCTCGAGCACAATACGGCAGTGACAGGCGAAGCGCAGGCCAACTCGCGCATCAGCCAGGATTTTGCGGGCTTTGCCGGCTCCAGCACCAACGCCGACAATCTGGTGACGGGATTGCGGCGCGGTACACCGGTTACGTTGACGACATCGTCCGGCACTAGCCAGCAGCCGTCGTCGGTTTCGTTCACGCCGCCGACGCGCCCGATGGGGAACGGCAATGTGTACATCAGCCTCGCGCTCGCGAAACAGCAGTTGGCGAGCCTTGGCGTGACGCAGCCGACGCCGGAGCAACTCAAGGCGGCTCTGGTTGGCGGCACCGTCACCACCGGTAGCGGCACTGACGCGCGCACCGTGACGCTGACCGGAGTGCTCACACAGCGCAGCCAGGGCATGGGCTGGGGCAATATCGCCAAGTCGCAAGGCGTGAGTCTGGGCTCGGTGGTGAGCGGAATGAAGAGCGCGAACCATGATTTAGCGGCGATTCATTCGCACCAGGTGAGCGCCGCGAGCGCGGCCGCGACGTCGGTATCGGCTGGAGGCGGTATGGCGCACGGGAATGGCATCGTAACCGCCGCAGGCGGTAGCGCGGCCGCCGGCAATCGCTATCATGACAGCGGCATTGTTACCGGCGCGGGCGCGGTGCATGGCGACGGCCAGTCAGTGGCAACGGGCGCGCGTGGGCAGGGGCATGTAAGGTAAATCGAAATGGTAAGCCGAGACGGAGCGCATCCTGACTGACGCCGGCGCGGCCCAACCCAACAGAGCGCCGGCCAGCGCCACGGTCGAATGCTGCTAAAGGCTCCCCGTTTGGCCCGCTTTCCTCTCCTCCCTGGGCGGGCCTTTTTTTGTACATGTATGGCCGCGCATGATGTGGAACGCGGATAAAGTCGCGGCAAAGGAGCTGGTGATGCGATTAATTTCGACAATCTTCGCGGTAGCGCTGATGGCGGGCTGCGCCAGCCAGCCGGCGCCCGCGCCGCAGCCCAAGGTCAACCTGTCAGGCTATCCGCTGGAGTTCAGGCAAGGCTATGCCGACGGCTGCGCCAGCGTCAACGCCGCGCGCAAGCGCGACGATGCGCGTTTCAAATCCGATGCCAACTACGCGATGGGTTGGCGAGACGGGTATTCGATCTGCAAACCGCGTTAGGTATTGTCCGAGATTGCCCCGCATTCCATGCTTGAGCAAACTCTCAAATATTTTAGAAACGGAGAAACGAAGATGATCGTGCCGTACCAAGCCGGGTTGTCGAATCACTGGTGGATCAGCCTGCGTCAAATTCTGCTGCACATGTGCGTTACAGCGCTTGCCATTGGCATCGCCTTCTCGCTCCCGGTCGGGGCGCGCTACATTCTGTATCAGTGGTGGCCGATAGTCGCGGAAGATGCCAATCTGCTGATGGCCACCGAAGTCGTGCTGGCGGCGGTGCTGGTGCTGTTGTTCAATATGGCGGGCATCGCATGGGAGAATCGCAGCAAGGTGCGGATGACGGATCTGGCTTCCTTGGTGCACGTGCGCCAGAGCGACAGCTGGCTTGCACGCTGGCGCGAGCGCAGACTGGTCAAGCCTCTGCCGGCCGTGCGGGACGCTTTCGTTCTGACCATCACCGGCTTCGACACCTTTGCCGACGAAAAGAGCCTGCTCGGCGAGGCGCTGAACAACGCTTACGAGATACGGGTGATGCTGCTCAATCCGTACGGCGGGGGCGCCGGCAAACGGGTCAATTCGCTGCCGGAGCAGATCACGCGGCAAAACTTCATCAGCGAGGTCGAGTCAAGCATCGCGCACCTGACCATGTTGCGCACGCTGGGAAAGAAAGTGTCCCTGAAATTCTACGAACACGAGCCATTCTGGAAAATAGTGGTGCTCGGAGATCACGTCTGGGTGCAGCATTGTCATAGCGGCTGCGAGGTAAAGCGCGAGCCGGAATATGTCTTTGCGTTGAATCGCAAACATCCGCGGCGGGGGTTTTTCATTCCGTTTTACATGCATTTCCTGGAACAGTGGGGTGACCACCGCCATCCCGAGTATGACTTCGACACGAGCCAGCTGATTTATCGCGACGTCTATGGCAAAGAAATCCAGCGCGCCGATTTCGGCGGTGACGGTGAGACGGGAAACGTCGTATCTCAACCGCCGCAGACCGGCACGGCCTCCTCTTTCGCCGCGAGCCGGAGCGGCGCGCAAGAAATGCCCGCGAGCCGGTAGCGCGGGCTAGCTCCTGGCGCGCGTGATGCGGATGACTTCGGGAATGCGGCGCAGCGCGCGCATGATCTGCGCGAGGTGCAGACGGTTCGACACCTGCAGCGTGAAGCGCATGGTCGCGTACTGATCGTCGTGTTCGGGGTCGACCGCGACGTTGTCGATGTTTGAATTCGCCTCGGCGATCTTGGCCGCGACCTTGGCCAGCACGCCGCGCTGATTCATCGCGACCAGCCTGATGCCGACGTTGAACAGCTTTTTGGTCTCGGGCGCCCATTCGACGTCGATCACCTTGCCCGGATCGGCGCGCGTCTTGGCGATCACCGGGCAATCGTGGGCGTGGATGACCATGCCCTGGCCTTTGTTGATGAGCCCGATGATCGGATCACCCGGGATCGGCTTGCAGCACTGCGCGAACTGCACCGCCATGCCCTCCGAACCGCGGATCACGACCGGGGCGCCGGCTTTGCGCTCCTCGCCCGGCGCATCGCCGAGCGACAGCAGGCGGTGCGCCACCACCGCGCTCAGCCGCTTGCCCAGGCCGATGTCGGCAAGAATGTCCTGGCGCGATTTGGCGCCGGTATCTTTCAACAGCTTGTCCCAATCCGGTTCCTTGACGTCACCGATGCTCGCTTTGAATGCGCCGAGCGCCTGGTTCAGAAGCCGCTCGCCCAGCTGCGCCGATTCCCGGGATTGCACGGTCTTCAGGAAATGGCGGATATGCGAGCGCGCCTTGGCGGTGATTACGTAATTGAGCCACAGCGGGTTGGGCTTGGCGTGTGAGGCGGTGATGATCTCGACGCGCTCGCCGTTCCTGAGCTCGGTCCTCAGCGGCATCAGCTCTTCGTTGATCTTGACCGCGACGCAGCGGTTGCCGATGTCGGTGTGCACCGCGTAGGCGAAATCGACCGCGGTCGCGCCGCGCGGCAGCGACAGGATCTTGCCTTTCGGCGTGAAAACGTAGACCTGGTCCGGGAACAGGTCGACTTTGAGGTGCTCGAGAAATTCGACCGAGTCGCCGCCGCCCGACTGGATTTCGAGCAGGCTCTGCAGCCACTGGTGCGTTTTCTTCTGCATCTCGTTGAGCGACGCGTCCGAACTCTTGTAGAGCCAGTGCGAGGCGACGCCGGCTTCGGCGATCTTGTGCATTTCCTGGGTGCGGATCTGCACTTCGAGCGGGCTGCCGAACGGCCCGAACAGCGTGGTGTGCAACGACTGGTAACCGTTCGTTTTCGGAATCGCGATGTAGTCCTTGAACTTGCCCGGGATCGGCTTGTAGAGCGAGTGCAGCGCGCCCAGCACGAGATAGCACGACGGCACGTCCTTGACGATGATGCGAAAGCCGAATACATCGAGCACCTTGGCGAACGACAGGCGCTTCTCGCGCATCTTGCGGTAAATGCTGTGCAGGTGCTTCTCGCGCCCGTGTACCTCGGCGTCGATGCCGTCATGCTTCAGGCGTTTCTTGATCGCCTCGCCGACCTTGCTGACGACTTCGCGGCGGTTGCCGCGCGCCGCCTTGAGCGCTTTCGACAGCACGCGATTGCGCGCCGGGTACAGGTAGCGGAAACTCAGATCCTCGAGCTCCAGGTAGATACTGTTCAGGCCCAGCCGGTTGGCGATCGGCGCGTAGATCTCGAGCGTCTCGCGCGCGACGCGCTTGCGCTTCGGCTCCGGCACCGCGTCGAGCGTGCGCATGTTGTGCAGGCGGTCGGCGAGTTTGATCAGGATGACGCGCACGTCGCGCGCCATCGCCAGCAGCATCTTGCGGAAGTTTTCGGCCTGCGCCTCTTCGTGGGTCTCGAACTCGATACGGTCGAGCTTGGAGACGCCGTCGACGAGTTCCGCCACCGGTTTGCCGAATTTCTTGCTGATCTCGGCCTTGGTGACGGCAGTGTCCTCCATCACGTCGTGCAGCAACGCAGCGGTCAACGCCTGGGGATCGAGGTGCAGCTGGGCGAGAATATTCGCAACCGCGAGCGGATGCGAGATGTAGGGGTCGCCGGAGTCGCGGAACTGGCCGTTATGCGCGGCTTCGCTGAAGTGGTACGCGGTCTCGAGCCGCGTCACATCCTCCGGCTTGAGGTAGCCGGACCATTCCTTGAACAGTGTGGCGGCTTCGGGCATGGCGCCGGAAGGATTGAGGAGGAAGGCGGCAGGATGAGGTTCAATTCATGTCGCGCCAAAGTGCCGGATTTCATCCTTCATCCCTCATTCCTCATCCTTGATGTCAGGAGGGGGTTTTATTGAGTATCTCAGTCCCGTACTTGCCGGCGGCGAGCTCGCGCAGCGCGATCACGGTCGCCTTGTCGCGATTCTCGTCCAGCATCGGCGCCGCGCCATTGGTGATCTGGCGCGCGCGGTAAGTCGCGGCAAGCGTGAGCTCGAAGCGGTTTGGAATGATCTTCAAGCAGTCGTCAACAGTGATACGTGCCATGTCTACCTTCCTTGTTTCATCCGGTTAATCAAGTCGCTGTGGCGGGCGAGCTGGGCGGAAAGCCGCAGCCGTTGGGCACGGACGATGCCGCTCAGATCCTGCACCGCCTCGTCGAACTTGTCGTTGATAATAACATAGTCGAACTCGGTGAAGTGACTGATTTCTTCGCGCGCGACGACGAGCCGCCGCGCAATCACGTCCGGCGGGTCCTGCGCGCGTTTGTTAAGACGCGACAGCAGCGTTTCGAATGACGGCGGCAGGACGAAAATGCCGATCGACTCCGGGATCAGCTTGCGCACCTGGGCCGCCCCCTGCCAGTCGATTTCGAGCAGGATGTCGCTGCCGGCAGCGCGTTGTTCGTTGATCCAGCCCTGCGAGGTGCCGTAATGGTTGCCGTGCACCAGCGCGCTTTCGAGGAACGCTCCCTGCTCGAGCATTTGCTCGAATCTCCGTTCGGTGACGAAATGGTATTCGCGGCCGTCGACTTCGCCCGCTCGCGGTTTGCGCGTGGTGTGCGACACCGACAGCCTGATCTGCGGGTCGGCTTTCAGCAGCTCGTTGACGAGGCTGGTCTTGCCGGCGCCTGATGGGGCGCAAACGATGAAGAGATTTCCGCTCATAGCGGCGGTGAACGGTGAACGGTGAACGGTAAACCGGGAACCGCCGCGACCAGCTTGTGCCGTTTACTGTTCACTGTTTACCGTTTACTCAATGTTTTGTATCTGTTCCCGCATCTGCTCGATCAAAAGCTTCAGGTCGAGCGACACTCTGGTGATTTCGACGTCGACGGATTTCGAGCCGAGCGTGTTGGCTTCGCGGTTCAGTTCCTGCATCAGGAAGTCGAGCCGCTTGCCGACCGCACCACCGGCTGCAAGGATGCGCCTGATTTCGCTGAAATGCGTGACCAGCCGCGACAGCTCCTCGTCGACGTCGATGCGGTTGGCGAACAGCGTGATTTCCTGGCGGATGCGCTCGTCATCGCTCGCCGCCATCGCTTCGCGCAGACGGGCGGTGAGTTTTTCCTGGAATGCGGCGAGCACCTGCGGCATGCGCGGCGCGACGGTCGCCACCCGCTCCTCCATCGAGGCGACCCGCTCGAGCAGCAGATCTTTCAGTTTTTCGCCTTCGCGCGCGCGCGACGCGGTAAACTCCTCGAGCACCGACTGCAGCGCCGCATGGCACGCCGCGCGCATTTCATCGAGCGGCACCGTGTCCGAGCCGAGCATGCCGGGCCAGCGCAATATGTCCGCGGCGGTGAGGCCGGGCACGCTGGGCCACGCCACGCGCAGCTTTTCGCTCAACGCGCGCAGCTGCTTCAACACCTCGTTGTTGAGTTCGAGCGCCTTCTGTGCGGCCGGCAACGGATTCAGGCCGATGCGACATTCGATCTTGCCGCGCTGCAGGCGCGCGACGATGATCTCGCGCAGGCCCGGTTCGAGCGGGCGCAGGTCTTCGGGCAGCCTGAACTGCAGATCGAGGTAGCGATGGTTGACCGAGCGCAATTCGACACTGAGCGCGGCGGTGGCGAGCTCGCGCGTCGCGCTGGCGAATCCGGTCATGCTGTAGATCATGATAAAGCCGGTGAATAGTGAATCGGGAATGGTGAACGGTAAAAGCCGCTTGTCAGCCGATTTACCATTTACTATTCACCATTTACCATTAACATTCAATGCGCCGGCCCGAGACCGGCAAGATAACATATCCAGGGCCTTTATATGCGACCAAGCAAACGCCAGCCGGACCAGTTACGCGATGTCCGCATCGTGCGCCGCTACACGCGCCATGCCGAAGGCTCGGTGCTGATCGAGTGCGGCGACACCAAGGTTCTCTGTACCGTCAGCATCGACGACAAAGTTCCGGCGTTTCTCAAAGGCAGGGGGCAGGGCTGGCTCACCGCGGAGTACGGCATGCTGCCGCGTTCCACCAATACGCGCATGGACCGCGAGGCCGCGCGCGGCAAGCAGTCGGGGCGCACGCAGGAGATCCAGCGCCTGATCGGCCGCGCGCTGCGCGCCGTGGTCGATCTCAACAAAATCGGCGAGCGCACGCTGCAGCTCGACTGCGATGTGATCCAGGCCGACGGCGGCACGCGGACGGCGGGCATTACCGGTGCTTTCGTCGCGGTGCATGACGCAGTGAGCTACCTGCTGGAAAAAAAGCTGATAGCGGCTTCGCCGATACGCGATTTCGTCGCCGCGGTATCGGTCGGCATTTACGAGGGCATGCCGGTGCTCGACCTCGATTACGCCGAGGATGCGGCGTGCGACACCGATATGAATGTCGTGATGACGGGCAGTGGCGGCATGGTCGAAGTGCAGGGCACGGCCGAAGGCGCGCCGTTCACACGCGGCGAGATGAATGCGATGCTCGACCTCGCGCAGACGGGCATCGCGCAACTGATCGCCGCTCAACGAACGGCCTTGGGCCAGTAAAGCTTCGCCGCCAAGGACGCGAAGGACGCCAAGAGAGCCAAACAAAATATTCGAGAAACCGTGCGCGTGCCTTTGCTGATAATGTTCGCTATTCTACGCAGATTCATTTTGAGGGTTTTCCTTCGCGTCCTTGGCGTCCTTTGCGGCAAAGCTGTTTAGTATGCGCAAGATCGTCATAGCGTCAAACAACGTCGGCAAGCTGAACGAGATCGGCGCGATTCTCGCGCCGCTCGACATCGAGATCGTCCCCCAATCGACCCTCGGCGTGCCTGAGGCAGACGAGCCGCATTTCACGTTCATCGAAAACGCGCTCGCCAAGGCGCGGTACGCGAGCCTGCACACCGGGTTGCCGGCGCTCGCCGACGATTCGGGCATCTGCGTAGACGCGCTGAACGGTGCGCCCGGCGTGCATTCCGCGCGCTTTGCGGACGAGCCGCCCACTGGTTCCGCAGGCGGACGTGAAAATCAGGACGCACGCAACAACCGGAAGCTGCTCGAGCTGCTCGCGAATGAAGCGAACCGCAAAGCGCATTACTATTGCGTGGTCGTGCTGATGCGCCACGCCGACGACCCGCAGCCCATGATCTGCGAGGCCGAGTGGCACGGCGAGATCGTGAAAACCCCGCGCGGCGGCGGCGGCTTTGGCTACGATCCACTGTTTCTGATTCCGGAATT
>JAHFRL010000229.1 GCA_023266235.1 Betaproteobacteria bacterium
CTGTTTGAGTGGCTCCAGCGGCAGGGCAACGTCGCAGAAGCGGAAATGCTGCGCGTGTTCAATTGCGGCATCGGCATGGTGGCAATCGTCGCCGAACAGGACGCGCAAGCAGCAAGCAAGCTGCTGCGCGCCGCGGGCGAGACTGTGTGGCGCATCGGTGCCGTGCACAAGCGCGCGCCGGGCGAAGACCAAACTCACGTCGCATGAAAAAAATCGTCATCCTGATCTCGGGGCGCGGCAGCAACATGCAGGCGATCCTCGCGGCGCGGCTGCCGGTCACGGTCGCGGCGGTAATCAGCAACGAGCCCGGGGCCGGCGGGCTCGCGGTCGCACGACAGCACGGCGTTGCATCGCGCGTCGTCGATCACCGCGCTTACGCCGACCGCGCCGCCTTCGACGCCGCGCTCACGCGGGAAATCGACGCGCTCAAGCCCGACCTCGTCGTGCTCGCCGGGTTCATGCGCATCCTGACCGACGGCTTCGTCGCGCATTATGCAAGCCGCCTCATCAATATCCACCCATCGCTGCTGCCGGCGTTCACCGGATTGCATACCCACCGCCGCGCGCTCGAGGCCGGCGTCAAAGTGCACGGCTGCAGCGTGCATTTCGTGACACCGCAGCTCGATAACGGCCCGATCGTGATCCAGGCCGCAGTGCCGGTGCTGGCGGGCGACGACGAAGATACGCTCGCCGCGCGCGTGCTCGAACAGGAACACCGCATCTACCCGCAAGCGATCCGCTGGTTTTGCGAGGACCGCCTCGAAATCACGCCGCGCGGCACGGTCAGGCTCACGCCGGCGCGCGCCGCCGGCGGCGCGCCTGCGAGCAGTGAGCAGGGTTCCCGCTTGCGGGATGCGAACGTCCGCGAGTCTGGCGCGGCGCCGTCGAGCGCAAGCGTGGCATCCGTCTCCGGGGTCACATCCCCTGAAGGGGCCCCTGTTTCGCCCTCCGACGGCGCCCTGCTTTCGCCCGCGCTCGATCCATGACCTTCCGCACCCTGTTGGTGCTTGCATGCGCCGCGCTTGCGACGACGGCGCACGCCGCGCCGCCCGCGACAGTCAAGGCGAGCTATGACGTGTACAGGGATGGCCTGCACATCGCGGTGGTGCAGGAATCGTTCGAGAACAGCGGCGGCAAATATCAGATCGTCAGCGAGAGCAATCCGGCCGGCCTGCTCGCGCTGTTCGTGCGCACCAAGGTCAAGGTTGAGAGCAGCGGCGCGATAACATCCGCCGGATTGCGGCCCGAGCAACTCCACTACGGTCGGCTGGATGACCCCGGCAAGAATGTCAGCGCCGTGTTCGACTGGCAGGCCGGGCAATTGCACATGACGTTCGATGGCCGCAATGAAACCGCGCCGCTCGCCGCCGGCACGCAGGACCGCATCAGCGTGATGTACCAATTCATGTTTTTGGCGCCGGAACAACTCAAGCCGCTCGCCTTCCAGATGACCAACGGCAAAAAGATCGAGTCGTACCGCTATCAGCTCAACGGCAGCGAGCAGCTCGACACCCCGCTCGGCAGACTGAACACGCTGCATCTGGTCAAGCAGCGCGAGCCAGGCGAGAACGGCACCGAGATCTGGATCGCGCCCGAGCGCCATTTCTTTCCCGTCAAGCTGCTGATCCTCGAAAATGACGGCTCGAAATTCGAGCAGGTCATCACGCAGCTGGAATTCAATTGACGGCTGCGCTGGACGCGGAGAACATGCGAAAGTTCGCATACTTCGTTGCGCTGTCGCTCGTCGCGCATGTGCTGATCATCTACGGCGTGC
Source organism: Betaproteobacteria bacterium (assembly GCA_023266235.1). Lineage (GTDB taxonomy): Bacteria > Pseudomonadota > Gammaproteobacteria > Burkholderiales > SG8-41 > PALSA-1004. Next base: position 1,775 of record JAHFRL010000229.1, read on the forward strand.
CGTTCGAGATGCTGCGGCGCGCCGCCGCACCGCCGCCGCTCGAAGCACGCCTGCAGCCCGCCGAGCTCCCGCCGCCGCTCCGGCCGCGGCCGCGGCCCGCGCGCAGACCCGCCGCCGCGCCGGTCGTCACGGCGCCGCAAGTCGCAGCAGCCCCGGTATTCGATCCGGCGCCGCAATCAACGCCCGAGCCTGCTGCGATGGAGGCGCCTGCGGCCGCGCCGCCCGCGGTCGAGGACAGCAAGCCTGATCCCGAACCCGCGCCGCCGCCGGCGCGGCGCCTGCCGCGCAAGGGCGAAATCACCTACGCGCTGTATCTCGGCGGCGACCAGTTCAATGTCGGCCGCACGCAGCAGGCATGGGAAATCCATGACGACAGCTACCGGCTGTCGAGCGTATCCGAAACCACCGGCCTCGCCGCGCTGTTTGTGCGCCAGCGTCTCGCCTATGAAAGCCGCGGCAGGCTGACCGCGGGCGGCCTGCGTCCCGAGCACTTCACCACGCAGCGCGTGCGCTCGGGGAAGAGCGAGAACGCCGCCGCCGCTTTCGACTGGGACGCGATGACGGCGATGATCGACAACCCGCCGCGCAGCGTCGCGCTGCCCGCCGGCGCGCAGGACATGGTGAGCTTCATGTACCAGCTCGGCCTCACGCCGCTCGCCCCGGGGCGCATCGAGCTGCCGATCACCAATGGCTGGAAGCTCGAGCACTACGAGCTCGAGGTCGGCGCCGAGGAATTCCTGCAGACGCCGTTCGGCGCGCTGCGCGCGGTGCCGGTGAAACAGGTGCGCCGGCCGGGCCAGGAGAGCATCGAGCTGTGGCTCGCGCCCGCATACCGGTGGCTGCCGGTGCGCATCCGTTTTTTCGACCGCCGGGGCGAACCGTCGGGCGAGCAGCTGGTGAGCGAAATCCGCGTCAGCGACGATTGAAGATCGTAACTGCCCAGATCACCGCGGCGGAAGAGGCGCTCGCGCACATCCTGCCGATGACGCAGCCCGCCGACGCGGTGCTCTCGCGCTATTTCCACGCGCATCCCGGGCTCGGCCAGCACGACCGCGCGTTCATCGCCGAAACCGTGTTCGGCGTGCTGCGGCGGCGCTACGGCCTCGAGCATCACACCGGCGCGGCGACGCCGCGGCGCCTGCTGCTCGCCTACCTCAACCGCATCCAGGGCATGAGCCTGCGCCAGCTCGAGCCGCTCACCGGGCGTGACGACGCGCAGTGGGCGGCGGCGCTCAAGGCGCAGCCCGATAACGCGCCGCCGCTCAACGTCGCGGCCGAGCTGCCGCAGTGGCTCGTCGCGATGCTCGCCGTCGAGCTGCCGGAGGACGAAATTCTCGCGCTCGGCCGCGCGCTGCAGCAGCCGGCGCCGCTCGACCTGCGCGTGAATTCCCTGCTGACGACGCGCGACGAAGTGCTCGCCCAACTCGCATCCGACGGCATCGCCGCGCAGCCCACGCCGTATTCCCCGCTCGGCATCCGGCTCGAGGCCAAGCCTGCCCTTAACCGCCATCCGCTCTTCACCAGCGGCAAGATCGAAGTGCAGGACGAAGGCAGCCAGCTGCTGTGTTACCTGCTTGCGCCGAGGCGGCGCGAGATGGTGGCCGATTTCTGCGCCGGCGCCGGCGGCAAGACGCTCGCGCTCGGCGCGCTGATGCAGTCGCTGGGCCGGCTTTACGCTTTCGATGTATCGGAATCGCGGCTCAACAAGCTCAAGCCGCGGCTCAAGCGCTCGGGACTCTCGAACGTGCACCCGCAACTGCTCGCCAACGAGAACGACATCAGGGTCAAGCGGCTCGCCGGTAAGCTCGACCGCGTGCTCATCGACGCGCCGTGCAGCGGCTTCGGCACGCTGCGCCGCAATCCCGACCTCAAATGGCGCCAGCACGAGAGCGATATCGCCGAGCTCAGCGCCAAACAGAGCGCGATCCTCACCGCCGCCGCGGCGCTGCTCAAACCCGGCGGCAGGCTGGTCTACGCGACATGCAGCTTTTTACGCGCAGAAAATCAGGATGTTGTCGCGGCATTCCTCGCCGCGCATTCACAGTTCACGCTGCTGCCCGCGAACAACCTATTGAAGCGGCAGCACATTCCGCTGGATACCGGTGATTTTCTTCAGCTTTATCCTCATCGCCACGGCTGCGATGGCTTCTTCGCGGCAGTCATGAACAGGGCGGGCTGTTGATTAGCGATTTATTGACGCCGGTGAATGTTGTGGCGGGCGATTTCTGCTAGAGTCGGCGACAGTCAAAATCGGGGTCTCGATAAGAGGAAGATCTCACGATGACATTGTCGCAATGGTATGAGTTGCGGATTGAAGGCGGCGCCGGAACACGC
>JAHFRL010000126.1 GCA_023266235.1 Betaproteobacteria bacterium
GTTTTCGCAGCGGGTGCCGAGCGGGCGGATCGCCGCCTCTTTCGCCAAGTGCACGCACAAATCCGCGCTTCCGCCCACCCCCACGCCGACGATGGTGGGCGGACAGGTTTTGCCGCCCGCCAGGAGCACGCAATCGATGACGAAGATTTTGATCGCGTCCACCCCGTCGGCGGGGATCGCCATTTTCAGCCAGGAATTGTTTTCCGAGCCGCTGCCCTTGGGGATCATCCGGATCATCAATTCTTCCGGGCGGTCGGAAAAATCGAAGCTGATGACCGGGATCCGAATGCCGCAAGACGTGTGATCGTTCTGACGCGTGATCGGGTGCACCACCGACGAGCGGAACGGGTGCTCGAGAGTGGCCCGGGCGCAACCCCGGGTGATGGCGGCTTTCAGATCAACGCCGTCAACCTCGACGTTGCGTCCGATGGATACGCTGTAGATGGGCACCCCGGTGTCCTGGCACAACAGATTGTCGGTGTCTTCGGCGACCTTGATGTTCCTGATCATGGTACCGAGGATCGCCTTGCCGGTGGCATCGGTCTCGTTTTGGTCGAGGCGCTCGAAGCCCTGCTTGATGTCGGGCGGCAGTATCTTCAGCGCGCGGATATAAAGGTCCTTGCACGCCTCTTCGACCTGCTTGAGATCTACTTTCATTGCTTTACTCCGGTGAGGTGGACGGGGCGAGAAGTGAGGCGCAAGAGCACCGATGCTGTTCCCGCCTCTCTCCTCTCGCCTCTCTCAGGATTGCATTCCCCATTTGCGCACCGTCTTCAATTCGATATTGCGGAAAATGAAATTCTCGACGAACAGGCCGATGATGATCACCGAGAAGAGCCCCGCGAACACGTTGGCGATTTCGAGCTGGTTCTTGTTCTCGTAGATGAACCAGCCGAGGCCGCCCGAGCCCGACGATACCCCGAACACGAGTTCGGCCGCGATCAGCGTGCGCCACGCGAACGCCCAGCCGATTTTCATGCCGGTCAGGATGTTCGGAAACGCCGCCGGGATCAGGATCTTGGCCACGTAACGCGGACCGGTCAGACCGTAATTGCGGCCGACCATGCGCATGGTCTGCGATACCGACATGAAACCCGAATGCGTGTTGAGCGCAACCGGCCACAGTACCGAGTGGATCAGCACGAACACCAGGCTGCCGTTGCCGAGGCCGAACCAGATCAGCGCCAATGGCAGGAGCGCAATCGCCGGCAGCGGATTGAACATCGAAGTCAGCGTTTCGAGAAAATCGTTGCCGATGCGCGTGGTGATTGCAAATGCGGTAAGCGTCCCGGCGAGGAACAGGCCGGCGCCATAACCCATCAGCAGCACCTTGATCGAGAACCAGCCGCGCTGCAGCAGCACGCCGTTCATGATGTGCTCGGAGAACGCGGCGATGGTGTCGCTGAACTTGGGAAACAGCAGCGGATTGTCGAGCACCGTCGAGTAAACCTGCCAGACCGCGGCGAGCATCGCCAGCAGCAGGCCTTTGCGCACTGCCGCGTTGTTGAAAATCTTTTCCCACGCCGTCAGCGGTTTCTCGACCACGCCGTAGGCGCTGATCTCGACATCGCGCACGAACTCGGGACGCTGTACCAATACGTTGTCAGCCATGGGGAGCTGCCTCCTCTTCAATCTGGTCGGCGAACAGCATGTCGTGAATGCGGTCCGAGAGCTTCCTGCCGTCGGCGCCGACGTTGTCCTTGCCGTCGCTGTTCAACTCGCCCTTGACCTGCCCCGGGTGCGGGGTCATCAGCAGAATGCGGTTGCCGATCAGCACTGCCTCGGGTATCGAGTGCGTGACGAACAGCACCGTGAAATGCGTGTCGTCCCACAATTGCAGCAATTCCTCCTGCATCTTGCGCCGCGTCAGCGCGTCGAGCGCGGCGAACGGCTCGTCCATCAGCAGCACCTCGGGCTCCATCGCCATGCCGCGCGCGATGGCGACGCGCTGCTTCATGCCGCCCGACAGCATATGGGGAAAATTGTCGGCGAACTTGGTGAGCTTGACCTTCTCGATGTACTGCATCGCCTTGTCTTCGGCCGCCTTGCCGCTGAGCTTGCCGCTCGAAGTCAGCGCGAACATCACGTTCTGCCTGACGGTTTTCCACGGCAGCAATTGATCGAACTCCTGAAACACGAACACGCGGTCGGAGCCGGGCTTCCTGATGATCTCACCGTTCAGGCTCATGCTGCCCTCGGTCGGCTGCAAATAGCCACCGACCGCTTTCAGCAGCGTCGACTTGCCGCAGCCCGACGGACCGAGGATCACGAAACGGTCGGACTTATAAATCTCAAAATCGACGCGATAAGTCGCCGTGACCAGGTGCTCCTTGGTCTTGTACTGGAGCGTGACGCCTTTGACCTCGAGCAGCGGCGCCGGTACTGCGCGACCGTTCACACGATTTCTCCCGGTCGGTGCATCTGTCATTCCACCGCCAGCTTGCGCTCGCGCACGATTTTCGCCCAGCGCCCCGTTTCCTCGGCAATCGCCTTGGCGAACTCCGCCGGCGTATTGCCCACCGGGGCCATGCCGAGACCATCGAAACGGCTTTTGACGTCGGCCGCTTCGAGCGCTTTCGCGGTATCGCGGTAGACCTTGTCGATGACTTCCCTGGGCGTGCCGGCGGGCACCATCAAGCCGAACCAACCCAGGTTCTCGAATCCCGGCACCGTCTCCGCGATCGCCGGCACGTCCGGCACCTGGGGCGAGCGGCGCTTGCTGGTGACGCCCAGCGCACGCAGTTTGCCCTGCTGGATGAAGTTGATCGCCGCGGCGAGATTCGGCGTCGCGAACTGGACCTGGCCCGCCATGACGTCCACGATCGCCGGCGCTTCGCCCTTGTATGGAACGTGCAGGACGTCGATCCCGACGGTGTAGATGAAGTTTTCCGCCGCGAGGTGGGTCTGGGTGCCGAAACCCGCCGACCCGAACGCGATTTCCTTGGGCCTGGCTTTGGCCAGCGCGATGAGTTCCTTGACGGTCTTGGGAGGAAAGGTCGGGGTGACCACCAGCGCCTGGGGCCCGCTTGCCACATTGGTGATCGCAACCAGGTCCTTGGCGGGGTCGAACGGCATCTTCTTGTAAATGTGCTGGTTGGCGGTGACGATCGAGCCCGAGGTCATGAACAGCGTATAGCCGTCAGGCGCCGATTTCGCCGCCAGCTCGCCGCCGATGTTGCCGCCGGCGCCCGCGCGGTTGTCCACGACCACCTGCTGGCCCCACGCCTCGCCCAGCTTCTGGCCGATCACGCGGGTCACGATATCCGTCGCGCCGCCAGCGGAGAACGGCACGATGACGCGCACCGACTTGTTCGGATAATTCTGGGCGCCCGCCAGCGACGCGGCGCACAGCAGGCTCGCTGCGATCAGCAATTTCTTTTTGCGCATGACTGCTCTCCTCGTGGTCGGGCTCGACTATTCTAATCCAATCATCGGGCGGCAAAGCGTGTTTGCCGCTCAGCGAAAGACGTAAATCGGGCTCGACCAGATCAGGTTGCCGTCTTCCTGCGTGATGCACACGTAAAGTGCGTTGTCGCCGCCGCCGGTGAGCTGGGTGCTCTTTTGTGTCGTGGTTTTTTCCCAGGCTGGCATGAACAGCCATGCCCGGCGGGAGCTTGAGTTCAAGGTCCAAGTGCAACACGTGGTAGCGCACTTGCGGCCGCGTCTGTTCGAACGAAGCTCACGCGCTCCCGCCGCTCAAGCAACCGGAGACTTATACCTTGTAGTCAAATCTGGGCGCACGCTTCTCTTTTAGCGACGCGAGACCCTCGCGTACCTCGGGGCCGTTAAAGCTGAGCAGTTCCAGCGCAGCCGAGTTGTCGAAGGCCGGGCCCATGGCCCGCAACCAGTTATTCAAGGCGTGCTTGCTCCAGCGGATGGGACGTTGCGCGCCGTGCGCAAGGCGAGTCGCGATGTCCAAGGCCTTGTCCTGAAGTTGGGTGTCTTCCACACACAGCGACACCAGACCGATGCGTTCAGCTTCCTCGCCACTTACCGGATCGCATAGAAGGATGTAGTACTTTGCCTTCGCCATTCCACACAGGAGGGGCCAAATCATGGCCGCGTGGTCCCCTGCGGCAAGCCCCAGCCGGGTGTGCCCGTCGATGATGCGGGCCGACTTAGCCGCGACCGAGATGTCCGCAAGTAACGCCGCCGCGAGGCCAGCGCCAACCGCCGGGCCGTGGATCGCAGAGATGATCGGCTTGGAGCAGTTGATCATGTTGTAGCAAAGATCGCGGAATTCACGGAGAGCGGCAGCCTGCATCGAATAGTCGTTAATGATGCGCTCGACCATGCTGAAATCACCGCCAGCCGAAAAGGCCTTGCCAGCGCCACAAATAATAATGGCGTTGACCTCCGGATCTTCGTCGACGACAGTCCATACCTTCGTAAGCTCGCCATGCGCCTCCCAGTCCAGGGAGTTCATACGCTCCGGCCGGTCGAGCGTGATGCGCATTACTCGCTCGGCCGGACGGTCAAACTTGAGATGTTTAAAGCACGCATAGCGATCAGTCATGTTTTCTCCTTGGTTGCATGAGTGCGAGTTCTGCCCGCGGGTGGAAATACTCTGGTGAAACGAAGTTAGAATTCAGTCCTGCGCGAGCGCTTGGGCGAGATCGGCGGCCGAGCCTCGATCAAGGTCGTTTACCCTCGAAATCACAGCTTCGGCCTTCGAATCGCCCAGTACGCCGCTAACATTGCTGCGGAACTTGGCCTCCACGTCGGCCCGGCTGAGCGGATTGTCCGGATTGCCCGTGTTGATATCGAGGCGCTCCAGCAGGACGCGCCCGTCCCGGAGCCGTGCCTCTACCCAGCCCGGAAAATACTTCGGAAAGGTTGTCTCCCCCGGCTCGGCAACCCGATAGCTCACGCGGTTCGCCAACTCGAGCAGCTCCGGGCTGGCGACGTTCTGCTGCATGAAGGTGTTGTGGTCGATCCTACCGTCGGTCAGCGTTGCGGCAAGCAGGAAAGGAAGGCTGAATTTCGCGGCGTACGGTGAATCTGGCCGGAGCTTCTGGGCAAATGGCTCGCAGATCAGCGGCAGCTCGATTTCCGGCACAACGCAGTACAAGGACTCAATGGCTTTCGGCGTAACCCCCTGGCTTCGGAGCGCGAGCACACAGTCGATGAAGGCGTGCGCAAAGTGACAGCACGGGTACGGCTTGATCGATACGCGGGTAACTTCCCATCGGTCGCCAAGTTCGCCATCGAGAGCGGCGAGATCGCATTCATCGACGAAACCGTAGGCCTTGAACGTACCGTAGCGCCCCTCGAATACCGTCAAGGGGCCAGTCATGCCGGCACGCGCCATCTGCGCGGCGATAATGCCGCCACAGGCCGCCCAGCCCGGATGGAAGCTCTTGGCCGATGAACCGTTCGAAAGGTATTCCGAAACACCGGATACCTGGCTGCCTGCAAGCCCGAGTGCGTGACCTGTCTGCCCGGCTGAAAGGCCGAGTAATCTTGCCGCCGCGGCGGCGGCTCCAAAGACACCCGCAACCGATGTCGTGTGAAAGCCTCTCTTGTGAAAGCTGCCGCGCGCCGCAAGGCCGACGCGCGCAGTGACTTCCCAGCCTGCGACGTACGCGGTGATCAGCTCTTGGCCAGACCGGCCCAGCTGCTCCGCGACTGCCAGCACCGCCGGCACGAGCACCGCGCTGCCATGCGTGATCGAGTCCGTGTGCGTGTCGTCATACTCAAGGACGTGACACGCCACGCCGTTTGCGATCGCCGCATAAGGTGCGCCGAGCCTCGCTGCGGTTCCCCAGATTTGGCTGTTGCCGGAGGCACCACCGATGCCGCGAACCCCGGCCAGCGCAGAACGCGCATTATCCTGGGCAGAGCCGACGATACCGACGCCCAGCGTGTCAAGCAAATGGCGCTTGGCGCTCTCAACCACAGCCGTGGGCAGCGCATCAAAAGAAAGCCCCGCAACGAATGCGCTGATACGTTCCGAGTAGCTGCCTGCTGCGATCTCGCCGTCTTGTGGCAAGGCACGCTCCGTGGCGGCCTTCAATGCTGCATTCCCCATTTTCTTTCAGCTACCCGGTCGGTTGTGTATCGCCGGAAAGAACAGGTCCTTCCACGAGGCAGGCTGGTTCTTTATCCTGCCGGTACGCTGCATGAATTGGGCCACTGGCAGTGTCCTGCTGGGCGTGGGCGTGAAGTTGATCTTCGGGTCATTCAGCATTTTTACCATGTCATCCAAGGTAGTCTTCTCCTTGGTAACCGCCAGATAAATCTCTGCTGCCCGGCGCTTGTCTTTATTAATCATCTCCGTGGCCGTTTCGAGAGCCCTGAGAACCACCCCGTACACTTTGGGATTTTGATCGTGAAATTTCTGGGTGGCATAAAGCACAATAAGAGTCGCGGGGCCCCCGTAGACTTCGTATGAATCGAGCACCTTACGGATGTTCCGATCCTGCAGTTCCATAAAGTCATAGGGCGCCGCCGTGAAGTGTGCGGTGATTTCACCTTGGCCCGACAACATTGCAGCCAAGCCGTCGGGGTGTCTCATTGACACCGTCAGTTTGTCCAGCTTCTCATAGTTACTGTCGCCCCAAATTTTTGCCGCGGCCATTTGCAATGTTACGGCTTGCATCGATACTTTGACCGCTGGCAACGCGATCCTGTCGCTACCGGTAAAGTCTTCCAGCTTCTTGACGTTTGGGTTACGCGTCGTCAGCGTCATGGGTACGTCACTAACGGCGGCGACGCCTTTTACATCTGAAATGCCCTTCGACTTGTCCCAGATCTGAATAAGCGGACCAACGCCGCCCGCAGAAAAATCAATCGCTCCGGATAACAAGGCATCGTTCACCGACGCGCCGCCGGAAAGCTGAGCCCAAGTGACCTTGAGGTTACCAAGTCCTGCCTCCTTCGCCTGCTTCTCCACCAATTGCTCATGCTCCATTACTACGAGCGGGAGATAGTGAATTCCAAACTGGCGCGCGAGCTTGACCTCCCCAACGTCGGCGCTCGCCGCGTTCAATACCATTGCACCTATCACCGCGGCTGCAACCCGGGTAAAACATTTCGACCACGAAAAGCGATCTAGCGTTCCTTTCATATCATCCTCCATGTCAGTGGACTTCCCTGCCCATATCTTTTCATATGACCGCTCAGCGCCCCGAAGGTCAGGGAGGCGCGCGGAATCTCGGCTTTCTCTTCTCCAGGAATGCCTTGACACCTTCGTCTCGCTCGCCGCTCGCTAGACACAATGCGAAAACTTTGTTCTCATAATCCATTCCCGACTGAATGTCGACACCAGCGCTCCTGAGAACCGCGTCGCGCGCCACCATCAGCGACACCGGCCCCTTGCTTTGCCACTTACGACAGATCTCGCGCGCCGCGTCCATAAGGCCCTCGGGCGAATGAACGCTATTCACAAGGCCAATGCGATAGGCCTCCGACGCCGCAATGGGCTCGCCAAGCGTGACAAGCTCCATAGCGCGCCCGAGGCCCACCAAACGAGCGAGCCGCTGGGTGCCGCCGCTGCCCGGGATGACACCGAGGTTGATCTCCGGCAGACCAAGTTTTGCCGATTCTGACGCAAGTCGCAGCGTGCATGCGAGGGCGAGTTCCAGGCCTGCGCCGAGACAAAATCCGTTGACCGCGGCAAGCGTTGGCAGCCGCAGTCCCTCAATGAGTCTTGGGAGCTCACGTCGCAGCTGGGCCTTGGTGGACAGCTCCCCCGCCATCGTGCGCTGTGCGAGTTCGTTGATATCCGCTCCGGCGGAAAATGCCCGTGGCCCCTCGCCGGTGATTATCACGCAGTCGGCTTCGCCGCTTTCCTCGAGTTTTCGAAGAAGGGCAATGCACTCCTCGCGCATCGGCAGGCTCATCGCGTTAAGTCGCTCAACATCGCTCAGCGTCACGACCGCGATGCGATCTTGGATTTCGAGCTTTGTCCGGGTCAAGTGTAGATCGGTATTCATCTATGCACGCCTCCTCTTAGGTTCGAGCAGGGCAGACTTCACGGTTTTTCCGCCGGCATTCTTCGGAAGGTCTTTGACGATCTCCAGACTGCGGGGTTTTTTGTAGTCTGCGAGATATTCGAGGCAGTGCTTTTGCAGCTCGGTGATCGTTAGACTTTGCCCGTCGCGAAGCACCACGAACGCCTTGATGCTCTGGCCCCACTTCGCATCCGAAATCCCGACGACCGCGCAGTCGAGCACGGCCGGATGGAGCGTAACGACCTGCTCGATCTCGATCGGATAGAGGTTGACACCACCACTGATGATCACGTCCGTGGAGCGGCCCACGAGATACAGGAATCCCTCCTCGTCCAAGTAGCCCAGATCACCCGTATGAAACCAAGGCCCGGTAAACACGGACGTGGATTCTTCCGGGCGGTCCCAGTAGCTCGACATTACCGAGGGGTTCGAGCACCAGACCTCACCAGTTTGATTGGGCGCAAGCGCCCGGCCATCTGGACCTGCAATCACGATTTCTACGTTTGTGAAGGGCTGCCCCACGGAGGCGGGCTTGCGCAGCTGATCGCGGGGCTTGAGAACCGTCATGCTGTTCGACTCGGTGGAGCCGTAATAGTCGTAGAGCTGTTTGCTGATGCGCTCCAATACCCGCCGCTTCGTCGGCAGCGGCAGTGGCGATCCACAGGTCACCAGCCTCTTGAGGCTGCCGAGGGCATAGGGCCTGGGCGACTTGTCGAGGACTTCGAGCATCATCGTGAGCATGGTCGGCACCGTGAGCGAGGAGCTGATCTGCTCACGCTCGACGATGTCGAGAAATACCACCGGTTCGAAATGCTCAAGGATGCGCACGGTAGCGCCGACGTAGAGATGGATGAGCGTGAAAGTGAGCCCTGCGGAATGAACCTGCGGCATTGTGCCGAGGTACCGGTCCTCGTCGTTCAGCCCGTACTGGATGGCAGCATTCAGCACCCAAAGCATCCGAGCCCGGTGCGTGGCGAGCGCGCCCTTGGGCTCGCCGGTCGTGCCGGACGTAAACATGAGGCTGAAATAATCGGCTTCGGCCACCGCCGGCAAAGGTCGCACCGGGTGCTCGAGCATCTGCGCGAGGGGCCGGGAAGCGCCTTCCGGGCCACCGCTTGCATCCACGACGATTAGCTCCGTGGCCGGCTGCTGCGCGCGCGCTGTCGCCTCGTCAATCGTGCGAATGCGCTCGGTAGTCGTAAAGATCATGCGCGGCCTCGCCAAGCGCAGCAGGGCCGCGATCTCGAACGCCTTGAAGCGGGGATTGATCGGAGAAAAGATCGCGCCGGCACGGGCCACCGCGAGCACCACCAATACGTATTCGATACAGTTCGGAAGGTAGGCGCACACCACATCGCCCTTGCCGACCCCCGCGGCCACCAGCGCACTGGCAAGGCGCTCGACCTGCTCGTCCAACTCGCCGAAGGTAAGCTGGCGCCGCCCGTCGTCAAGGGCGCATTTTGTGGCCATGATCCGCGCGGCGTGGCGCGGAACGCTGCCCACGGTCAGTTCGTCGGCGAGCCCAGTGGTCATGGTGTTGAAAAATCTCACCCTTCTATATCCCGTGTGGCAAGCAAACCCTTGAGCCTCTGCATGCCTTCGCGCACAGGCACTTCGACCGGACATACCTGAGTACAGCTTCCCAGCGCGTGGCAGCGCAGCGCGCCGGCGTCGGTGGCGGCGACCGCAAGGCGCCGCACTCCCTTGGCATCCCTTTCATCGAGGCTCAGCATCAGCAGCCGGTTAAGCGCAGCCGGACCAAGGTAGCCTGGCCGTGATGCCGACCATTCGCATGCGGAGTAGCACGCCCCGCAGGTGATGCAACCGTTCTGCCGCTCGATAAGCATGCGATCCGGATCGCCCGGCGGGAGGGTTCGAATGCTGCGGCGTGCCGGCTCCGTCGGGCGAAAGGCTGCGTCGGCCCTCTTGAAGCTGTCGAAAAAAGGCTTCATGTCGACCATCAGATCCTTCTGGACCGGGAGTGAGCGCAGCGGACCGACCGATACGGTGCGCGTGCCGAGGCTCGCCACCGTTGTCTGGCAGGCGAGCCCTTCTTTGCCGTTGATCACCACCGCGCAGGAGCCGCACATGCCCGCGCGACATGCGTAGCGGAACCCCAGGCTGGGGTCCAAGTGGTGCCGTACGTACAGGAGTGCATCGAGCACACGACTTGCGGCGCTTGGAACGGGAACCTCAAAGCGGACGGGAGCGTCACCCTTCGGCGAACGGGCGACCTCAAGTGTGATTCTGTCGATAGGTGTTGGCTGAGGCATCGGTGCCTTCTGTTTTTCCATGTTGTCAAAGGAAGGCGGCCAAAGCCACCAGACCATAAAGAATGACGCCTGCGAATATCACGGCAATGAAGATCGTCGTGCGGCCGGCCGAAACGGGATTTTTCGCATAGTCCATGAAAATGCTGCGCAGTCCGAGGAACGCGTGGGCCGTCACGGTCGCCAGCAACAGCACATCCAACCCAAGAAATACCGCCATGCGCGCCCGCGCCGACACGGCGTCGAATGTGGCTGTGTCGATACCGAAAACGAAGTACTGGAGCACAATATGCAGCATCACCAGCGGCAGAGCGAGGAATGCCGTATAGCGCTGCCACCTCCAGAGCCGGAGCTCGATCAGGAACGAAGTCATTGCTTGCGTCTCCCTAGCCAAGTATCGCTACTGCGCCGGCGCCCAGCCACACCGCGATCGTCGTTGCGATCACCGGGCCAGCATAGCCGTCGCTGCGTTCCGGCAGCCACCCGCGCTCGTTCAGCATGACCCTAAGCCCGTTGAGCGCGTGGAAGAGCACGCACCCGAAAAGCGCAATGTCGAGCGCCATGAAACTTGGCTCAGCGAGCTTTTTCATCACCGACGTGAACACGGCGCCTCCCCACAGAAGAGCCGTCGAAATCGTGAGGATGTGGGCAATGAGGTACGCGACGAGAGCAAGTCCCGTCCCCCGGTGCAGGATGAACATCAGGTTTTGGATCGAATAGACGCGCCACATGAGATCAGACCTCCGTGGTGAGGCACTGCGCACTCGACTTCACTGTGTCCTTCGGGATCTCCGTCTCCCCCGCCAGGTCCTTTGGGGCGCGGCGTGAGAATTGCACCGACCCGACGTCCTGCCGCAAGGAACCGTCGGCCTCCTTCTTCAGGAATATGTTCACCAGGTACTCATCGCTCGTCTCCGGATAGTCCTCGCGGTAATGGCTGCCGCGGCTTTCCTTTCTGAGCATGGCCCCAGCATGAATCAGGCGCGCAACGCTCACCAAGTTCTCAAGGTTCATGCGCTCATGGAACGCGGCATTGGTACCGCGGTCACGCGGAATCGGCAGCTTCGCAACTTGCTCCTTGATCCGCGCGAAGGCCTCCGCCGCCAGGGTAAGCGACTTCTCGCTGCGAATAATACCTAAATGGTCCCATGCGACCGATCCCAGCTCGTCGCGCAACTCGAATGGGTTGCCTTGTCCGTCGCGTACTTGCAGCTGGTCTTCAAGTTTTCGCACTTCGTTCGGATCTGGATCACGCATTTTATTGCTCTTTGCGTACTCGGCGAGCGAATCGCCGGCGACCGCGCCAAAAACCATCGATTCCGCAACTCCGTTTCCTCCAATACGATTGGCTCCGTGAACACCGCCAGCGTCCTCGCCCGCAGCGAAAAGACCCTCAATGCTCGTGCGGCAGGCCGTATCAATGCGCAGTCCGCCCATCTGAAAATGCGCTGTGGGTGTGACCTGAATCAGGTCCTTCGCCATGTCGTAACCGACCGATAGACACCGTTTGTACATGCCGGGAGATGATTTGAGCAAGAACTCCTTGCCGAGGTGCCGCACGTCAAGATAGACTCCACCCTCCGGAGTTCCGCGGCCGGCGCGAATCTCCAGGAAGCCGCTGCGGGAGACGCGATCGCGTGTCGACCGTTCAAGCTTCACCGGGTCGTACTGCTGCATATAGCGCTCCAATTTGGCATTAAGAAGATACCCGCCCGCACCGCGTAGGCCCTCCTCCAGAACCGTACCCGTCATCACTGTCTTGCCTGCCATAAGGCCGGTCGGATGAAACTGCATCATTTCCATGTCGACGAACTCCGCCCCGGCGCGAAATGCCATAGCCATTCCGTCTCCACTCTTTTCGAGAGAAGCGGGCGTAATACGGTAAAGCGGCGCTGTTCCCCCGGTCGCAAGCAGCACCGTGCGCGCGCAGACCTCAACCAGCGAGCCGCTGTGAAAATCGACGAGTATCGCCCCACACACCCGTTCATGGTGTGCATCCAGCAATAAGTCAACGCCTCGCACTTCGTTGAGCACCTCAATGTCTCTGACGAGCACCTGCTCGGAGAGGCGGCTCATCAGCTCAATGCCGGTAAGATCGCCACGGTGCACGGTACGATTGAACGACTGGCCGGCCAGCGCGCGCTGGTGGATCGTCCCGTCAGCATTGCGGTCGAAATAGCACCCGAATGCGTTCTCGAGCTCGAAGATCCGCTCCGGGGCCTGGGTCACCAGGATCCATGCGAGCTCCTGATTGTTGATCAGCCCCCCGCCGCGCAGCGTGTCGTCGTAGTGCTTCTCGAAAGAGTCATCAGGATGGAGCACGACGTTGTATCCACCTTGGACCATGCTCGTGCAGCCGCTCTTGCCGTAGAGCCCCTTGCTGGCGATGACGATGCGCAGCTGTGGATCTGCATCATAGGCGTGCAGCGCCGCGTAGAGCGCCGCGCCGCCGCCGCCGATGATCAGGATGTCACAGGTCTTACGTTGCATACTTAACCCTTCTGTGTGGTTGGTATCCAAACTCGGCGGAGATCGCCGCAGCGGCCTTGAGCACCATCGGCACGCAGCGCTTGACCAGCTTCTGGTCCATGCGAAACACCGGGATCGCGACGCCGCATGAAGCACACACCTCGCCGCTGTGGTCGCGTATCGGCGCTGCGATACCCCCCATCTCCGGATGGTTCTCGGCCTTGGTCACGGCATAACCCTGGGCCGCGACTTTTTCCAGGATGCGCTTGAGCCGCGTGGGATCGGTGACGGTGGCCGCCGTGCGCGGAGTGAGCGGCTTGCTCAGCACCTTGTCGCGCACTTCCGGCAGAAACGCGATCAGCGCACGTCCCGTTGCCGTGCACCAGGAGGGAGTGCGCCGGCCGAGCTGCGTCTGCACGCGGATCGAGCGCGGGCATTCGACTTTCGAGATGTAAACGATATCGCTATTTGCATCGAGCACTGCCAGGTGCACGGTTTCGTCGGTCGCTTGCATCAGCGTTTCGAGATGGTTGCGCGACACCTTCAGTATGTCGAGTTCGGCCAGCGCCGACATGCCGCATTGCCACAGCTTCATCGTCAGCCGGTAGGCGCCGTTCGCCTCATCCTGCGCGACGAACCCGAGGCTGACCAAAGTGGAGAGCATCCGATGCAGCGTGCTCTTGGGGCGCCCGGTTGCCTGCGCCAGCGCTTTGAGCGGTAGCGGGCCGGGTGCTTGGCCTAGAATCTCAACCAGCCGCAGCGTGCCGGCGACCGATCCGATCAAGTGGTTGCGGTCGGGAGTCATTGAAGCACCGCCACGCAATTCGTTCCGGTTTACGCCGGGAGCCCGAGATCGCGCCTGAGATCGGCGATCGCGGTTTCCGGCTTGGTCTGCGGCGGATACACCCGGTCGAATCCCATCTCCTTGAACAGCTTTTCGGTTTCAGACCAGGCTTCCGGATCCGTCACCAGGATTCCCCCCACGTAGAGCTTGATGTGTTCCATGCCGGCCTCGATGCATTGCGCGCGC
>JAHFRL010000127.1 GCA_023266235.1 Betaproteobacteria bacterium
TTCGTCACGCCCGGGCCGCACGCGCTGCTCCCGCCGCGCCAGCAGCTTGACGCGCGCCGAGTCGAGCAGCGCCTGGGCCTGCTCGAGCGGCATCGCGAGTCGCTTTGCAACGGACGCAAGCTGCTTCGTCACCCGCAAATGCCAATGCCGGCCCTCGAAATTCGGCGGTGCATCGAGGCCGTAGTGCGGCTCGACCACCGCGTATTCTTCGGCGCTCAGCGCGGCCTTCGCGGTATCCGGCGTCCAGACGTAGAACCTGCCCTCCTCGTGTTCGGAATCGGCGTCGAGAGTCGAGTAGTAGCCGCCATCGGGGGATTGCATCTCGCGCATCGCCCACGCCGCGGTATCGGCGACGACGCGCGCATACAGCGGCTCGCGGTCGGCGAGCCACAGGTCGCTGTAGAGACGCAGCAGCGGCCCGTTGTCGTAGAGCATCTTCTCGAAGTGCGGGATCGTCCAGTGCTGATCGACCGCGTAGCGGTAGAAGCCGCCGCCCAGCTGGTCGAAAATACCGCCCTCGCCCATCTTGGCGAGCGTGAGTCTGACCATGCCGAGCGCATGGTCGTCGTCGCGATCCGCCGCGCGCCGCAGGCAGAATTCGAATTCCGCCGGATGCGGAAATTTGAGCGCTTCGGCGAGGCCGCCGTCGGTTGCGTCGAACAGGCGCTCGAGCTCGCGCAGCGCGGTGTCGAGCGGTGCCGGTGTCAGCGCATCGTCGGCCGCCGCCGCCGGCTGCGTTTGCGCGAGGGCGGCGCGCAGCGACTCGCTTGCTTGCTCGATCTCCCCGCGGCGGTCGCGGTAGGCGGCGGCGAGCCGCGGCAGCAGATCGATGAATCCCGGCTTGTCGGGGCGCGCCGTCTTCGGAAAATACGTGCCGCCAAAAAACGGCGTCTGGTCAGGCGTGAGAAACATCGTGAGCGGCCAGCCGCCTCTGCGCGACGTGAGCACATTGTGCGCGGACTGGTAAATCTGATCGAGGTCGGGACGCTCCTCCCGGTCGACCTTGATGTTGATGAACAGCTTGTTCATCAACGCGGCGATCTCGGGATCCTCGAACGATTCGTGCGCCATCACGTGGCACCAATGGCAGGCCGAATAACCGATCGACAGCAGGATCGGCTTGTCCTGCTCGCGCGCGACCTTCAGCGCTTCCTCCCCCCACGGATACCAGTCGACCGGATTATCGGCGTGCTGCTGCAGATAAGGACTGGTTTGCTGGGCGAGGCGGTTGGTCATGACGATCGCGCGAAAGGATGCCGCAAATTATAGCATCGCGGCAGCGAACCCAGGCCCGTTGTCGCCGCGGATATCGCGCGGCGCAGGATCCCCTTCAGCATTCAGCATTGGACCTTTCATCTGCCCTCTGCACTCATCGCTCCGCATTTCGCCTTCCCTCATCCCGCGCTCAGCGGTACATGATCTTCTTGCTCCACGAGGCGATCAGCATGCCGATTACCGTGATGCCAACCGCGCCTTCGAGCACGGCAAGGAACCGCGGAATCGGCGCAACCGGCACGAGGTCGCCGTAGCCGATCGTCAGGAAGGTGATGCCGCTGAAGTAGACATGCGCCCCGAAACTGTTGCCGGGGATGCCGTCCAGCCAGTACTGGACCGTGCCGAAGAGAACGATGCCGGCGGCCATCGCCAAACTCAGGCGCCACGGTTTTTCGCCGTATCCCCACAGCCAGTTCAGAAACACCGATACTGCCCAGTCGCGGCAAACCTTCACGCGCTCGCCCATGCGCTCGTGCTTACGCGCGAACGCGTGGTTGTAGAGCACGTGCCGCTCGTGCGTTTTCTCCATGTAGGTGAGCTCGCCGGCGTCGCCGAAGTGCCCCATGGACATCGCGTTCAGCTTCAGGTTGCGGCAGATACGGACCAGCACGCGAGGATCGGTGTCGTCCCGGAACCGGATGGTCTGGAGCGTGATCTCGCACTCTTTGAAGGAGGCAAAATCGAGCCGGCTCGCTTCGATGCGCGCCTGGGAGAAGTCGCTTTTCTCGAATTTCGAGTTGACGATGTCGCACTTCTGGAACACCGTGCCACGGAAGTAGCACTCGGACAACGTTGCCTGGCTGAGATTACACTCGACGAGCTGCGTGCCTTTGAAGCCGACGTCGCGGATGACCGACCAGCGCAGGTTCGCGTTACGGATGACCGCCCCGTCGAGCTGCGTCTGCTCGATGCGGATTCCCCGCAAGTCGAGGCAGGTCTTCCCATCGTGCTGCATGGTCGGAATCTCGACTCCGGAGGGGTGGCCCTGCAGTAACCGGATTGCCGCGGCGGTCAGCTCCGGAGTCCAGCGCAAGCGCAGGTGTTCGACGCTATCGTTCATGGCTTTTCCCTTTCTGGAATTACGGTTCGACGGGAACAGTATAAGTTAGAATCTGCATCCATTCCCTGGCACCGGGTAGACCCCCGGGGACGCGGAAACAACAACGTTCCTTCCCCGCTTGCCAGGGATGGGATTTTTGTTTTTCCTTGCGAGTGAAGCATCAACCCCGAGGAGAGTAGCGATGGAGCGACTATCCCCGAACATTCCGCCGCCGGTTCGCGACGCGCGCAAGCCGAAGATCAGATTCCCAGCCAAGGCCTGCGATTGCCATGCCCACATCTTCGGGCCGGCTAACCGATTCAAGCTGCTGCCGAAGACACACTTCGTGCCGCACGATTGCCTGTTGTCCGATTACATCCGCATGCTGCGCACCATCGGCTGCGAGCGGGCGGTACTGGTTCAGCCCAGCGTGTACGGCACCGACAACACGGCGATCGTCGAAGCGCTGCGCTCGGGGTTGTTCGAGATGCGCGGCGTGGCCGTCGTTGCGCCGGACGTGACCGACCGCGCGCTCGAGGACCTGCACGCGGCGGGATTTCGCGGCATCCGCATCAACACCGCATCGGCAACGCCGGGCCTCAGGCTCGAGCATGCGCCGCGGCTCGCTGCCCGCATCAAGCCGCTCGGCTGGCATTTGCAGTTCTATGCGAACTTTCGCGACATGCCGCAGCTGGAAGAACAGCTGGCGACGCTCCCGGTCGACATCGTGATCGATCATTTTGGACGCATAGCCGCGTCCGACGGTCTCGCTGCGCCGCCGTTTCAGGCGTTGTTGCGGCTGCTGCGGCGCGAGCACTGCTGGGCCAAGCTGATGGGGCCGTATTTCATTTCCGATGCGGTCCCGCGCTATCCGGACATCGTGCCGTTCGCGCGCGCCATGGTTGAGGCAGCCCCCGACCGCGTGGTGTGGGGCTCCGATTGGCCGCACCCGAGCGCGCGCGAAAAAATGCCCGACGACGGCGACCTCGCCGACATGCTGCTTGAGTGGGCGCCCGACGCGGCGCAACGCCATAAAATGCTGGTCGACAATCCCCGTCGGCTGTACTCGTTCGACTGACGCGTCGAGTGACGATCCGCCTCCGGCAATCCACTGCCGCCTTTATGATACGATCGAAGCGATGCGAGGTTTTTCGTCGGACAAAATTCAGGGGAACAGAACATGCAGAAGGCCGGGGCGTGGTTGTGGTGCGCTGCTTTGGTTGCGTTGCCGGGGACGGTCTCCGGCGGGTTCGCGGCACAACCCGCCTACCCGGAGCGGCCTATCCGCCTGATCATCCCGCAGGCCACGGGCGGCGGCTCCGACACGATCGGCCGCTTCATGGCGCAGAAGCTCGGCGAGACCCTCGGGCAGCAGTTGGTTGTCGACAACCGGCCGGGGGCATCGGGCATGCTCGGCGCGGACCTGGTCAAGCAGGCCAGCCCGGATGGCTACACCCTGCTGCTATGCGCGATCGACACCATCACCGCGCCGATCGTGAGCCAGCATGCTTCGCTGGATGCGATCCGGGACTTCGCGCCGGTCACGCAGCTCACGGAATCACCCAACGTCTGGCTCGTGAGCCTGACGTTTCCGGCGCAGACGATGAAGGAGCTCATCGAAATCGCCAAGGCCAAGCCGCGCCAGATCGACTACGCGTCTTCCGGCATCGGCAGCATGCAGCATCTGGGCGGGGAACTGCTGAACCGGATGGCCGGCATCCAGCTCAACCACATTCCCTACAAGGGCGGCCCCCCGGGCCTGGTCGACGTGATGGGAGGGCGCATACCGGCGATGCTGTCCGGCATGCAGGGCGCACTCCCGCACATCAAGACGGGCAAGGTGCGCGCGCTGGCGGTGACCACCACCAAGCGTTCCGCCGCGCTGCCCGAGGTGCCCACGGCCGCCGAGGCGCTGGGCTTGCGCGGATACGAGGCCACGAACTGGCAGGGATTCCTGTTCCCGGCAGGCACGCCCGAGCCGGTCGTCGCGCGGATGGCGAGCGAGGCGATCAGGATTCTCGGCACCAGTGAAGCGCGAGCGCGCCTCGACGCACTCGGTTACGCGCCGTCCGGCATGACCCCGTCCGCCTTCGCGACGCTCATGCGCGCCGAGCACAAGCGCTGGACCACGCTCATCAAGGAAGCGGGCATCAAGGCCGAATAGCCGTTCAGCAAGCCCGGCAACCACCAGACCAGGTTAGCGCATGACCGCGAAACGACACGCCGCACCCAAAGGCTACCGTCTGACCTCCTCCGTCGTGGTCGACCCCGGCGGTTCGTGGGGCGCCCTGCTCGCCCGAGGCAAGCGGGTCCGCTTCGTCGATATCGAGGGGCAGCAAGCGGTGGATTTTCTCTGCTACAACGCCGCCGATACGCGGGACCGTTACAACGCGGCCAATACCATGAAGATGGCGGAGAACGCCTTCCTCAACGCCGGCACGGTTCTCTACGGGGAATACGCGACCGCCCTGATGACGATCGTTGCATCCAGCTGCCCGAACCATGACACGATCGGCGGCTGCTGCAGCGTGGAGATGAATCTGCTGCGCTACGGCAGGCGCACGCACAGTTGCCGCGCCAACTTCATTCATGAACTGGCCAAGTTCGGCATGGGCGAGGCGGACATCGTGGCGAACGTGAATTTCTTCATGCGCGTCCCGGTCGGGCGCGACGGCCATATGGCGATCGCGGACAGCCCGTCCAGGGCAGGTGACTTTGTCGACGTCGAGGCGCTCACCGATGTCATCGCCGTGATCTCCAACTGCCCGCAAAAATACAATCCCGCCTGCGGCTACCACCCGTCGCCTGTGCGGGTTGAAACGTACGCAAAGCAGCGCGTGTCGCGAACGTGAAATGTGAACCGCGTAGAGTTCGACAACTAACCAAGCATCACGAGCCGCCCGCCACTGCCCCGGCACGCGCGCGTCGCGAGGATGAAGGGTTAAAAGATCGCGGAATGCCTCAGGCTACTCCGCCTTGATCCCCGCCGCCTTGATGACTCTACCCCACTTCTCGTACTCCTTGTTCACGAAGGCCATCGCATCTCCCGAGGAAGTACCCAACGGCTCAATCGCCACCTTGTCGAGTCCGCTCTTTACATCGGGCTCAAGGAGTACTTTGCGGAATTCGGAGTTGAGCCTCGTTACGACGGCTTTCGGCGTCCCGGCAGGAACAAATACGCCCCCCCACACGATTACCACGATCCCCGGATAACCCGCCTCCGTCAGCGTCTGAAGATCCGGCATGGCGCGTGCCCGCTTCTCTCCAGTCGTGGCCAACCCCCGCAGCCGCCCATCCTTGATGAAGCTTTCGGTGCCTGCAACGCTGCCGAAGACCATCTGCACCTGTCCGGCAACGACCGCGGTCACGGCTGGCCCCACCCCCTTAAATGGCACATGGAGGATGTCGGCTTTGGTCTGGTTCTTGAAGAGTTCGCCCGCCATGTGCGGCGTGGTACCGACGCCCGCAGAGCCATAGCTCAACTTTGCGGTTTTGGAGAGTTCGATCAGTTCCTGAACGGACTTTGCCGGAACCTTGGAATTGACCGCGAGCACCAGTGATGCCGCGGTGAAAATCGTGACGGGCGCAAGTTCCTTTAGCAAATACGGCGCATTTGCATGCAGATGCAGGTTTATCACGAGCGACGGGTCCGCCAGCAGAACCGTATACCCGTCCGGAGTCGCTTTGCTCGCGAGCTGCA
Source organism: Betaproteobacteria bacterium (assembly GCA_023266235.1). Classification (GTDB taxonomy): domain Bacteria; phylum Pseudomonadota; class Gammaproteobacteria; order Burkholderiales; family SG8-41; genus PALSA-1004. The sequence goes on from JAHFRL010000127.1 coordinate 6,015, forward strand.
TCGCGATCACGCCGCCGCCGCCAGCACGGTTGTCGACGATCACGCTCTGCCCCAGCGACTCCGAGAGCTTGGGGGTTGCCAGCCGGCCGATGTAGTCGAATATTCCGCCAGGTGCGAACGGCACGATCAGACGAATCGGCCGGTCCGGATACGTCTGTGCTGCGCACGTGCCGGCAAATACGGCAAAAACCTGGGCGATGCCGATGCAACGTGCGAACAGGCTTCCGAATTTCATCTCGAACCCCTTTGCGTCATTAGAAGTGATGCCCCTGCTTGTTACACGCCGCCCGGGCTGAAGTTGGATTGGTGTAAACTGTGCGTCCGCAGTAGTAGTATATCGCGTGCACTTGCATCGTTGTTAGTAAAGCCCTTCTGTCTATATCCGTATTGAAGGAGGTTGCTCATGGTTCAGAAAGTCAAGCTCGTACAACCGAAGGACGCGACCGGCGAAGCCGCGAAGATCTTCGCGGACATCCGCAAGACCAAGGGCGCTAATTTTCTCACGCCGACGTGGGGATTCTTCGCGCTGGACATCGACCTGCTGCGGCACTGGTGGGGACTGACCAAGCGGCTCCAATTTACGGAGGGCGCGGTGTCGAAGCGCCTGTTGAATTCGATATCGCTGGTATGCGCCGCAGAGGTGAACTGCCCGCGCTGCATCAACAATCACCAGACCCACCTGATCGAACACTTCGACATGTCCGAGGACGATGTCATGGAGATTCTCGACTTCGAGAACTCGACCAAGGTCGACGAGAAAACCAAGGCCGTGCTGCGTTTCGCGCGCAAGACCGCGTTCAACCAGCCGCTGGGCGAGGCCGACTTCGACGCGCTGCGCAAGCATGGAATCACCGACGTTGGTGTCGCGGAAATCGTCTCGATGGCAATGCTCGAATCGGGAATGGCGCGCCACGCGGTGGGCGTCGCACAGTTCGAAAACGGATCCGAGTGGCCGCGGGACAACCTGCCCTCGAAGACGTACGCCGAAAACGTGAACGCATAAGCGCGCCATGGAAATCGCGTCCATCCGCGGCTCTGCGGCGGTACTGGGAGATCACGTTTCGGCTGACGTGGTCCTGCCCGCGCGGCACTCGTTCCTGAAGCCCGAGCAAATGGCCGAAAACGTCCTCATGGACCTTAGCCCGGACGCCAACCGCAAGGTGCGCGCCCACCCGATCATCGTGGCCGGCGAGGCGTTCGGGTACGGCACGGGCCGGGAGTCTCCGTCACGCGCGCTGCGCGCAGCAGGCGTGCGCGCGGTTGTCGCCAAGAGCTTCTCGCGGCTCTTTTTCCGCAACGCGATCAACAATGGCATCGTCGTCATCCAGTGTCCGGAACTCGCAGCGATGCCCGTGCAGGATGGCGACGAAATCGCGATCGCTCTCGCGGAGGGGCGCGTGCAGTGGAAAGACAAATCGTTCAGCATTGCCCCGGTTACCGACGTGGTGGCGAAGATCGTCGCGGCGGGAAGCCTGATCAATTACGGCCGCCAGCTGCTGGCGCCTGCCGAGGTGAATGATGGCGGGTAAGACGCTAGCGCAAAAAGTGCTTGAAAGAACGAGCGGACGGACCGGGCTGGAGCCCGGCGTGATCGTCGAGGCGACACCGGATTTCAGCTACTCGCATGACTATGCGGCCTGGGCGATCGATGCCTTCGAGAAGATGGGGGCGACGCGCGTTCACCGGCCGGAGCGCATTGCCGTTTGCTTCGACCATGGCATCCCCCCGAACACAGCCAAGGATGCCAACAGCCTGAAGCGGGTGCGCGATTTTGTGAAAAAACACGGTTTCGCGAAGTTCTACGAGGCCGGGACAGGCGTTGCCCACCAGGTGATGGTCGAGAAAGGGTGGATCGTGCCCGGCTCCCTTTCCGTCTGCAACGATTCGCACGCCTGCTCGGGCGGCTCGGTCGGCGCGCTGGCACTGGCCGTCGGCGAGACCGAGATCGGCTTCCTGTGGGCGGTGGACAGGCTTTGGTTTCGTGTCCCAAAGACACGCAAGATGGTCCTGACCGGACGGCTGCGCGACGGTGTCTACGCCAAGGACCTGATGCTCGTAATCGCGCAGCGACTTGGAGTGCTCGGCGCGCTGTACGAAATCCTGGAGTTCCACGGTGACGCGGCAGCAACGCTGTCGGTCTCGGAGCGATTCACACTCTGCAACATGGCAACCGAGGTCGGCGCCAAGGGCGGCGTGTTCCCCTTCGACCAGGTCACAGCCCAGTTCATGCAAGGACGGGCCCAATTCCCCTTCGAGCCTGTGCTTTCGGATTCCGACGCGCCATACTGCGCGGAGATGCGCTTCGACCTCGGCGTGCTCGAGCCCATGATCGCTCTGCCCGGCCGCGAGGATTCCGGCGTCCCGGTGTCCGAAGTGGAGGGTCAGCACATCGACCAGGTCTTCCTCGGTTCATGCACGAACGCCCGCGCGGACGACCTGGCGATCGCCGCACGGATTCTCAAGGGCAAGAAAGTGCATCCCGGTATCCGGCTGATTGTCACTCCCGCCTCTCGCCAAGCGGAGCTCGACGCGCTCAGAAGCGGCGACCTCGAGGCGCTGATAGAGGCCGGCGCCACGTTGATGCCCGCGGGATGCGGCGTTTGCGCCGGCACGCACCAGGGGGTTATAGCGGACGGCGAGCGCTGCCTGTCCACCAGCAACCGGAATATGCCGGGCCGCATGGGCAACAAGGATTCCGAGATATTCCTGTGCAGCCCGGCGACCGCCGCAGCAAGCGCGCTCGCCGGATGCATTGCGGATCCGCGGCAGGTCGGCGCATAAACCGCGGGGGGGTCCCATGCTCATGCGGGTCTGCCCCGCATCCACCGTGCACGACGCCCAAATCAGCGCGCGCGAGTTAACACGAGGAGCAGCATGACTATCAAGCGCGGCAACCCGCCGGGCATGAAGAATGTCCGGGCGACCGTCTACAACCATTACGTCCGCGTGGACCAGCCGAAGAGCATGATCTTCGTCTCGGGCCAGGTTGCCCGCGATAACGACGGCAACACCGTCGGCGCCGGCAGCATGCTCGAGCAGACCCGGCAGTGCCTGCGTAACATCGAGAAGAGTCTCGCGGCCGCCGGGGCGTCGTTGTCAGACGTCGTCTGGACGACCGTATACACGACGGATATGCGGGAGTTCAGGCAAATCGTCGCCGCGCGCGAAGAGTTCCTCAAAGACAATCTTCCGACGAGCACGATGGTCGAGGTCAACCACCTCGCCGACCCGGGGCTGCTGGTTGAGATTACGGTTATTGCGGCGATCTAGACGCGACCGGGTGTCGCACGGCCAATGCGTCCCACTGAATCACTCGATCACTCGATCACGCAATCACTTGAAGGTACGTGCATCCATGAGACGCTCCCGCCGCATGTCGGCGAGAGTCGTGATGCCGATGAGCGCCATGTCGCGGTCGATTTCGTCCCGCAGCAGCCTGATCGCGTGGCGCACGCCGGCCTCGCCGCCGATGGCGGCCGCGTAGAGAAACGGCCGGCCGACGAACACGAACTGCGCCCCCAGGGCGAGCGCCTTGAGCACGTCAGTGCCGCGGCGGATGCCGCTGTCCATCATGACGGTCATCCCGCCCGCCTGCGCGACGATCCCGGGCAGCACGCGCAGCGGCGCGACCGCACCGTCGAGCTGACGCCCGCCGTGATTCGACACGATGATGCCGTCGACGCCGCTCTCGCGGGCGATGCGGGCGTCTTCCTTGGCGAGTATTCCTTTCACCACCAGACGCCCCTGCCACAGGCGCCGCATCAGCTCGATATGCGGCCAGGACAACTGGTCGCGCTGCCCGCGATCGCGCTCGCCCGTGCGCGTGATGAGAGGGACCCGGGGGCCCATGTTCTCGAAGTGCGGCATGCCATGCAAAAGCAGCGTGCGCACGAACATGCCGAACAGCCAGCGGGGGCGCAGGATGCTGTCCCAAGCGAGGCGCAGGGTGGGCCGCAGCGGCCGGTTGAAGCCGCTGCGCACGTTGTTCTCGCGGTTGGCTCCCACCGGCACATCGACGGTCAGGACGAGCGTGTCGAAGCCGGCGCGCGCGACCCGCTCGACGAGCTGCGTGATGGGTTCGGTTTCGCCGGGAAGATAGGCCTGGAACCACGCGGTGTGCCCGTCCTGCTTGAGCTGCTCGAGCGTCGTCAGGGAAGCGCCGCTCATGATCATCGGGATGTTGGCCTCCGCGGCGGCGCGCGCGAGCACGAGGTCGCCCTGATAAGCCGCCATGGAGCTGCCGCCCATCGGTGCAAATCCGAACGGCGCAGCGTAGGTGCGGCCGAAAAGCGTCGTCTTCTGCGTGCGTCCGGCAACGTTCACCAGCACGCGCGGCACGAACGCGAGCTCGTCGAATGCCGCCCGGTTGCCGCGCAACGAAGCATTCGTTTCGGCGCCGCCCGAGACGTAGCCATACATCGGCCGCGGCAGATAGCGGCGCGCCGGTGCTTCGAAATCATCCAGCGCGAGGATTCCGCGCAGGGCCCGCGGCAGCGTCCTGTCCAGCTCCGCCCTTGCGCCGGTGTGCCGCTTGGCTATCTGATCCGCCAAAGAGGCGGGGTCGCTCAGTTCTTGTCGGATGTCGGGCATGGGTCGGACGCGGCGCTGGACTATAAGATGATTGTGCCAGTTCTGCCCGCCGCGCGGATCACAGCATCGGGCCGGGATGGTCGAGGGCGCGCTCGGTGAGCTGCCGGACGATCCAGTCGTAGGCGTCGTCCACCGAGTCGGTGCGGTGCATCAGCTCCACGTCCTGCGCATCGATCGTGCCGTGGCGCACCAGCGCATCGAAGTCGACCACCTGGCGCCAGTACTCGGTGCCGAAAACGACGATCGGCATCGGCTTGCGCATCTTGCGCGTCTGCACCAGCGTGAGCAGCTCGAACAGCTCGTCGAGCGTGCCGAACCCGCCCGGGAACACGATCACCGCCTTCGCGAGATAGGCGAACCAGAACTTGCGCATGAAGAAGTAGTGGAAGTGGAACGCGAGCCCGCGCGTGACGTAGGGGTTGTCGAACTCCTCGGCCGGGATCGAGATGGTGAGCCCCACGTTCATGCCGCGCGCCTCGGCCGCGCCCCGGTTGGCCGCTTCCATGATGCCCGGGCCGCCGCCCGTGCACACCACGAAGCGCCGCTCCTTCGAGTCGAGCTCCTTGGACCACTGCGTCAGGCGGAAGGCGAGCTCGCGCGCGGCTTCGTAGTACGCCGACATCCTGAGCGCGACGCGCGCGCCCTCGAGGTCGCCACCGCCCTCGGCCCCGGCGAGCGCCGCCTCGGCCTGCTCGCGCGACTTGATCCGCGCCGAACCCATGAACACGACCGTGTCGTCGACGGCGTGGCGCTCGAACCGGCTTTTCGGCTCGAGATATTCCGACAGGATGCGCAGCACCCGGGCGTCCTTGCTGTTCAGAAACGCCGGGTTGCGGTAGGCCTTCACGGGGTGGCGCTGGCGTTCGGTCATGGGGAATCCTAAGCGAAGCAAAATACCGGGGCGGATCGTGCTTTACCGTATTTTGCCCTAACGGCAAGGCATTAAACGCGAATACGGTGTTCGTCGCGCGCAGGACGCGACAACGCGTTACGGATACATTGCCCATCCCACGCGGTTGGTTGCGGCCTTGAAGAAGTGGCCCTGGGTGGTGGTGACGAAGAGCGTGGTCATGTCGGGGCCGCCGAAACAGCAGTTGGTCGGACGGATCGCCGGCACCGGATGCGTCTCCAGCACCCGGCCCGCAGGCGAGAACACGTAGATCATCGGCCCCGCGCCGCTCACTTCCCAGCCGGCGGTGGCGACGATATTGCCGTCCGCGTCGAGGCACATGCCGTCGATTCCGCGATGCACGCCCTTTGCGTCTTCGCCCCACGTGAAGAGCGTCGTGTACGTGCCGAGGCTGCCGTCCTCGCGGATCGGGTAGGCGCGCAGCTCGCGCGCGATGCCTTTCGCATAACCGCTCTCGGCGACATACAGCGTGCTCTGGTCCTGCGCGACCAGCACGCCGTTGGGCATCGTGGTGTCGAACGTGACGCGCGTGACCGTGTAGCTGCCGTCTTTCTGGGGATCGCAACGCAGCACCGACTGGTTGTCGAGCTCGGTTTTCTCGGTCTTGTCCCAGTTGCCCTCGTTCACCGGATTGGTGAACCAGATGCGCCCCCTGCGGTCGATCGCGAGATCGTTCGGCGTGTTGAGCTGCTTGCCCTCCACGCGGTCGGCGATGGTCACATTGCGGCCGTCGGGATCGAAGCGCACGATCGCGCGCCCGCCCGAGCAGCAGCCGAACAGCCGCCCCTGCGCATCGAACGCGAGACCGTTGGTGCGGTTGGTCCCGGCGCGTGACTCCGTGATCGCGCCGCTCTTCGGATCGTAGCGCATGATGCGGCTCGCGCGGATGTGCGTGAAGTACAGGTGCCCGCCATCCCACACGGGGCCTTCGGTCAGCGGGACGGCGGGCGGCTGCATGAGCAATTCGAATTTCCACTGCATGCTGGTTCATCTCCTGTGGTTCAAGCCGCAGGCCGGCAAGCCTGACGGACAGAGTCGTCAGATATTAAACCAAACGGTATTCCAGCTGCGGATACCCATATTATGCAATGACCGGCAACCCATGGAGCCGGCCCTGTTTATGGTTCGCCATTCCCGATTGCCGCTTCCCCATTATCGCCTCCAAAACCAATTCCCATGCGGGTCTCCGGGTGCAGAACCGAACGCAGGATCGGCCGGGCGTTCGGTGCTACCATGCGCGGAAAGCACCTCTTTCAACCGCAGGAGTAACTCCGATGGAACGAAAAAAGGCGAGCGATTTCGCGCCGGAAATTCTCAAGCTGTTTGACGGTTACGTTCACGGCATGCTCAACCGCCGGCAGTTTCTGGATGGCGCCGCCAAGTTCGCGATCGGCGGCTTCACGGCCGCGGCCATGCTGGAGAGCCTCAAGCCCAACTTTGCTTTTGCCCAGCAGGTCGCCAAGGACGACACCCGCATCAGGACCGAATATTTGACCTACCCGTCGCCGCAGGGCTCGGGAACCATGCGCGGATACTACGCGCGGCCGGCAAACGCCGGCGGCAAATTGCCCGGCGTGCTCGTCATACACGAGAACCGCGGCCTCAATCCGTATATCGAGGACGTCGCGCGGCGCTTGGCAGTGGCGAATTTTGTGGCCTTCGCGCCGGATGCCTTGACGCCTGTCGGCGGCTACCCGGGCGACGAAGACAAGGCGAGGGAGCTGTTTGCCAAGCAGGATGCCGCAAAACGCGCCGAAGACCTGTTTGCCGCTGCCGGCTATCTCAAGTCGCGCCCCGAGTGCACGGGCAAAATCGGCGCAGTGGGATTCTGCTTTGGTGGAACCACGGTCAATGCGCTGGCGGTGCGGATTCCGGATCTCGCGGCCGCGGTACCGTTCTATGGCGGCCAGCCCGCCGCTGCGGATGCTGCGAAGATCAAAGCGCCGCTCCTGATCCACTATGCGGCGCTGGACGAGCGCATCAACGCCGGGTGGCCCGCCTATGAGGCGGCGCTCAAGGCGAACGGCGTGAAGTACGAGATGCATATGTATGCGGACACCTATCACGGCTTCTATAACGACACGACACCCCGCTATGACGACGCCGCCGCCAAACTGGCGTGGCAACGCACCGTCGATTTCTTCAACCAGAACTTGCGCGGCGGCTGAACGAACGCCTGCCCGCGGAAA
>JAHFRL010000128.1:0-9057 GCA_023266235.1 Betaproteobacteria bacterium
CGAAGTTCTATCGCCCGCAGCGCTGGAGCAACGAGGCGATACTCGAAGAGCACCGCTTCGCGCTCGAGCTCGCCGAGCGCGAGATTCCGGTGGTGGCGCCGCTTGCCGCTGCCGGCGGTGCCACGTTGCACGAGCATCGCGGCTTCCGCTTTGCGCTGTTTCCGCGGCGCCCCGGGCGTGCGCCCGAGCTCGAGGACGCCGATACGCTGCGCTGGATCGGACGCTTTCTCGGGCGCATCCATGCCGTCGGCGCGCTCGAGCCGTTCCGCCACCGCCCGGCGCTCGACATCGCGGGCTTCGGCGAGGAGCCGGCGCATTTCGTGGTCGCCAATGATTTCGTGCCGGCCGATCTCAAGACCGCCTGGCAGGCGATTGTGCGCGATGCGTTGCAGCGCGTCGCGCAGTGCTATCAACGCGCCGGTGCGGTGCGCAATATCCGGCTGCACGGCGATTGTCATGCCGGCAACATCCTGTGGACCGACGGGGGCCCGCATTTCGTCGACCTCGACGATTGCCGCAGCGGGCCCGCGGTGCAGGATCTGTGGATGCTGCTGGCGGGCGAGCGCGATGCGATGGGCGTGCAACTCGGGCATGTTGTCGCCGGCTATCGTGAATTCCACGACTTCAATCCGGCCGAACTGGCGCTGATCGAGGCGTTGCGCACGCTGCGCATGATCCACTATGCCGGCTGGCTCGCGCGGCGCTGGCACGATCCGGCGTTCCCGGCGAGTTTTCCGTGGTTTAATACCCAGCGTTACTGGCAGGACCAGATTCTCGGGCTGCGCGAGCAATGCGCGGCGATGGACGAGCCGCCGCTCGAGCTGCCTGACTAGGTTATGACGGGATGCGCAGTGTGCTGAATATCTTGCTGTCGGCGGCCATTGCCTACGCGGTGATCCTGCTGCTGGTGTTCCTGTTCCAGTCGCGGCTGGTTTATTTTCCAGAAGTGGCGCGCGCGCTGGTTGCGACGCCACGTGCGGCGGGTCTCGATTTTGAAGACGTCAGCCTGCACGCTGCCGACGGCGTGGTGCTGCACGGCTGGTGGGTGCCGGCGCGCAATGCGCGCGGCGCGGTGCTGATCCTGCACGGCAATGCCGGCAACATTTCGCACCGCCTCGAATATCTGATGATGTTCTATCGCCTCGGCTATGCGACGCTGATCATCGATTACCGCGGCTACGGCAAGAGCAGCGGCACGCCGTCGGAAGAGGGCACCTACCGCGACGGCGAGGCCGCGTGGCGGCATTTAACCGAAGCGCGCAAGTTCACGCCACAGGACATCGTGTTATTCGGCGAGTCGCTCGGCGGCGGAATTGCAACCTGGCTCGCGCTGCAGCATCCGCCGCGGGCGCTGGTGCTGGCTTCAACGTTTACCTCGGCGCCCGACCTCGGCGCGCAGGTCTATCCATGGCTGCCGGTGCGGCTGCTTGCCCGCATCGACTACGCTAACCTCGAGCGCATCAGGCAAATCACGGTGCCGGTGCTGATCGCGCACAGCAGGAACGACGACATCATACCGTTCAGCCACGGGCAGGCGCTGTTCGAGGCGGCGCATGAACCGAAGCAGTTGCTCGAGCTGAGCGGCGGGCACAACGACGGATTCATCTTCATGCGCGAGGAATGGGTGCGCGCGGTCGGCGCGTTTCTCGAGAAAGCGGCAAACAGGAAATAGGGATCAGTAACTGGTGTGAGTGGTCTGGCCATTTGGTACTTCCTATTCCCCGGCGAGCAGCGAGCGGACGTAGGCGCCGATGGCGAGCGATGAAGTGAGCCCCGGCGATTCGATGCCGTAGAGGCTGACCATGCCGGCGATGCCGTGATCCCGCGGGCCCTGGATCATGAAGTCGGCGACGAGCTGGCTGGGGCCGCCGAGCTTGGGGCGGATGCCGGTGTAGCCGGGCTGCAGCGCGCCGTCCTTCAGTCCCGGGTAGTAGTCACGGATCGCTGCGTAGAAGCGCGCCTCGCGGCTTTCGTCGAAGCGGTAATCAACGCGGTCGATCCACTCAAAGTCCGGCCCGAACTTGCAGCGGCCGCCGAGATCCACCGTGACGTGCACGCCGTGCCAGTCCCGGCGCGCGACCGGGTAGACGTGGCGGCTGAACGGTGATTTGCCGGTCAGCGTGTAGTAATGTCCGATCGCGTAGAAGGTGGGCGGGATCGTCGCGGCCGGGATACCTTCGATCCGGCGCGATGCGTCCTGCGCGTAAAGCCCCGCGGCGTTGATCACCGTGTTGCACACCACCGTCATGGGCTCCGTGCCCCCGACGTTGAGCAGGATGCCGTCCGCGGTCACGCGGCCTGATTCGACGCGGCTGTTCAGCGCCAGCGAGGCGCCGCGGTTTTCGGCATCGCCGAGGCAGGCGAGCATCAGCGCATGGCTGTCGACGATGCCGGTGGAAGGCGACAGGAAGCCCGCTACCGCCGCGACCTCCGGCTCGATCCGCCGCAGTTCCCCGCGCGTGAGCATCCGCAGATCGTTCACGCCGTTGGCTTCCGCCTGCTGCTTGTATTTGTCGAGCTCCGGCACCTGGGCCTCGCCGGTGGCAACGACGATCTTGGTGATCCGCTGGTGCGCGATTCCGCGCTCGGCGCAGTAGCGGTACATGAGCTGCTTGCCTTCGACGCACAGGCGCGCCTTGAGCGATCCGGGTACGTAGTAGATGCCGGAGTGGATGACCTCGGAGTTGCGCGAGCTGGTATGCGTGCCGATCGCGCCTTCGGCTTCGAGGATCACCACCTCGCGGCCGGCGAGCGCGAGTTCGCGCGCGACCGCCAAGCCGACGACGCCGGCGCCGATCACTGCGCAATCGATTTTTTCAGGCATACCCAAAAAAGCTTTGCCGCAGAGGACGCCAAGGACGCAGGGTAAAAGACCAAGACAAACCAAATTCGTTATTGATTGTAATATTACCATCCACTCATCTGATTGGTATCCCCGAATGATGTCTCAGCCCTGGGATCCTGATTTTGCCGGGCGCTCGCCGATGTTCGAGCCGCTGCGCGCGGCGGCGCGCGGGCTGCGCGGCCCATATTGGCCCGGCTGCGACGATCTCAATCGCATCATCGCTGCGCGCAGCGCGCCGATCGTTACCGCCGGCGGCAGACCGCTGCGCCTGGTCGAACAGCAGTTGCGGCAGGCGACCTTCGAGGATGAATACGAGCCGCGCATTTATCTGCGCGGCGAGGCGCAGTTCCGTTCCTGCAACTGGCACGATCTGTTCAATGCCCTGGTGTGGCTGGCTTTCCCCGCAGCCAAGGCGGCGCTCAACCAGCGGCATTACCGCGAACTCGAGCGGCAGCGGGCGAGCGGCGCGCCAAACCGCGGCCCGGCGCAGGACGCGCTGACGTTGTTCGACGAGGGCGGCGTGATCGTCGCCGCCAGCGATTCCGGGCTCGCCGCGCGGCTGACCGGCTGCCAGTGGAAGGAACTGTTCTGGCTGCTGCGCTCCGAAGCCGCGCAATGCATGCGCTTTTACCTGTTCGGCCACGCGCTTTACGAAAAGGCGCTCGCGCCATTTGCCGGCGTCACCGGCAGGAGCGTGATGTTCGCGGTCACAGATGCTTTTTTTGCGCTTCCGATTGCGCAACAGCTAGGCGATCTTGACGCGCGGCTCGCGGCGCGGATCGGCGATCCGGCGCAGTTTTCCGCAACGCGGGAACTTGCACCGGTGCCCATACTCGGTGTGCCGGGCTGGTGCGCAGACAACCAGGACGAGCGGTACTACGACAACCTGGATTACTTTCGGCCGGCGCGCAACGAAATTACTGGTCGCCGCTGACCGAACAGCGATTGCGGCCGCGCTTCTTGCTGTTGTAGAGCGCCTGGTCGGCGCGGCTCATGATCACGGTGATATCTTCCCCGTGCTCAGGGAAGTTCGCGATGCCGATGCTGACGGTGGTCTGCACCTGCTTGTCCTGGGTATAGAGCGCGGTATTAACGATAGCCTTGCGGATGCGTTCCGCGACCTCGAAGGCACCGTCCGTCCCGGTCTGCGGCAGCAGCAGCACAAACTCGTCGCCGCCGTAGCGCGCGAACACGTCGGTCTCGCGCAGCCCCTGCTGGATGCAGGTGACGGTCAGTTTGAGCAGCCGGTTTCCCGATTCGTGGCCGTAGGTGTCGTTGATTGCCTTCAGATTATCGGAATCGACCATCACGATGCTGTAGGTATGGCCGTAACGTATCGATTGCTTATGCACACGCTCGGCGAGCGCGGTGAAGGCGCGCACGTTGTAGATGCCGGTCAGTTCGTCGGTTTCGGAAATCACCTTGATGCGCGACAACGCGCTATGGATATCGGCCGACAGTAAGGTGGTGATGTAGGCGACCAGCAGCATTGGCGCGAGCAGGGCCATGAAATCGCCGGCGTTGGTAACCCAGAACAGCGAGTCGGCCGTGTTCGAGTAGCCGAGAAACACGTAGCATGCCGCGATCAGCGCCACCTCGAGCAGCGTGATCAGCTTGCCGAGCGTGAGCGCGCTGGTGATGATGGTCAGCAGATAGAGGTTGACAAGCGGGCTGTCGAGGCGCCCGCCGTGGTAGAGGATCCAGGTGATGAACGCAATCATCACCCAGGTTTCCAGCGCGAGCTTCCAGTGCGATTCGCTGCGGTAAATATTGAAATAACGAAAACCGACGACGAACGCGCAGTAGAGCAGCACGCCGAAATAGATCGGGGCGGTGGTTTCGTCATCGCGTCCCTGCACGATCTGATAGAGCAGCACCAGGATGACGAGCAGCCACTCGATCTCGGCGATCGTGCGGGAAAAACCTTTCAGTTCTTCGGCTTCAAATCCAGGGGCAGTGATCTGCCCCCTCCCCAGGAATTCTTCGTTCAAATTGCCCCCTTGTGCCGCGCCGCGAGTCGGGACCTGCATCCGTCCTGTGTCGCCGCAGGTCAGGCCCGTATTGTTGCGCGCATCTTAACCCATGTACACGAAAAAATCGCTGCTCGACGCGGGGCAAACGTCAGCGCGCAAAAAACGGCCTGGTCTCGAATACGGTCGGGGCGAAGCGCTTGCCGTTGACGTCGAGATGGCGCTTGAGCACGAAGTCGAACAACAAAGGATTGTGCTGGCGGATGGCGGTGAGCAGCGGCGCCATCGCCGGTTCGATGTATCCGAGATCCACCATGTAATCGACTGAATATAACGGCATGATGCCGGGCAGCGGATAGTCCGAGCCGTTCAAAAGCCGCCCGTGCCATTCGCCGCGCTCGATCACGGTCGCGAGCGCCGCACCGGCGCGATTGAGCTGGGTCATCGCCGACAGGTCGCCGAACAGGCGGCCCTCGAAGCGCGGCTCGTCCATCAGGCGCGCGAACAACGAGAAGCTCGATACTACCGGCCCATGCGCGCCGCGGTCGAGATCATGGTCCTCGCCCAGCGAGGCGCAGTGCGCGATCACCACGCGCACCCCGTGCTCGATCGCGCGCCGCAGCCGCAGCGGATTACCCAGCTCCTGGTTGCCGACGGTTACCGCGCGTTCCATGCCGCCGTGCGTGATCAGCGGCAGACCGAGCTTCGCCAGCGCCGCGTAAAACGCGTCGCAGCGTGGCGAGGCCGGGTCGATGCCCATCGCCGCCGGCAGCCATTTGATGGCGCGCGCGCCATCGTGCCGGGCCTGCCCGAGCGCAGCCACGCAGTCGCTGCGGTAGGGGTGCACCGAGGCTGCCCATTCGAAATATTCGGGATGGGCTTTGGCGACGCGCCGCGCATACTCGTTCGGCGTGTAGAACGCGGTGGTTTCCGGCGACACCGCGGCATCTTCGCGATAGCTGTAATCGAAGGCGAGCAGGATCAATTTGACGCCCGGCCGCATGCCGTCGAGCAAGTTGTGCATGCGCTCGATATAGCTCTGATCGACCCGGCCCGGCGCGGCGTGCGCGCAGCCGGCGTTGAGGTAAAACAGTCGTTGCGCGTACTGGAACGGGTGCAGCAGGCTGGTCATTTCGGGATTGACCCAGATGCCGCCGCCGGAATCGCCGCTGCCGACGAGGTGCGCATGACAATCCCATACTTTGCCCGCATCGATGCCGGCCCACGCTGCCCGCACGATGTCATGATCGGCCAGATGCCGCGGCAGCGCGGCGCGGCACGGGTTGGCAATGCCCTGTTCCGGCCACCACCGCCACAGGCTCGCCGCACCGAGGCCGGCAGCCAGCCCGGCGTAGAGCAGACGGCGGCGTTTGGTGTCGGGTTTGGACGGCATGAAAATCCCGCCTGCTATGATAAGCGTAACCGGCATCAATCAGAAGGGCCCGAGGGGGAGGGGCATGACGCAGACGGTCACGCTGCCGTTGTGGTTGTATCTGATACTGCTCGCGGCTGCGGCGCTGGCGGCGCTCGAATGGCTGCTGCTGCCGAGCGTGCGCTGGTATTTCCGCCGCAAGATGAAGCGCGTGATTCAGGAAATCAATGTCCGGCTCGAGCGCTGCGGCGCGCACGTATACATTCCGCGCGCCGATCGCGATTACGCAATCACGGTCGGTGTGCGCATGCTGACGCTGCGCCGTCTGATCAGCGAGCGCGACGGCCTGTACGGCGCCAGCCGGGACCAGGTCGCGGTACTCAACTATTACGCCAATTCGATTGCATACCTGGTCGAGCGCACCGGCAGCGTGCCGCAGGCGCATGTTGCGTCCGCATGATCGGTCTGCTGCAGCGCGTAAGCTCGGCGCGCGTGATCGTGGCGGGACGGGAAGTCGGTGCGATCGGCCGCGGCCTGCTGGTAATGGTCGGGGTCGAGGCGGGCGACGGCAAGAGCCGCGCGGACCGGCTGCTCGAGCGCCTGCTGGGCTATCGCGTATTTTCCGATGCCGCCGGAAAAATGAATCTGAGCGTGCGCGATATCGCGGGCGGGTTATTGCTGGTGCCGCAATTTACGCTCGCTGCCGACACCAGCAAGGGCGCGCGCGCGAGTTTCTCCGCGGCCGCGCCGCCTGAGGCTGGGCGCGAGTTGTTCGAATATCTGGTTACGCAAGCGCATGCCCGGTATGGTGACGTCGCATGCGGCAGGTTCGGCGCCGAAATGAGCGTCGCGCTGACCAACGAAGGCCCGGTGACGTTCTGGCTGGAAGGCTAAGGATCGAGGATTGAGGAGTGAGGTTTCAATCTTGGGTCTCAATCCACAATCCTCAATCCTACTGCGACAGCAGCGGACCCTTCAGGTTGCCGCCGAGGTTGAGCGTGCCGCGCGCGACGGTGACGGTTTGCGAGCCGACTTGCACGCTGATCCGGCCCGACAGGTCGGCAGCCGGCGAGACGTCGACCGCGCCGGCGGCATTCAACGGTCCCGAGGCGAGCCTGAGGTTGCGGTAGGCGATGCGATTGCCCGCCACTTGTGCTTCACCCGTGATTTCGTTGAATTGGGTCTTGCCCCCGCGCAGTCCGGTGCGGCTCGGCGACTGGATCGCGCGCACCAGGTCGACGTTGTTGAGCACGCCTTTTTGCAGCGTAAAGGTCGCCGTCACGCGCGGCGCGGCGAACAGATCAGCGGGCGCCTGTCCCTGGGTTGTGAACTTGGCGCTGGCATCGAGCACGCCGCTCGCGATGAATTCGCGCGTGAACGCCGACAGCACCTGGCCAACGTCGGCGCCTTTGAGGCTGAAGTCACCTTCGGCATGGAGTGCGCCCGGCCAGTTCACCGTGACCGCGCCTTTAAGCGCGCCGTTGTAAACCCTGCCGTCGATGTTGGTCACCGCGACCTGCTGGCGGCTGATCGCGGCGGTGCCGGAGAGATCGGAAAATTCCATTCCCGGGCCGACCGGCAACCGCCAGGATTTGGCGCTGAAATTTGCCTGCAGCAGACCCTGGTCCTTGATCGGCACCAGCTCGACGCTGACCCTGGAGTCACGCAGCAGGGCCTTCTGCAATCCGCCATCTTTGTCAAGCATGACGGTGGCGTCGAAAGCCGGCAGCTCGACGCCGCGCAATGCCAGTGTGACGGCGCTCAACTTGACGCGATTGATCTGCAACCGCTGCATGCCGGCCTGCGGCTGGGCCCATCCCGCGAGGCGCGGAATCGCGTCCTGGTCGATGGTGACCGTGAACAGCTGGACTTCATCGAGATCTTTACGCTCATCGAGTATCGCCAGCGACGACACGGGGATGATCGCCGATTCGATGCTGACGTCCTGCGTCTTGCCGATGATGATGCGCTCAAGTTTTATTTGCGGCGACGGCAGCAGCGAAAAGCGCAGGCTGGCGATGTTGACCGGTTCCTGCAGCCGCTCCGACAACAGTTTTTCGACGCCGCCGATGTAGCCTGACAGCGGCACCAGCTGCAGCAGCCCGAGCCCGAGCGCGATCAGCACGACGCTGCCGATCGCCGCCATGCGCGCCCACTTGACCGGCTTCCTGACGCGGGCGACGGTGACGCCTTTGGCGGCAGGTTCCTGTTGCTCGAGCGAGCGCTGCGCCGCGGTTGCGTCAGCTCGCTTTTGCGCTTCGGTGCGTGCTTTGATGTCGGCCTGCAGCTCGGCCTGCTCGCGCGCCTTGAGTTCGGCCTCGACCTTGGCCTTGATTTCTTTCTCGCCGCGCTCGTGCGCCTGGTGTTCCTGCATTACGCGCGACACCGCTTCCTGCTTGGCGCGGTCTTCAGCGGCAGCGCGCGCGCGCTTCTCGGCGATCACTTTCTGCTCGGCGTTCACGCGCGCCGTCATCTCGGCCTGCGCCTTGGCAACCGCCTGCTCGTGGGCGAGGCGCGCGGTATCGAGCATTTTTTGTGCCTCGTCGCGCGCTTTCACGGCTTCGGCTGTTTGCTTGTCGGCAGCTTCGCGAATCAGCTTCTCGGCGGTTTCGTTCACCTTGAGCGCGGATGCCGCCTTGGCTTCGGCGTCCTGGCGCGCCATGCGTTCGGCCTCGATCCTGATTTCGACTTCGGCCTGCGCCTTGCGCTCGGCTTCTTCGCGCGCCTTGCGTTCGGCCTCAACCTTGACCTCGGCTTCTTCGCGCGCCTTGCGCTCGGCGGCGATCATGGATTCGACTTCGATGCGTGCCTTGGCTTCCGCTTCCTCGCGCGCCTTGCTCACGGCTGCCGTGCGCGACTGGCGTTCGACC
>JAHFRL010000128.1:9157-13696 GCA_023266235.1 Betaproteobacteria bacterium
CTCGGCTTCTTCGCGCGCCTTGCGCTCGGCGGCGATCATGGATTCGACTTCGATGCGTGCCTTGGCTTCCGCTTCCTCGCGCGCCTTGCTCACGGCTGCCGTGCGCGACTGGCGTTCGACCTCGACTTGCGCTTCAGCCTCGGAACGGGCCTTGCGTTCTGTCGCCGCATTGGCCTCGGCTTCCTTGCGGGCCTTGCGTTCGACCGCCGAGTTTGCCTCCGCCTCGGCGCGCGTCTGGCGGATTTCTTCCTCGTGCGCTTTGCGCTCGGCCTCTTCGCGGGCTTGCGCATCCTCGCGCGCCTTGCGAATGTTTTCTTCCAGCGCTTTCAGCTCGGTGCGCGTCCTGGCCTCGGCTTCTTCGCGCGCGATCTGCAGCTCGGTTTCGCGCTGCAGTTTTTCCGCTGCTTCCTGCGCGCGCTGCGCGGCTTCGGCTCTGGCTTGCGCTTCCGCAGCGGCGCGCACCTCGGTCTCGATTCTGGCTTTGGCCCGGGCTTCGGCAAGCGCGCGCTCCGCCTGCTCCGCCTTGGCGAGCGCCTCCTGCATGGCGGCTTCCGCGGTGCGCGCAATCGCATCGGCTTCGGCCTTGATCTGTTCCCCGACCTGTTCCTTGCCACGGCTTTCTGCTGCCGCGCGTGCCGCGGCTTCGGTTTTTGCCCTGGCTTCGGCTTCGACCCTGGCGGTTGATGCGGCTGCCGCCATCGCTTGCGCTTGCACGATCGCTTCCTCGGCGGCTTTGGCGCGCGCTTCGGCGTCTTCGCGTGCTTTGGTCTCGGCGGCGGCGCGTTGCTGAGCTTCGGCTTCGGCGCGGGCGCGGGCTTCGGCTTCTGCCGCGGCGCGTTCCTCGGCCTGTTTCAACGCTTGTTCCATGGCGCGCATCTTGGCTTCGATCGCGACGCGCGCCCTGGCCTCGGCCGCAGCCCGCGCCCGCGCTTCGGCTTCGGCGCGCGCCCGCGCCTCGGCTTCGGCGCGCGCACCGGCCTCCGCTTTAGTCTTGGCCTCGACCTCGATCCTGGCCCTGGCCTCGGCCGCGGCGCGCGCCCGCGCCTCTGCATCGGCCCTGGCCTGGGCTTGCATTGCCGCGCGCATGCGTGCCTCGGCCTCGGCTTTGACTTTGCTTTCGGTTGCGGCCTTGGCGTCGATTTCCGCTTTGGCGCTCGCTTGCGCGGCGGCGCGCGCTTCTTCCTCTGCCTTTAATTTGGCGGCGGTTTCCTGTTTGGCCTTGGCTTCGGCGACGGCGCGTGCCCGCGTTTCGATTTCCTGGCGCGCTTTGGCTTCAGCTGCCGCGCGCGCAGCCGTTTCGGCACGCGCTTTGGCCACGGCTTCCGCCTTGCCGCGCGCTTCGGCTTCGGTGTTGAGTTGGGCGACCGCCGCGGACGAGGTGAAATCAAGATCGAGATCGCCGGCAGGTGCGGTCGCGGCCTGGTCTGCTGCGGGAGGTTCGAAAAAGACCTTGACGTAGCCGTCGGCGATCAGCTTTTCGAGCGCCTCGTTGAGCGCTGCCTCGTCGAGGCGTGCTTTTTGCGGCAGGTCGGCGAGCGCGGATTTGCCATCGACCGCCAGAAACACCAGACCGAGCTCGCGCGGCAGGCGTATCGTTCGATTCTTGACCTCGAGTACGCCCTTGGCGGTTTTGGTAAATATTGTCTGTGGGTGCATGCCGTCCAACCGTCGTTGCTAACGCATTGCAAATCGGCTAGCTTTTTTGTTGTTGATCAGGACGAGCCATTATAGTTTAATACTTCGGAAAATCTAACGTAACGACGGATTTTTCTCGCCCGGAGGGCGGCCGGTATGCAAGAGCGGCGCAGCGACTACGATGTCACGAACCGCATCAAGGTTTCGGACCCCGCGGCGGTCGCTGCAGAAGTTCGTCGCATCTACCTTGATTTGTATCGAAAAGCCGGGGTCGACGGCGTGGATCGGGCGTTCCGGGATTTCGCCGCGCTCTATCGCGGCGAGAACCCCGAGTATTACGGCTGCGATACCGGCTATCACGACCTGCAGCATGTGCTCGATGTCACGCTGGCGATGGCGCGGCTGCTCGATGGCTATCAGCGGACGGGGCGCGAGCCGCTCGGCGAGCAATTGTTCCGCCTGGGCATCATGCTGGCGCTGCACCACGATTGCGGCTACATCCGTCATCGCAAGGATACGCGGCACCAGCACGGCGCGGAATACACGCTGACCCGCGTTTCCCGCGGTGGGCGCTATCTGCGCGATTACCTGCCGAAAGTCGGCATGGCCGAATACGCGCCGGTCGCCGCCCGCGTGTTGCACTTCACCGGCTATGAAGTGCCGGTCGGGGAAATCAGGCTGCCGCAGCCGGTTTTCCGCGTCATCGGGAATCTGCTCGGCACGTCGGATATTCTGGCGCAGATGGCGGACCGCTGCTATCTTGAAAAATGCTACGACCGGCTGTTTCCCGAATTCGTGCTCGGCGGCGTGGCGCGGCGCAAGAACGAACAGGGCAAAGAAGAGGTGGTATTCGGGTCGGCCGCCGACCTGATTGCAAAAATACCGGCTTTCCACGAACACGCGACGCACCGTCTCGATGCCGATCTCGACTGCGCGTACCGTTACGCCGAGCCGCATTTCGGTGGTCACAACTACTACGTCGAAGCAATCGAGGCCAATATCAGCCATGCGCGCAAGCTCGGCGCCACGCGCGACGTGTCGCAACTGCGGCGCCACCCGCCGCCGCCGTCCGTCGCCGAGCAGGAGTCGCAGCTGCAGTTGATCTAGCCCGCGGGGCTTACTGCGCCACGGTCAGCACGATTTTGCCGATGTGCGCGCTCGATTCCATCAGCGCGTGCGCTTTCCCGGCTTCGGCGAGCGGAAACGTTGCGCGCACCACCGGCTTGATCTTGCCCGCTTCGATCAGCGGCCAGACCTTCGCTTCCAGTTCCTGCGCGATGCCGGCCTTGAAAGCGGGTGACCGGGTGCGCAGCGTCGAGCCGGTGTAGCGCAGGCGCTTGAGCATCACGGGCATCAGATTGATTTCGACCTTGGAGCCGAGCGCGAAGGCGAGCTGGATGATGCGGCCGTCGTGCGTGGCGGCCTTGAAGTTTTTCTCGACGTTCGGCCCGCCGACGATGTCGAGGATCACGTGGGCGCCGCCTTCCGCGCGCACGATTTCCACGAAGTCCTCCCGCCGGTAATCGATCACGCGGTCGGCGCCGAGCTCGCGGCAGAATCCGCACCGCGCGTCGGGACTGTCGGTGGCGATGACCTTCGCACCGAACGCCTTGCCGAGCTGGATGGCGGTCGTGCCGATGCCTCCCGCTCCGCCGTGGACGAGGAACGTTTCGCCTGCCGCCAGGCCGGCCCCCATGAACACATTGCTCCAGACGGTGAAAAAGGTCTCCGGCAGGCTTCCCGCGTCACTCAGTCCGACACCCCTCGGGATCGGCAGGCAGTGACGCGCATCGACGGTGCAATACCCGGCATACCCGCCGCCGTTGGTGAGCGCGGTCACCTTGTCACCGGCAGACCAGCGCCGGACCTGATCGCCCAGGGCCGCTATTTCGCCGGATACTTCGAGACCGAGCAGGTCCGGGGCGCCGGCCGGCGGAGGATAGAGTCCCTTGCGCTGCATCAGGTCGGGGCCGTTGACGCCCGCCGCGGCGACCTTGATCAGCACTTCGCCCGCTTGCGGCTGCGGTAGCGGCCGCGTTGCGACGCGCAGCACTTCCGGCCCGCCGGGCGAGCTGATTTCCACGGCCTGCATTTGTTGCGGTAATTCACGGCTCATGGCATTTTCCCGGCCTCTTATCAATTCACCGTTGACAAATTTGGAGAAGAATTTCGGTGGATATTTTTTGGTTCCGGCTGCGCCGGGTCAGATACCGTCTTGAAGGTCAAGCGCAGGCATCGCAATATTGAGATCAAAAGGCCTCCCGGAATTAATTACGCCGTAAATCAAATGCGCTAGTTTGCGCATGCAAGCGCCGATCACGGCTTTGGGAACGAGGCCGTTGGCAGCCAAGCGGTCGCCGAAGGCTTTCAATGCGGGGTTGTGGCGTCGGGCAACCATCCCCGGCATGTAGAGCGCTTTACGCAAGCTCGCATGCCCCGTGCGGCTCATCATGGTACGTCCCTTGACCGACGTGCCCGATAATCGCTGCCTGGGTGTTACGCCGATAAACGCGGCCAGTGCCTTGGCATTGGCAAAGCGCCTCACGTCCCCCGCATACGCCAATACTTTGGCAATGGTGACGTCCCCCAGTCCGGGAATGCTTTGCAGCAACCGTGCGTCGTGCTTTAAACCGGGATGGCGATCGATGTGATCGTTGATGTCGCTTTGCACTTGCTTGATTTGGTCGGACAACCAGTCGATGTGCGGTTGCACCGCGTTCATCAACGCGGCTTGACCGCTGGCCCGGTAGGCTTCAATCCGGTTTAATTCCTGCTGGTGCATGTCCTTCAAGGCCTGGAGTCGGTCGACCCATGCGCGCAGCTCCCGCCACGCGGGCGCAGGAGCAGTCCACAGATCGGGGCGCATGGCCGCGCAAAATCGCGCCAACAACGCAGCATCTGCCC
>JAHFRL010000129.1 GCA_023266235.1 Betaproteobacteria bacterium
ACAGCCTGGTCGGCATCGATTCGCACACCACCATGGTCAACGGCCTGGGCGTGCTGGGCTGGGGCGTGGGCGGCATCGAGGCTGAAGCCGCCATGCTGGGCCAGCCGATGTACTTCCTCGAGCCCGACTGCGTCGGCGTGCACCTCACGGGCAAGCTCGCCGACGGCGTGACCGCGACCGATTGCGTGTTGAAGATCGTCGAACTGCTGCGGCAGAAAAAAGTAGTCGGCAAATTCGTCGAGTTTTTCGGCGATGGCGCGGCGTCGCTGACGATCCCGGATCGCGCGACCATCGGCAACATGTCGCCCGAGTACGGCGCGACTTGCGGCTTCTTCCCGGTCGATGACGTGTCGTGCGAATTCCTGCGCATGACGGGCCGCGGCGATAGCGTACCGGCGGTCAAGGCGTATTACACAGCGCAGGGCATGTACGGCATGCCGAAGCAAGGTGACATCGACTACAGCGAGGTCGTCGAGCTCGAGCTTTCCACGGTCAAACCCGCGGTGTCCGGCCCGCGCCGCCCGCACGACCGCCTCGACCTGCCGGCGCTCAAAGGCAAGTTCCGGGAACTGATGGGTAAAGCTTTCGTCGACGGCGGCTACGGCAAGGCGAACGAGCTGGACAAGCGGGTGCCCACCAGCAAGGCGGGCGTCGACGTCGGCCAGGGCGACGTGCTGATCTCCGCGATCACTTCCTGCACCAACACCTCCAACCCCGGCGTGCTGCTGGGCGCAGGGCTCCTCGCCAAAAAAGCGGTCGCGAAAGGCCTCAAGCCGCATTCGCGCGTCAAGACTTCGCTTGGACCCGGCTCGCTCGCCGTGACCGAGTACCTGAAGAACGCGGGTCTGCTGACTTATCTCGATCAGCTCGGCTATTACGTTTCGGGCTACGGCTGCACCACCTGTATCGGCAATTCGGGGCCGCTCGATGCGCACATCGACGAAGCAGTGAGCAAGAACGACATCGTGGCGGCCGCCGTGCTGTCGGGCAATCGCAACTTCGAAGCGCGCATCCACCAGAACATCAAGGCGAACTTCCTGATGAGCCCGCCGCTCGTTGTCGCGTTCGGGCTCGCCGGCACCGTCAACATCGACATGACCAGCGATCCGCTCGGCACCGGCAAGGACGGCAAACCGGTCTACCTCAAGGACATCTGGCCATCGACCAGGGAAATCAGCGAAGTCATGAAGTTCGCGACCGACCCCGCGATGTACAAGAAGCTGTTCTCGGCGTTCGGTGAAGGCAACCCGATGTGGGACGAGATTCCGACTTCGGTCGGCGCCACTTATCAATGGGATGAGAAATCGACCTACGTGCGCCATCCGCCTTATTTCGACGGCTTCAAGATGCAACCCGGCAAAGTGTCCGACGTCAAGGGCGCGCGCGTGCTCGGCATTTTCGGCGATTCAATCACGACCGACCACATCAGCCCCGCGGGCGGCATCCGCGCGACCGCACCGGCCGGCAAGTACCTGCAAGACCACGGGGTGGGCGTTGCCGATTTCAATACTTACGGCGCGCGCCGCGGCAATCACGAAATCATGATGCGCGGCACTTTCGCCAACGTGCGCATCAAGAACCTGATGGTGCCCGGCACCGAAGGCGGGGTCACCATTCACCATCCGAGCGGCGAGCAAACCTCGATCTACGAAGCCGCGATGCGCTACCGGAAGGAAGGCGTGCCTTCGGTGGTGTTCGGCGGCGACGAGTACGGCCAGGGTTCATCGCGCGACTGGGCGGCGAAAGGCCCGCAGCTCTTGGGCGTCAAGGCGGTGATCGTGCGCAATTTCGAGCGCATCCATCGCGCGAACCTCGTCTTCATGGGCGTGCTGCCGCTGCAGTTCAAGGACGGCGTGAGCGCGCCGTCGCTCAAGCTCGACGGCTCCGAGACGATCGACATCACCGGCATCGAGCACGGCATCAAACCGCAGCAGGACGTGACGATGACGATCAAGCGCAAGGACGGCAAGACCGAACAGGTGCCGTTGCGTCTGCGCATCGACACCCCGATCGAGGTCGATTACTACGCGCACGGCGGCATTCTGCCTTATGTCTTACGCGAGCTGCTGGCAGCTGCGTAAGACAACGGCTGTTTTGATTAACGAGCGCAGACAAGCTGCGCAGGTCTTACGCGAGCTGCTCGCGGCAGCCAGCAACCTCTAATGCGTGGCTTAAAAGGCCGCGCAGGTCCGACAGGCCGCTACCCACAAGGTTGCGACCTGTTTTTTTCGGGATGTGTCGGGGGTTGATGCGTGTCGGCCGGGCGAATCGGGAACGGGGAACAGGAAATGCCTCGATCCATGATCCTCAATCCTGCCATGCAACCCAATAGACATACGGGTTTCCGGCAAGTGGGCGGGTGAAATATTGCGCCTGTGGATGCGGTGTTCCCCCGTCCGCGCGTGCCGCGGACGCCTAGGCCGGCGCATCCATTGATGTGCGACAAACGGCTGCGGCCCCAATTCCGGGATAATTAGCGCCTATGAACCCTCCTGACATCCGCAGCGAGGCCGGGCGATCGCGCCGGCTGGTAACGCGTTTCCTGTTGTTGGCGCTGTTCGCCATCGGCGTGGCGGCCGCGATTTGGTACGCGACGCGCTCCAAACCCGTGATGGTGGTGGTTGCGGAGGCCGACGTCGGCCGCGTGGAGAACACGGTGGCAAACACGCGCGCGGGCTCGGTTGCGGCCTGCCGCCGCGCCAAGCTCGCGCCGCCCGCGGGCGGGCGCATCGAGAAGCTGAACGTGCGCGAAGGCGACCGGGTGCGCACGGGACAGGTGCTGCTCACGCTCTGGAACGATGACCTCACCGCGCGCGAACGGGTCGCGCGGGAGCAATTGCAGACAGCGAAGGCGCACGTGCGCGAGATCTGCGAGTTCGCCAACGCGGCGGCGCGCGACGCCCGGCGCTCGCGCGAGCTGCGCGAGCGCAACTTCGTGTCGCAGGAAGCCGTCGAGCGCGTCACCGCGGATGCCACCGCCAAGCAGGCGAGCTGCGATTCGGCGGGCACGCAGGTGGCGGAAGCCGAGGCGCGCATCCAGGCCTCGCGCGCCGACACCGACCGCACCGTGCTGCGCGCGCCGTTCGCCGGCATCGTTGCCGAAGTCAACGGCGAATTGGGCGAATACCTGACGCCGTCCCCGCCGGGCATTCCGACGCTCCCGGCGGTCGACCTGATCGACGACTCCTGCCTTTACGTCTCGGCGCCGATCGACGAAGTCGATGCGGCGCAGCTCAAGGTCGGCATGACGGGCCGCATCACGCTGGACGCCTACCGCGGCAAGCATTTCAGCGGCAGGCTGCGCCGCATCGCGCCTTACGTGCTGGCGGTGGAAAAGCAGGCGCGCACGGTGGAAGCGGAAGTCGAATTCGACCATCCCGGCGAGGCCAGGCATCTGCTCGTCGGCTACAGCGCCGACGTCGAGGTGGTGATCGCCGTCCGCGACGGCGCGGTGCGCATTCCGACGACGGCGCTGATGCCGGGCAACCGCGTGCTCGTGCTGGGCGCCGCTGGCGCGCTCGAAGAGCGCCGGATCGAGACGGGCCTCTCCAACTGGGAATTCACCGAGGTGAAAGCGGGTCTCGTGCGCGGCGACCGGGTCGTGACTTCGCTCGAGCGCGAGGGCGTGAAAGCCGGCGCGCGCGCCGTGGTGGAGAGTAAAGCGGCGGCCAAACCGCGCCTGGAATGATCCGACTTACCGGCATCGAGCGCACCTTTATCGTGGGTGAAGAAGCGGTTCATGCTCTGCGGGGCGTGAATCTGGAAATCGCCCAAGGCGAATATCTGTCCATCATGGGTCCCTCGGGCTCTGGCAAGTCGACGCTGCTCAACGTCATCGGGCTCCTCGACCGCCCCAGTGCCGGCATCTACGAGCTCGACAAGCGTAATGTCACGGGCCTCGACGACGATGAGCTTGCGCGCGCGCGGCGCGAGAAAATCGGCTTCGTATTTCAGTTCTTCCATCTCGTGCCGCGACTGAACGCGGCGCAGAACATCGAGCTGCCGATGGTGCTGGCGGGCATCGATCCGGCTGCGCGCAAGACGAGACTGGATCGGTTGCTCGCGGAGTACGGCCTCGAGGACCGGGCGCGGCATCGTCCCGATCAGCTCTCCGGCGGCCAGTGTCAGCGCGTGGCAATTGCGCGTGCGATGGCGATGAGCCCTTCGGTGGTCCTCGCCGACGAACCGACCGGGAACCTCGACCGTCACACGGGCCAGGAAGTAATGGCGGTGCTGGAGCGCGTGCATCACAATGGCGGCGCCGTGTTGCTCGTGACTCACGATCTGGAGATCGGCTCGCGCGCGCACCGGCGGTTGCGCATGATCGACGGCGAGATCGTTGCCGATGAGCGGGCTTGACGATGCGGCTGCCCGATTTGCTCAAATTCGCCTGGCAGGTGGTGCGCGAGTCCCGCGGCCCTCGGCTTTTCTTGACGCCGGCCTGTCGTTGCATGTACATAGCGTAGGAGAGATAGCTATACAGCGTCGGCCGTGGAGTTTTCCGTAAGATTCAATAAATGCAGCTCACCGACTACCACGCCAAGTATTTTGCGTACCAGCTGACCAAGCGCTGTTCTTCTGACAGTGTAGAGAAGCTCGCGTCGGTATTGGCGGATGCGCAGGTGGATTTGAATCCACATCAGGTCGAGGCAGCGCTCAGTCTCTTTTTCGTCGACCGGGTGGCCAATTACCGCGACTACGATGCGGCGGGCCAGCCGGTGAAAGGCAAGTTCGCGAAGGCGTTCGAGGTCGAGCTTGCGGCGCTGGCAAAGGACGAGCGCTTCCGCGAGCTGGAGTGGCTGAAGCAGCCAATGGACAAGCTCCATAACGGCTACTTTGCGCAGGACAAGAAGGGCGTGCTCAAGGACACGCGCGGCGACACGCAGGCCGACGATGAAGTGTACAACCTCATCATGAAGGAGAAAGAGCGTTTGCTTTCGCCGGATGAGCCGCTGCGCTTCATCTTCAGCCACTCGGCGCTGCGCGAAGGCTGGGACAACCCGAATGTGTTCCAAATATGCACGCTCAACGAAACCCGGAGCGCCGTGAAGAAACGGCAGGAAATCGGTCGCGGCCTTCGTTTGCCGGTGGATCAAAACGGTTTGCGTGTGTTCGACGAGTCGGTGAACAAGCTTTACGTCATGGCCAACGAGAGCTATGAGGATTTCGCCCGCGCCTTGCAGACAGAGTACGAGGAAGAATGCGGTGTGACGTTCGGCAAAGTCCCGCTCACGGCGCTCGCCAAAATCATCCGGGTAGTGGACGGCGAAGAGCGGCCGATCGGACATGAGGCGGCGGTTACGATACGAGACGTGCTGGTGAATCAGAAGTTGCTCGACATAGAGGGGCGCATCCAGCCGGCGTTCGACCCGAAACGCAAAGACTTCAAACTGGAACTGCCTGAGGCGCATCGCGAATTGGCGCCGGCGGTCATTGATCTGCTCGCGGCGTATCAGATTGAGCGTCATATCCGTCGCGAACGGGACGACGGGCCGAACAAGCTCAAGAAGGAGGTCACGCTCAGCCCGGAATTCCAGGCGCTTTGGGATCACATCAAGCCCAAGACGACCTACCGTGTGGAATTCGGGACTGACAGGCTCGTCGCGCGCGCCGTCGATGCGATCAAGCGCCTGGAGAAAATCGAGATACCGAAAATCAATGTGGTGACTGGTCAAATCGGCGTCACCAAGGGCGGCGTGACGACGGCGGCCGTAGGCGCTGCGCAGGAGGAGGCGAATTACCTTTCGCGCGCGATACCGGACGTGCTCGCTTATTTGCAGAACGAAACCGAGCTGACGCGCTCCACGCTTGTCCGCATCCTCAAGGAATCGGGACGGCTGGGCGAGTTGTTCAACAATCCGCAGCGTTTCCTGGATGCCGTGGCAACGATCCTTAAGTACGAACTGCACCGGCTGTTGGTGGACGGCATCAAATACGAGCGCATCGACGGTACGGGATCAGCAGCGGAGTGGGAGATGCTGCTCTTCAAGAATGAGGAACTGATCAATTATCTGACCGCACTACAGGTCAAGAAATCCGTTTATGAATACGTGGTTTACGAGTCCGAGGTAGAGCGCAAGTTTGCCCAGAGGTTGGACGAACGCCAGGACATCAAGCTGTTCGTGAAACTGCCCGGATGGTTTGAGATCGATACGCCCGTCGGCAAGTACAATCCGGATTGGGCGATCGTTAAACACGAGGACCAAACGCTTTACCTGGTGCGCGAAACCAAAGCAACCAGGAATTCTCTGAAGTTGCGTTCCAGCGAAGCAGATAAAGTGGAGTGCGGAAAAAAACACTTTGAGACGCTGGGCGTGCCGTTTGCTGTCGCAGTAACGGCGGATGAGGTCTAGCTGACACGATGCGGCCGCCCGATCTGTTCGACTTCGCGTGGCAGGTGGTGCGCGGCTACCCGGCGCGGACGTTCCTGATCCTGCTCGCGATGGGGATTGGTGTCGCGGCGGTGGTAGCGGTGACCTCACTTGGAGAAGGCGCGCGGCTCTACGTGGTCAACCAGTTCGGCTCGCTCGGTACCAATCTTGTCATCGTGCTGCCCGGCCGCAGCGAAACCGCGGGCGCGATGCCCGGCGTGCTGCTGGGCAAGACGCCGCGCGATCTGGTGCTGGAGGACGCGCTGGCGCTCAAGCGCAGCCATGCGGTCCGGCGCATCGCGCCGCTCATCGTCGGCGCCGGCGACGTACGCGTCGGCACGCGGCGCCGCGAGACGCCGGTGCTTGGATCGACTGCCGAGTTCGTCGAAATCCGCAGCATGGAGCTCGCGCAGGGCCGCTTTCTGCCTGAAGGCGATCCGCGGCAAAGCCTGCCGGTGTGCGTGATCGGCACCAAGGTGGCGGCCGAATTGTTTCCCGCACGGCAGGCGCTGGGCGAGTGGCTGCGCATCGGCGACCGCCGTTTTCGCGTGATCGGCGTGCTCGCCAAGCAGGGTGAATCGCTCGGCTTCAACACCGATGAGATCGTGATCGTGCCGCTTGCCGCGGCGCAGGCGCTGTTCAATACCGAGTCGCTGTTCCGCGTGCTGGTGGAAGCGAAAAGCCGCGAACAGATTCCCTACGCCAGGGAAGATATCGAGGAGATCATCCGGCTGCGCCACGAGGGCGAGCGCGACGTCACGGTGATCACGCAGGACGCGGTGCTCGCCACGTTCGACCGCATCCTGCGCGCGCTCACGCTTGCGGTGGGCGGCATCGCCGCGATCAGCCTCGCGGTAGCCGGCATTCTGATCATGAACGTGATGCTGATCGCCGTGACGCAGCGCCGGCGCGAGATCGGCCTGCTGAAAGCGCTGGGCGCGACCGGCCGCCAGATCCGGCTCGCTTTCCTCACCGAGGCGGTGCTGCTCGCGCTCAGCGGCGCGGCGGTCGGTCTTGTCGTCGGTCAGCTTGCCACCAACGTGGCGCTGCACCTTTATCCGGCGATTCCGTTTCAGGCGCCGTGGTGGGCGCTCATCGCCGCGCCGGCGACCGCGGTGATCACCGCGGTGCTGTTCACGGTCATTCCCGCCCGGCGCGCGGCGCGGCTCGATCCCGTGCAGGCGCTCTCACGCCGGTAGGTCGATCATGCTGCTCGCTGATTTTCTTCGCTTCACCTACGGCTCGCTCAAGGCGCACCGATTGCGCACGTTGCTGACCGCGCTCGGCATCGCCGTGGGAATCGCCGCGGTGATCCTGCTTACTTCGATCGGCGAGGGCCTGCACCGCTTCGTGGTCGCCGAATTCACCCAGTTCGGCACGAACCTCATCAGCGTCACGCCGGGCCGCATCCAGACCCACGGCGCGTCACTCGGCGCAGTGAACGCCGTGCGCCCGCTCAGCGTCGAGGATGCGCTCGCGCTCAAGCGCGCGCCCTACGTGCAGGTGAGCGACCCGGTGGTGCAGGGCAACGCGGACGTGAAGTACTTCGGCAGAAGCCGCCGCGTGACGCTCTATGGCGTGGGACCCGACTTTGCCGAGGCGCTCAGGATGCGCGTGGCGAGCGGCGAATTCCTGCCGCAGGAAGATCCCCGCAGCGCGCGCGCGTTTGCCGTGCTCGGCTCCAAGGTGGCGCGGGAATTCTTCGGCGGCGAGAACCCGCTCGGCAGCCGTATCCGCGTCGGCGGCGAACGCTACCGCGTGGTCGGCGTGATGCAATCCAAAGGCCAGGTGCTGGGCTTCGACCTCGACGATACCGTGTTCATTCCCGTGCAGCGGGCGCTCGAAATGTTCAACCGTGAGAGCCTGATGGAAATCCACGTCACCTACGAGCCCACCGCGCCGCTCGCCGAAGTCGAGCAGGGCATCAGGCGCATACTCATTGCCCGCCACGGCGCCGAGGACTTCACCGTCACGCCGCAGCAGAAAATGCTCGAGGTGTTCGGCACCGTGCTCGATGCGATCACATTTGCGGTGGCGGCGATGGGCGGCATCTCACTGGTGGTGGGCGGCGTCGGCATCCTCACCATCCTCACCATCGCGGTGGCCGAGCGCACCTCCGAGATCGGCCTGCTGCGCGCCGTGGGAGCAACGCAGCGGGCCATCCTGCTGCTGTTCCTGGGAGAGGCAGCGCTGCTTGCGGCGATCGGCGGGGCGGCCGGGCTGTTGCTGGGCTGGGGGATCGCCCTGCTGCTCCAGCTCGCGCTGCCGGCGTTGCCCGTGCACACGCCCTGGAGCTATGCAGTGCTCGCGGAACTGGTCGCGGTGGCGGTGGGACTGGCGGCCGGCGTGCTGCCGGCGCGGCGCGCGGCGCGGCTGGACCCCTTGGAGGCGCTGCGCAGCGAATGAGACGGGTTCAGTGACCCCCAAGTTCGATGCATCTCAAACACGGATACACGCTGAGTGAGATCGGTGCCATCTTAGGTTGAATTACACGACAGCGAGCGACGTCATCGACCAGGCAGGCTACAGGCATGGACAAAAAGCTTTCTTCGTGCGCATGATAGATACGTGGCAGTGGATTTTTTCCTTTACCGCGCGGGCCTCGATCGGTTCCGTTCGTCCGCAGCCGGCCTTGAACGGCAACGGCTGGAGCGGCTGCTCGAAAACAAACCTGAGGAGGAGAATCGAGATGCGTACTGTGAAACTGTTGGCCGCAATCGCCATCCCGGCGGTGTTGGCGGTATCGGCGGCGCACGCCGCGCAGGCAGCCTACCCGGAAAAACCGATCCGGCTCGTCATCGGCAGCGCGCCGGGCTCGGGTCCCGATATCATTTCGCGGGCCCTGGCCGACCGATTGTACGGGGCGTGGGGCCAGCGGATCGTCGTTGATTCCAGGCCCGGTGTGGCCGGCATCCTCAGCGCCGAGCTGGTATTGCACGCGGTGCCCGACGGCTACACGTGGATGATGTTGACCTCGCAGCTGCTGGTCGCAACCGCGGTATATCCCGACGTCAAGTTCAACCTGGGCAAGGATTTCGCCTCGATCAGCCTGATCGGAACGGTACCGTTTGTTCTCGTGGTCAATCCTGAATTGCCTGCGAAGTCGCTGCGTGAGCTGATCGAGCTCGCGAAAAAAACGCCACTCCGGTATGGCTCGGCTGGCACCGGCGCCTCCGAGCATCTCTCCGGGGTCCTGTTCACGCGTTTGACGGGCACCGACATGCTGCATGTGCCCTACAAGGGCGTCGCCCAGGCCCTCACTGACACGATGGGGAAAGAGGTGCATCTCACCTACGGGGTCGTCCCGGCGGTGTTGGGCGCTGTCCAGGCCGGGCGCGTCAGGGCACTGGGCGTCACCGGCCCCAAGCGTAATGCGCTGCTTCCCGGCGTGCCATCGATCTCGGAGGTGGTGCCCGGCTACGAGACGCTCGGATGGTATAGCTTGGTGGCCCCTACCGGCACGCCGCCCGCGGTACTGGCCAAGGCGAGCGCCGAAGTCGCCAAGGCGGTCAAGGAACCGCAATTCGGCGAACAGCTCAAAGCGCTGGGACTCGACCTCGTCGGGAGCACGCGCGCGGAACTCGATGCATTCCGGCGCGAGCAGACGAAGCGGATCAGTGAAATAGTCAAAGCCTCAGGCGTGGATGTTAAATAGCGCGCAACGGGGCCAAGAACCTCCCGCTACGATAGCTGCTTTTGCCTGCCGCGCGCAATCCCGACCGTCGCTGCGTGCCGCTTTGTTGCGGTGCCGAAAACGCAGTTGCTATACTCCGCTACCGAGCGCCGTCGGCGAGCCAGCCCGGAACACCGAAACACAGGAGGATTCAATGAAGATTCGCATTGCAATTTCGTGGCTGCTCACGTCGCTGGTGCTTGTGCTGGCGCCGCTGCAGCAGGTGCGCGCCGAGGTGTCGGAAGTGCGGCTTGCGCAGCAGTTCAGCATGGGCTACATGCAGTTCGCGATCATGGAGCGCAACCAGCTGATCGAAAAGCACGCGAGGGCGGCCGGCCTGGGCGAAATCAAGGTGTTCTGGGACCGCTTCAACGGCCCTAACTTCATGAACGATGCGCTGCTCGCGGGCAAGGTCGATTACGTTTCCGGCGGCGTTCCCGGCCTGATCACGTTGTGGGAGAAAACCCTCGGCACGCCGCAGGAAGTGCGCGGGGTGTCCGCTTTGAGCTCGCAGCCGTTCCTGCTCAATTCGCGCAGCCCGCACATCAAGTCGATCCGCGATTTCACCGAAAAAGACCGCATCGCGGTGCCGAGCATCAAAAGCTCGGTGCAGGCGGTGACGCTGCAAATGGCCGCCGCCAAGGAATTCGGCGACGCCAATTACGGCAAATACGACAACCTCGCCGTGTCGATGTCGCCGCCGGACGCCACCGTCGCGCTGCTCGCGGGCGCCAGCGAGATCAACAACGTATTCAGCGTGCCGCCGTTCCAGTTCCAGCAGCTCGAGCGTGCCGGCATCCACACCATCCTCAATTCGTTCGACGTGATGGGCGGCCCGCACACCTTCACCGTGATCTGGACCACCGCCAAATTCCGCGAGGCCAATCCCAAAACCTACAAGGCCGTCCTCGCCGCGCTCCAGGAGGCGACCGAGATCCTCAACAAAGACAAGCGCGCCGCCGCGCAGATGTGGATCGAGCAGACCAAGTCCACTCTCACCGTCGATTGGCTGCATAAAATCGTGTCGAGCCCGCAGGTGCTCTACACCCTGGTGCCGAACAACACGATGAAATACGCTGATTTCATGCACAAGGTCGGCTCGATCAGGAAAAAACCGGCGACGTGGAAAGACCTGTTTTTCCCCGAAATCCACGGCGTGCAGGGCAGTTGATGCCGATGCCCCGCCTGCTGCCATGAGCGCGCAGCCGGAGGTTGCCGCCGATCTCGTTGCGCGGCTCGGCGCCATCGTCGGCGCGCGCGGTCTCGTCACCGATCCCGGCGAGATGGCACCCTACCTCACCGACTGGCGCGAACTGTATCAAGGGCGCGCCGCCGCGGTCACGCGCCCCGCGAGCACCGGGGAAGTTGCAGCCATCGTGCGCCTGTGCGCCGAAACGCGCACGCCCGTCGTGCCGCAGGGCGGCAACACCGGCATGTGCGGCGCCGCGACCCCCGATGCCAGCGGCAACGCGATCGTGCTGAACCTTGCGCGCATGAACCGGATCATCGAACTCGACGCGCTCAACAATACGGTGGCGGTCGAAGCCGGCTGCATACTCGCCAATATCCAGCAGGCGGCACTGGCCGCCGACCGCTTTTTCCCGTTGAGCCTCGGCGCGGAAGGCAGCTGCCAGATCGGCGGCAATCTTGCCACCAACGCCGGCGGCATCAATGTGCTGCGTTACGGTAACGCGCGCGATCTCGTGCTGGGACTCGAGGTGGTGGTTGCCGACGGACGCATCTGGAGCGGACTGCGCAGCTTGCGCAAGGACAATACCGGCTACGACCTCAAGCACTTGTTCATCGGCGCCGAGGGCACGCTCGGCATCATCACCAAAGCGGTGCTCAAGCTGTTCCCGCTCCCGCGCAGCAGTGTCACCGCGCTCGCCGCGATGCCCTGCGCCGAAGCCGCGGTCGAGCTGCTCGCGCTGCTACGCAATCATTGCGGTGACCGCATCAGCGCGTTCGAGATCATGTCGCGCAACTGCCTTGACATGGTGTTCCGGCACATCCCCGGCACGCGCGATTCATTGCCCGCAATCCAGCCCTGGTATGTCCTTGCCGAACTCAGCGACACGCGCGCGGGCAGCGCGCTCCGCGACGAATTCGAGCGTGCGCTTGCCGAAGGCATCGCGCGCAAATTCGTCGGCGACGCCGTGATCGCGGAGAACCAGGCGCAGGCGCAAGCCCTGTGGCGGCTGCGCGAGACGATCCCGGAAGCAGCCCGCGTCGAGGGGCTGGTCTACCGTCACGATATCGCGGTCGCCGTGAGCCGGATACCGGCGTTCATCGCCGCCGCCAGCCGCGCGCTGGAGACGCGCTTCCCGGGAGTACGCATCATCTGTTTCGGCCACGTCGGCGACGGCAACCTGCACTTCAACGCGTTCGTGCCGGGACGCGAGCGCGATGATGCCGAGGCGCGCGCCGCCATCGATGTCAACCGCGTTGTTCACGGTATCGTGCAGCAGTTCGGCGGCAGCATCAGCGCCGAGCATGGCATCGGCCAATCGAAACGCGATGAACTCAGGCGCCACAAGAGCGAGATCGAGCTGGCGCTGATGCGCACGTTGAAGAAAGCGCTCGATCCGCACAACCTGATGAACCCGGGCAAAGTGCTCTGAGCGCGCGCCGCCCGCCGAGAAAATCACGGTGTCAGAACTGACCCAGGACGACGTCCGCAAAATACTCAAGATCATCGACGAGATGGGCGAGCGCGATGTCCATCTCGAAATCGGCGATCTTAAATTGCACGTGAGCCGCAGCGGCGGCGCGCCCGCCGCCATCACGCCATCGAGTGCACGCGCCAAACCGGCGCCGCCGGCCGCCCGGGCTGCTACGCCCGCCGCGCCAGCCACGGCAGACGCGGCTTTGGCGGTCCCGCCGGGACACGTCGCGGTGCGCGCGCCGACGATGGGCACGTTTTTCCGGGCAGCTTCGCCCGGCACCAGGCCCCTTGTCGAAATAGGCGATCACGTCGGGCCCGAGGACACCGTATGCGTGTTCGAGGTGATGAAGCTGTTCAGCACGCTCAAGGCGGGGGTCGCCGGAACCGTCACCGCGATCCCGTTCGCCAACGAGACGCTGGTCGAGCCGGACCAGCCGCTGATTGTGATCAGGCCGGACTGACCACTGCGTCGCCATGCCGGAAATCAAGGTTATCGACACTACGCTGCGCGATGCCCACCAATGCCTGTGGGCGACGCGCATGACCACCGCGATGATGCTCCCCGTCGCGGAGAAAGTGGATCGCATCGGCTTCGAGGCCATCGACCTGATGAGCGCGATCCAGTTCGACGTCTGCGTCCGCTACCTCAAGGAAGACCCGTGGCAGCGGCTGCGGCTGATGCGCGAGCGCGTAACCCGCACCAGGATGCAGTCGGCGATGCGCAGCAAGAGCCTGCTCAGCTTCGACGTGCAGCCCGACGACGTCAATTTCCTGTGGCTCGAATGCCTCGCCAGGAACGGCATCCGTCGCGTGCGCGCGATCGACGCGCTGTCCGACCTCGATAACATCGTCGACCTGCTGCGCCGGGTAAAGGAGCTCGGCATGGAAGCGGTGGGCTCGGTGGTGTTCTGCCAAAGCCCGGTGCACACCGATGACTTCTACGCCCGCAAGACGCGG
>JAHFRL010000028.1 GCA_023266235.1 Betaproteobacteria bacterium
GGCGCGTTGTTTTCCTTCATCATGTCGATTCAGGAAGCGTCGGCCACGATTTTCCTCACGCTCGGTGGCTGGGAGATGATTCCGTTCGGGATCTTCACTTTTTACATCGCGGGCTCGCAAAGCCAGGCGGCCGCGCTCGGCGTGATCCTGATCGTGGTGTGCGCGCTGAGCCTCTACGTGGTCAACCGCATCGCCGGAACGCGGGTCGGCGGGCTGTTCGGGTGACGGGCCATCGCGGGAGCGGCGATCAACGCGGCGTTTGGTGCGCGCGGCGCCGCAGCCCGGGCCCGCTCGATGGTGCCGCAACGAGCTGCGGCAGCGGGTTTAGAAATATCAGTTTTCTCTTGCGATCGTCAGCAGCGCCTCGCCATACCGCTCCAGCTTTTTCGCGCCGATGCCGGACATGCCGCGCAAATCATCCAGCGTCCGTGGGCGGGTGGCGGCGATCGCTTCCAGGGTGCTGTCGTGAAATACCACATAAGCAGGCACGCCGTGCTCGCGCGCCGTGGCGTGCCGCCATGCTCTCAAGGCGTCCAGCAAGGGGCCTGCGACGGGGCTGTGCAAACCGCTGACAAAAGCGGCTTTCCGGCTGCGCTCGCGTTTGCGCGGCCGTTCGGCTTCGGCGCGGAAGGAAACAGTGATTTCACCCTTGAGCACATCGCGCGCCGCGTCCGTCAGCTTGAACGCGCCGTAAGCTTCCGCATCCGCTTCGAGAAAGCCCAGCGCGATCAATTGCCGGAACACCGCGCGCCACTGCCTGTCGGTAAGATCCGCGCCGACGCTGAAGGTCGTGAGCTCATCGTGATGGAACCGCCGCACGCGCTCGGTGAAATTGCCGCGCAGGATGTCGATCAGATGCCCGGCGCCGAAACGCTGACCGGTGCGGTACACGCACGAGAGCGCTTTTTGCGCGGTTTCGGTGCCGTTCCACACGCGCGGTGGTTTTAAACAGTTGTCGCAGTTGCCGCACGGCGTGCTCGCTTCGCCGAAGTAAGCCAATAACCGCACGCGGCGGCAGCCGGCTGCTTCCGCCAGTCCCACCAGCGCGTCGAGCTTGCCGTAGGAGACCCGCTTGAACGTCTCGTTGGCCTCCGATTCGTCTATCATGCGGCGCTGCTGCACGACGTCGCCCAGGCCATACGCCATCCACGCGTCGGCGGGCAGGCCGTCGCGGCCCGCGCGGCCGGTTTCCTGGTAATAGGCTTCGATGCTTTTGGGCAAATCGAGATGGGCCACGAAGCGCACGTCGGGTTTGTCGATACCCATGCCGAAAGCGATGGTGGCGACTATCACCACACCATCTTCGTTGACGAAGCGTTGCTGATG
This sequence comes from Betaproteobacteria bacterium, assembly GCA_023266235.1. Classification (GTDB taxonomy): domain Bacteria; phylum Pseudomonadota; class Gammaproteobacteria; order Burkholderiales; family SG8-41; genus PALSA-1004. The sequence continues at coordinate 1,327 of JAHFRL010000028.1, forward strand.
GCGCGCGCGGGTTTGCGCATCCAGTCCGGCGTGGTAGGGCAGCGCGGGTATGCCTGCGGCCGACAGCCACCCGGCGGTCTCCTCGACCTTTTTGCGCGACAGGCAGTACACGATGCCCGCTTCGCCCGCATGGTTCGTGCGGATGAATTCGAGCAGCTGGTCGCGCGCGTTGTGTTTCCCGGCAATCGCGTAGTGGATGTTCGGCCGGTCGAAGCTGGAGATGAAAACGCGTGCGTCTTCGAGCTGCAGGCGCGCGATGATTTCCGCGCGCGTGAGTTCATCGGCGGTGGCGGTGAGGGCAATGCGCGGCACGCCGGGAAACTGCTCATGCAGCACCGAGAGCTGGATGTACTCCGGCCTGAAGTCGTGGCCCCATTGCGAGACGCAATGCGCTTCGTCGATCGCGAACAGGGCGAGTTTGGCGCGGCCGAGCAACGCAAGGAAACGCGGCGTCATGAGGCGCTCCGGCGCGACATACAGCAAGTCGAGCTTGGCGTCCGCAAAATCCCGTTCGGTTTGGTACGCCGCTTGCGCATCGAGCGAGGAGTTGAGCACCGCAGCGTTCACGCCGGCTTCGGTCAGCGCCGCGACCTGGTCCTGCATCAGCGCAATCAGAGGTGATATGACGACTGCGCAGCCTTCGCGCAGGAGCGCCGGAATCTGATAGCACAGCGATTTGCCGCCGCCGGTGGGCATCAGCACCAGCGCGTCGCCGCCGGCTGCGACGTGCGCGATGATCTCGGTCTGCGCGCCGCGAAACGCGGGGTAGCCGAAAACGGTGTTGAGAAGCTGGAGCCCGGTCTGCATGGTTTCAGCCGGCAGGATTCGGCGAGCGGCATTTCACCCGCGCCGAATCGCGCACCATGCGCTCGTCTTCGGTGAGCTCGTCGTTCAATAACAGCGCGTCTTCCCATTGAAATGCAGGTTTCGTCGTGGGAATCGCTGCGGTCATAGAAGGCTCCTGCTAGAATTTCGCATATCTTATCGCGTTTTGCCGGGTTTCCGGTCGCATCGCGAAGGATGCAGATGGCAGAAACCGACTTAAGCAAGCTCAGAATCAACCGCGATGCGGCATCGGCGACCGGCGCGCCGCGCCGCCGTTTGCGCGCGTGGCTGATGGGTGCCGTCATCGCGGCGGTGCTTGCCGTCGCGTATCTGGTGCGTAACATGACCGCGCCGGTGGCGATTGAGCCGGCGACGGTGTCAGCCGCCTATCCATCGCAGTCCTACACCTTGCTCAATGCGACCGGCTACGTCGTCGCGCAGCGCAAAGCGGCGGTCGCATCGAAAGCGACCGGCAGGCTCGAGTGGCTGGGCGTGCGCGAAGGTTCGCGCGTCAAACAGGGCGAGATGATTGCGCGGCTCGAGAACCGCGATGTGACCGCAACCATGGAGCAGGCGGCCGCCAGCGTCAAACTGGCGCAGGCCAATCTTGAGCAGGGGCAGGCCGAGCTGAACGAAGCCGAGCGCAACTTCAACCGCTCGCGCGACCTGCTGGCGAAAAACTTCGTGTCGCAGGCGGCGCACGATACGGCGATTGCGCGTTACGAAAAAGCCAAGTCCGCGATCAGCGGTTATCAGGCCTCCATTGCGGTGGCGCAGGCAAACCACCGCGCAGCGCAGGTTGGACTCGAGCAGACGCTGATCCGCGCGCCGTTCGAAGGCGTGGTGCTGACCAAAAACGCCAACGTCGGCGATGTGATCACGCCGTTCTCCTCGGCGCTGGGTTCGCAGGCGGCGGTGGTGACGATGGCCGACATGTCGACGCTCGAAGTCGAGGCCGACGTGTCGGAATCGAACCTCGGCAAGGTCAAGCTCGATCAGCCGTGCGAAATTCAGCTCGACGCGTTGCCCGACGTGCGATTCCGCGGCCGCTTATTGCGGATGGTGCCGACGGTCGATCGCACGAAGGCCACGGTGATGGCGAAGATCCGCTTCGAGCAGCTCGATCCGCGCATTTTGCCCGAGATGAGCGCCAAGGTTGCGTTCCTGTCGCAGGAAATGCCGGAAGGCGAACGCACCGCGCGCACGGTGGTGCAGCCGGCGGCAGTCGTGCAGCGCGACGGCAGGAGCGTGGTGTTCGTGATCAAGGACGACAAGGTTGCGCAGGCCGCGGTCGAGACCGGCGCCAAAATCGGCGAGCTGCTCGAGATCCGCTCCGGCGTGAAGCCCGGCGACAAGGTGGTGCTGCGGCCGTCGGACCAACTGCATAATGGTACTCGCGTGGCGCTACCAACGAAATGAACAGCCTTGCCGCAAAGGACGCGAAGGACGCCAAGGAAAAATCCAAAACAAATGGAATTACAGGCAAACGCAGATGGCAGCAAATGAAAGTACAAGTTACGGATCGTATCGGCGATTATCTGCATTCATCATCTTTTCGGATTCGATTTTGAATTGCCTTCGCGTCCTTGGCGTCCTTTGCGGCTAAGCTTCTTTTATGATTCAAACCGTGCAGCCGGTTGTCGAGATCAGGAATCTCGTCAAGTCGTACCGGCGCGGCGATCAGATCGTGCCGGTATTGACCGACATCACGTTCGACATCGCCGCCGGCGATTACGTGGCGCTGATGGGGCCGTCGGGTTCCGGCAAGAGCACGCTGCTCAATCTGATCGCCGGCATCGACAAGCCCGACAGCGGGAGCTTGCGCGTCGCAGGCATCGACATCACCGCGTTAAGCGAATCCAGGCTCGCCGCGTGGCGCGCGCGCAACGTCGGTTTCATCTTTCAGTTCTACAACCTGATGCCGGTGCTCACGGCATTCGAGAACGTCGAGCTGCCGCTGCTGCTGACCGGCCTGTCGCGGCGAGAGCGCGGCGAGCACGTGACCGCCGCGCTCGCGATGATGGGGCTCACCGACCGCACGGATCACTATCCGTCGGAACTGTCGGGCGGTCAGCAGCAGCGGGTGGCGATCGCGCGCGCGATCATCACCGATCCGACGATACTGGTCGCCGACGAGCCGACCGGCGACCTCGACCGCGTGTCGGCCGCAGAGATACTGAACCTGATCGAGCGCCTGAACCGCGAGCTCGGCAAGACCATCATCCTGGTCACGCACGACCCGCATGCCGCCGAGAAGGCGCGCACGGTGCGGCATCTCGAAAAAGGCGAACTCACCAATGGTGAACGGTGAACGGTGAACGGTGAATGGTGAGCAACGGAAAGTTGCTAGAGATTTTGACTGTTTACCGTTTACCGTTTCCTGTTTACTGTTTTCTATTCACCGTTTGCCGTTTACGTAAAAATGTATTACCTCAAGCTGATCGTCAGGAACGCGTTTCGCCACAAGCTGCGCACCGCGCTGACTGCGCTCGGTATCGTGGTCTCGATTCTCTCGTTCGGCCTGCTGCGCACCGTGGTCGATGCGTGGTACGCAGGGGCGGAGGCGGCATCGGCAACACGGCTGGTAACGCGCAACGCGATCTCGCTGGTGTTTCCGCTGCCGCTGACTTACCTCGGCAAGATCAGGCAGATCGAAGGCGTGAAAGCCGTATCGCACGCCAACTGGTTCGGCGGCATTTACATCACCGAAAAGAACTTTTTCCCGCAGTTCGCGATCCAGGCGCAAAGCTATTTCGGGCTCTACCCGGAATACCTGATCCCGCCGGAGCAGATGCGCGATTTCGTGCGCGACCGCAAGGGCGCGATCGTCGGCCGCAAGCTCGCAACTACCTATGGTTTCAAGGTCGGCGACCAGGTATCCTTGCGCGGCACGATATTTCCCGGCAACTGGGAGTTCGTGGTGCGCGGCATCTACGACGGGGCGGAAGCGAAAACCGACACCTCGCAGTTCTTCTTTCACTGGGAGTACCTGAACGAGACCATGCGGAAGATCTCCCCGCGCCGCGCCAATACCGTCGGTGTTTACGTCGTCGGGCTGACCGGCGCCGACCGCGCCGCCGCAGTCACCGCCGCCATCGACAGGACCTTCAAGAATTCGCTCGCCGAGACGCTGACCGAGACCGAGCAGGCGTTCCAGCTCGGCTTCGTGTCGATGACCGAAGCGATCGTGGTTGCGATCAAGATCGTATCGTTCCTGGTGATCATCATCATCATGGCGGTGATGGCCAACACCATGGCGATGACGGCACGCGAGCGCATGGCCGAATACGCGACGCTGAAAGCGCTCGGCTTCGGGCCGCGGCACCTGTCGCTGCTGATTTTCGGCGAATCACTCGCCATCGCGCTCGCCGGCGCCGCGCTCGGCATCGCGCTCACGTTCCCGGTCGCCGACCGCTTCGGCAAGGCAATGGGCAGCCTGTTCCCCGTATTCAACGTCGATGCCGGCACGGTCTATATGCAGATCGCATCGGCGCTGGTGGTGGGAACGGTCGCCGCGCTGTTCCCGTGCGTGCGCGCGGCCAGGATGGGCATCGCCGAAGGGCTGCGCAATATCGGCTGACGCACAGTGATGAGTGATGAATTTAAAGCGTTCATCGTGTTGCGCACGCGGCTTGATTGCGCTTTGCGCTCCGCGCTCTGCGCCTGGCATTGAATGAAAATTCCTTTTTCCTACACGTTCCGCAATCTGTGGACGCGCAAGCTCACCACGCTGCTCACCGCCGGCGGCATGGCGCTCGTGGTGTTTGTGTTTGCCACCGTGCTGATGCTGGAAGAGGGCTTGCGGAAGACACTGGTCGAGACCGGCTCCTATGACAACGTGGTGGTGATCCGCCGCTCGTCGCAGACGGAGGTGCAGAGCGTGATCGACCGGGTGCAGGCGGCGATCATCGAGAGCCTGCCCGAGGTTGCATTCGGCGCCGACGGGGGGCGGCTGGTGTCCAAGGAAACCGTGGTGCTGGTCAATCTGATCAAACGCGATACGGACAAGCCGACCAACGTGCTGATTCGCGGTGTCGCGCCGAACGGCCTCACGCTGCGGCCTCAGGTCAGGATCATCGCAGGGCGCATGTTCCGGCCCGGCTCCTCGGAGATCGTCGCCGGCCGCAGCGCCGCGGGGCGCTTCATGGGGGCAGGCATCGGCGAAACGCTGTGGTTCGGATTGCGCGAATGGACGGTGGTCGGCACCTTCGATGCCGGCAACAGCGGCTTCGATTCCGAAGTCTGGGGCGATGCCGATCAGCTGATGCAGGCGTTTCGGCGCCCGGTCTTTTCGTCGATTCTGTTCAAGCTCAACGACCCCGGGAGTTTCGAGCAGGTGCGGGCGCAGCTCGAGAGCAACCAGCGGCTGACGGTGGAAGCAAAGCGCGAGAGCGTGTATTACGCCGAGCAGTCTCAGCTGCTCGCCAATTTCATCAAATACCTCGGCTTGACGCTGTCGATCATCTTTTCGGTCGGCGCGGTGATCGGCGCGATGATCACGATGTACGCGTCGGTCGCCAACCGCACCGCCGAGATTGGCACGCTGCGCGCGCTCGGCTTTCGGCAGCGCAGCGTGCTGGCAGCGTTCCTGCTCGAGGCGGTGCTGCTCGGTCTCACCGGCGGCTGCATCGGATTGGCGCTGGCGTCGTTCATGCAGCTGTTCACGATCTCGACCATGAACTGGCAGTCGTTCTCGGAGCTCGCGTTCAGCTTCACGTTGACACCCGCAATCGGCATTGAGACGCTGCTGTTCGCGCTGGCGATGGGCATGGTCGGCGGTTTCCTGCCCGCGATCCGCGCCGCGCGCCTCGATATCGTCGACGCGCTGCGCGCGTTATGAAGCGGTGATGAGTTATGGCGCGCTGATTGCCGCGATTGTCTTATCCGTTTACCGTTCTCCGTTTACGTCTTCCTGGCGAGGGGCTCGATCGTTCCCATGTGGAACTTGTATTCGCCGCTGCGGCGGTCGGCGTAGTAGCGCGTGAGCGTGTTGCGCACCGTTGCAAACGCGATCTGGTCCCACGGCACCCCGCTCTCCGCGAACAGCCTGACTTCCAGCGTCTCCGCGCCCGCTTTGAAATCGAGGCCGAGCAGGCGCGCGCGGAACAGGATGTAGACCTGGCTGATGTGCGGAATATTGTAGAGCGCGTAGAGAGCCCCGATCTCGATCCGCGCGTTGGCTTCCTCGAGCGTCTCGCGCACTGCGCCCTGATAAGTGGTTTCGCCGTTTTCCATGAAGCCGGCGGGCACCGTCCACAAGCCGTAGCGCGGCTCGATCCCGCGGCGGCACAGCAGTATCCGGTCTTCCCATTCCGGAATGCAGCCGACTATCATCCGCGGATTCTGGTAGTGAATAGTGTGGCAGGAGCCGCACACAAAGCGCGGCAGCGTATCGCCTTCGGGGACGCGCAGCTCGACCGGGGCGCCGCATTGACTGCAGAATTTCATGAGGTAAATATGCTTTGCCAGCCGATAACTATACGGTAACCCTCGCGGCATGCAAAATGCGCGGCACCGATACGCGGCGAGGCAGGCCCGCGCGACGCGGGCCATACGGCAACCGGAGTCACCTACCCGCCGTGGCGCGCCTCTGCTTGAACGGGGTGCGCTCGTCGAGTTCATCGAGGTAAGTCGATATTCCGCGCGTCTCGCGCGCCAGGAAGTCTTCAATCGCCGCCGAGAACTGCGGGTGCGCAAGCCAGTGCGCAGAGCACGTTTCGACCGGCAGCAGGCCGCGCGCGATTTTGTGTTCGCCCTGGGCGCCGCCTTCGAAGGTGGCAATGCCGCGGGCGATGCAGAACTCGATCGCCTGGTAGTAGCAGGTCTCGAAATGCAGCGCCGGATGGTATTCGATCGCGCCCCAGTAACGGCCGCACAACCGCTGGCCGTTATGGATATTGAGCGAAGCGGCGATCGGCCGCTGTTCACGCCTGGCGACGATGAGCAGGATGTTCTCCGGCATGGTGCGGCCGAGCGCGCGGAAGAAATCGAGATTGAGGTAGGGTGTCGAACGATGCTGGCGATAGGTCTCGCGGTAACAGCGGTTGAAGAACACCCACGACGCATCCGTGATGGCGCTCCCGGTGAACCATTCGAAGCTGATGCCGGCATCGCGCACGCGGCGCCGTTCCTGCCTGATTTTTTTGCGCTTGTCGCGATTGAGCGTGGCGAGGAAACCGTCGAAATCGGCGTAGCCATGATTGCGCCAGTGAAACTGCACGCCGTGGCGCAGCATCAATCCGCAAGCGTGGATTTCAGCCGCCTGCCCGGCCGTCGGGTACAGGCAATGCAGCGACGAGGCGCGGGATTCGCGCGCGAGTTCAAGCGCTGCGACCATCAGCAGCCGGCGCCGCTCGCCAGTAGCGGCCAGCACGCGCTGGCCGCTCACCGGAGTAAACGGCACCGCGCTCAGCAGCTTGGGGTAGTAATTCAGCCCGTGGCGATGATAGGCGTCCGCCCATGCCCAGTCGAATACGTATTCGCCATAGGAGTGGGTTTTCAGATACAGTGGCATGGCGCCGGCGCAGGCACCGTTCTCGCGCAACAGCAAATAACACGGCGCCCAGCCGGTGTCGGCATTGGCGCACCCGGTTTCGTGCAGCGCGTTCAGGAATTCATGACGCAGGAACGGGTCGTCGCCGGCGAGGCGGTTCCAGTCGCGAGGCGGGATCGCGGCGATCGAGTCGCGGACTTCTACCACGGGCGCGGCCGTCTTCATTCAGGCAATGATATATTAGCATTGTGAAAATCGCGATTGCTCAAATCAACTGCACGGTCGGCGACCTTGCCGGCAACGTCGCGCGCATTCTCGAATTCGTCGAGCGGGCGCGTGCGCAGGCAGCCGGCCTGCTCGTCACGCCCGAGCTCGCGCTGTGCGGCTATCCTCCCGAAGACCTGTTGCTGCGCGACGATTTCTACCGTAATTGCGATACCGCGCTGCAGCAGCTGGCGACGCAGGTCAGCGGCATTGCCGTCCTCGTCGGCCACCCGCGGCAGGTCGACGGCAAGCGCTACAACGCGGCCTCGGTGATCCAAGACGGCCGCATCGTCGCCACCTACCACAAGCACACGCTGCCCAACTATACGGTTTTCGACGAAGAGCGTTATTTCGATTCCGGCGACCAGCCGTGCGTATTCCAGGTCAACGGCATCAATTTCGGCGTCAACATCTGCGAAGACACCTGGGGCAGGCAGGGCCCGCTGCTCGCCAACCCGGGCGTCAATGGCAAGGAGCTCAACCTCGGCATCAACATCTGCGCCGATTCGTGGGAGGCGGAGGCGCCGCGCGCCGCGCGCGCTGCCGGCGCGCAGGTGCTGCTGGTGCTGAACTCCTCGCCCTATCACATGCGCAAGCAGCATTCGCGCTACGACGTGATGCGCGAGCGCGTCGCCGAGAACGGCATGCCGCTGATCTACGCCAACATGGTCGGCGGACAGGATGAGCTGGTGTTCGACGGCGCTTCGTTCGTGCTCAATCGCGCGGGCGAGATCACGCATCAGCTGCCGTTGTTCAAGGAGGCGCTCGGCATCGTCGCGATCGAAAACGCCGATCCGCGGCCGGGCGAAATCGTGCCGGAGCGGGCGATCGAAGCTGATGTCTATGACGCGTTGTGCCTCGGCGTGCGCGATTACGTCGGCAAGAACGGCTTCCCCGGCGTATTGCTCGGGTTGTCGGGCGGCATCGATTCGGCGCTGACTCTGGCCATCGCTGTCGACTCACTCGGCGCTGACAAAGTGCGCGTGGTGATGATGCCGTCGCAATATACCGCGAGCATCAGCCGCGAGGACGCGCGCGCTCAGGCCGGGACGCTCGGCGTGCGCTACTCGGAAATTGCGATCAAGCCGATGTTCGATGCATTTCTGGATGCGCTGGCTGGCGAGTTCAAGGGTCTGCCGGCCGACACGACAGAGGAGAATATTCAAGCGCGCATTCGCGGCACACTTTTGATGGCGCTGTCCAACAAATCCGGCGCGATCGTGCTGACCACCGGCAACAAGAGCGAGATGGGCACCGGTTACGCCACGCTCTATGGCGATATGGCGGGCGGTTTCGCGGTGTTGAAGGACATCAGCAAGACGCTGGTTTACCGGCTCGCCGATTATCGCAACGGCATCACGCGGGTCATTCCGCAGCGCGTGATCACGCGTCCGCCGTCGGCCGAGCTGCGGCCCAATCAGACCGACCAGGACAGCCTGCCGCCATATGACGTGCTCGACGCGATCATGGAAGCGTATGTCGAGCACAACCTCGGGCCGCGTGAAATCGAGGCCGACGGCTATGCTCGCAAGGACGTCGAGCGGGTGATCAGCTTGTTGCGCATGAGTGAATACAAGCGGCGCCAGGCGCCGATTGGCATCCGCATTACGCCGCGCGGCTTCGGCAAGGACTGGCGCTACCCGATCACCAACAAATACCGCCATCGGTTTGAATGACAACCGGCGATTCATCTGGTTGCCGCGACGTTCTATACTATGGGCTGAAATCGGACGCGGCACGCGGCCGGTCAGTTATACAAAGCAGGGGGAAAAATGAAGAAAATCGAAGCAATCTTCAAGCCTTTCAAACTGGATGAAGTGCGCGAAGCGCTCTCGGAAATCGGGGTGAGCGGCTTGACCGTGACCGAAGTCAAAGGGTTCGGCCGGCAAAAAGGGCATACCGAGCTTTATCGGGGCGCTGAATACGTCGTCGACTTCCTGCCGAAAGTGAAAATCGAAGTCGTGATTCCTGACAACCTGCTCGAGCGCGCAGTCGATGCCATCGTCAAGGCTGCGCGCACCGGCAAGATCGGCGACGGCAAGATCTTCGTTACCGGCGTCGACCAGGTGATACGGATCCGCACCGGCGAGACCAATGAAGCAGCGATCTAGGAGCTAGGATCGAGGATTGAGGATTGAGTACAGGCCCACAGCGCCTTGTCGTTTACTCGATCCTCAATCCTGTTTCCTCGAACCTGCCTTCAGCAGCACCATCACCGCGCCGCCGCCCCCATCGACCTGGCGCGCCTGGCAGAACGCCAGCACTTCGTCGCGCTGGATCAGCCAGTTCGCGACCTTGGTTTTGAGCACCGGTTCGCGGTTTTTCGAGCGCAATCCCTTGCCGTGAACGATGCGCACGCAGCGCGCCCCGCTGCGGATGCAGCCATTCAGGAATTTCACCAGCAGCGCGCGTGCTTCGACGGAATTCAGCCCGTGCAAATCGAGCTCGTCCTGGATTACCCAGTGGCCGCGGCGCAGTTTTCGCAGCGCTTGCGGCGACAGGCCGTTACGCAGGTATACCAGTTCTTCGCCGGTCTCCGTCCCGATGTCCCACGTGATGTGATCGCTCAGGCTGTCGGCGAGCGCGGCGCGCTCGTCGCGCAGGCGTTGCACCGGAATCGGCTTGTGTTTGGGGCGCGCATGGATCACCCGCCCGTGATCGGGCAGGCGGGTGACGTCCGACAGCAGTTTTTCGAGCAGATCGCTGTCGTCATCCGCAGGTTTTGCAGGCTGCTTTGTCATTGCGCCATTCCGTGAGCCTGAACGTCGCGAATTGCGTCAGGCGGCGAGCGATTCGAGATACTTTTGCGCGTCGAGCGCGGCCATGCAACCGCTGCCGGCGCTGGTCACGGCCTGGCGGTAGACATGATCCTGCACGTCGCCGGCCGCGAATACGCCGGGCACGCTGGTCGCCGTGGCGCCGCCGTCAAGTCCGCTGTGTGTGAGGATGTAGCCGTTTTTCATCGCGAGCTGGCCGGCGAAAATCTCGGTGTTCGGACGATGGCCGATGGCGATGAAAACCCCGTGCAGGGGTTTGTCGGCGGTGGCGCCGGTCTTGACGTTTTTCACGCGCATGCCGGTAACGCCCGACTTGTCGCCGAGCACTTCGTCGAGCACGTGGTCCCAGAGAATCGCTGCCTTGCCGGCGGCGACTTTTTCGTTGAGCTTGTCGACCAGGATCGCTTCGGAGCGAAACTTGTCGCGGCGGTGCACGACAGTAACGTGGCGCGCGATGTTCGCGAGATAAAGCGCTTCCTCGACCGCGGTATTGCCGCCGCCGATGACGGCAACATCCTGGTCCTTGTAGAAAAAACCGTCGCACGTCGCGCAGCCCGATACGCCGCGCCCCATGAACGCCTGTTCCGACGGCAGCCCGAGATACATGGCCGAAGCGCCGGTGGCGATGACCAGTGCATCGCAGGTGTAAGTGCCGTTGTCGCCGATCAGCCTCAGCGGCTGCCCGGCGAGCTGCGCGGTGTGGACCTGATCGAAAATAATCTCGGTCTTGAAGCGCTCGGCGTGTTTCAGGAAGCGCTCCATCAATTCCGGTCCCTGCACGCCCAGCGCATCGGCCGGCCAGTTATCAACGTCGGTGGTGGTCATCAACTGACCGCCTTGCGCAAGCCCGGTGATCAGCACGGGCTTGAGGTTTGCACGCGCCGCATAGACCGCTGCGCTATAGCCCGCGGGCCCCGAGCCGAGGATCAAAAGCCGGCAATGTTTGATGGTTTTTGTCATTGAACACTCAATAATGGGGTGGATTTGCAAAAATGCAATATTCTGGCAGCGAATCCCGGCCTCTGTCGAGTTCAAATCAGCGTCAATACTGATTCTTAATTCATTGCTATATAATGAAAAGTAGCGTTTTTATGCGCATCAAGGGGTCAAGTCCGAATGTTGCTGTAAATTCGCTTCGATAGATTGACTGTTGTGGTTGTTGCGTTGTTAACCACTCAAGCGGGATAGTGCGGTCATGAACGAATCGGTTCTCCGCGATACATTAAGGCGGGTTCAAGACATCATCGCCAAGGAAACCGGAGCGCCACTGCGAGGCGACGCCGGGAAACAACTGGGAAACGTCTTGCGAAACGTAACCGGTGGTTCCGGAACTTCGTTAGGTAGCGAGAACTTTTTAAGTTGCGAGGTCACCATTTTGCTGGCCGACCTGCGGGGGTTCACGTCCGTATCAGCCGCTCACCCCGCCGGCATAGTGCTCGGCGTCTTGAACCAGTTCCTGGTCAAAATGAGCGAGATTGTCTTTCGACATGAGGGCACTATCGATAAATTTATGGGTGATTCCATCATGGTGCTGTTTGGCACTCCGAGTGCGCGCGAGGATGATGTCAGGCGTGCCTTGGTTTGTGCCGTGGATATGCAGATCGCCATGGATCAACTCAACCAAGACAACAAGCAACTGGGGATGCCTGAACTGTACATGGGTATCGGGATCAACACCGGTACTGTCATGGCCGGACTACTGGGCTCAGACCTGTATTCCGAATACACGGTCATTGGCGATGAGGTTAACCTCGCCTCACGCATCGAGGCTTTCAGCTTGCGAGGGCAAGTGCTGATCAGTCAAAGCAGCTTTGATCGCTGCCGGGACTTTGTGGAAACGAGCGAGGCGATGGATGTATACGTCAAAGGAAAGCCGAACCCGGTACGCCTCCGTGAGATGCTGGCTATTCCATCGCTACGGAAGGTGGTGCCGCGCCAGGAAATTCGCAGAAGCCCCCGCGTGGAAGTGAAGATACCGTTCTCGTATCAAGTGATGCGAAACAAGATCATCATGCCGGAATTGTATAAGGGCACGATTTTGGATATCAGCTATCACGGCGTTCTGGCAGAAGTAGAACAGCAGCTCGATCGTTATTCGGATATCAAGCTGGACCTGGACTTGTCTCTGATCGGTTACAAGGCAACTGAAATATATGCCAAAATCCTGAAAACGCAAAAGAGCGAAGACCGCTATTTGTCAGGTATCGAATTTACCTCGGTCAGCGTTCAGAGCAATGTGAATATCAAGCATTTTATTCAATTTCTGATCCAGGGCGCCGAGAACCAGTAATATTGGAAGGACTGACTGATAAGTAGAGGAAAACGACCAGTGAATCCCCAGATCCTGAAAACAGTGCCGTTGTTCTCGTCGCTGTCCGACGAGCAGTTGAGGTTGCTGCAGCCGTGCCTGCAGCAGCGCAGTTACCCCCGCAGTTCGTTCATACTGCGCGCCGGTGACGAAACCGACGCTCTCTACATCATCCTGTCCGGCCGCGTCAAAGTCCTGATCCCCGACGAGCAGGGACGCGAGGTTATCCTCGCGGTCATGGGCCCCAGCGAATTCTTCGGTGAAATGGGCCTGCTCGACGACCTGCCGCGCTCGGCCAGCGTCGAGACGCTCGAGACCTGCCAGATGCTGCGTTTTTCGAAGTCCGGATTCATCGCCTGCCTCAAGGATAACTTCGAGCTGGCGATGATCATCATCCGCAACCTGGTCAAGCGCATGCGTGAAGCCGATCGCAAGATCGAAAGCCTGGCGCTGATCGACGTTTACGGCCGCGTGGCGCGCCTGCTGCTCGACCAGGCCGAGGAGATCAACGGCGTGTGGATCGTGCGCCAGGCGCCGCCGAAACAGGAAATCGCGCGCATGATCGGCGCATCGCGCGAGATGGTGAGCCGCGTGGTCAAGGACCTGCAGCAGCGCGGCTATATCCGCGCCGAAAAGCGCAAGGTGTACCTGCTCGACAAGGTTTCAATGGCAAAGCGCGCGTCGAGCCACTGATTTCATCTTCGGAACCTCGTTTCACCACAGACGTTGGGGCGGGTTCCGCTCCGTTGCTTCCCTGATCCCGCTTTTCGGTAGTGTCTCAGTTTGGAACGCACTAAAGAAAATGGTCGGATCACCCACGCCATTTTTTTCCAGCATCCCGTTTTGAAATTGATTTCAAATTAGGACACTACCCGCGTTCGCGGCTTCTTGCATTGCGCCCGCGGTTTGGGGTAGCGCAGCACCCTTAGCTAAACCAGTTTATATGCTTCATGGCTTAACGTATTGTTTTCAGGGATAAGACAAGCTTCAGAACAGTGCTTGCATGGGGCTTTAGCGCTATAATCGGCCCACCTTGATAGCGATCCCCTGACCATGCTGTTCAGCGCCAAAGCGGGTTCGAATCGCCCCGCCGAGAACCCGCTCCCGCCTAAAATCGCGTCCCTGCTGCGGGAATCCTGGTGGCTCGCGCTGGTGGCGCTGGCACTGTATCTGGCGCTGATCCTGTTCACCTTCGACACGGCCGATCCGGGCTGGTCGCACAGCGCCAGCGTTGAGCGGATCAGGAACTCGGGGGGCCGGATCGGCGCCTGGCTGGCCGACGTTCTGCTTTACGTATTTGGATTTTCCGCCTGGTGGTGGGTGGTGCTGTGCGCATTCGCTGTGCGCTGGAGCTTCCGGCGTATCGAGCATATCGCGCCGGCCGACCGCCGTTCCTATTTCGTTGCCGGCGTTGGCTTCGCGATGCTGCAGGCAGCGAGTTCCAGCCTCGAAGCGTTGCGGCTGCACAGCCTGAAGGCGACCTTGCCGCTCGCTCCCGGCGGCATGCTCGGCGCCGGCATCGGGGACGTGCTGTCGCAAGCGATCGGTTTCACCGGCGCCACACTGGTGCTGCTGGCGCTGATCGCGATCGGGCTGAGCCTTTTCAGCGGCATTTCGTGGATCGCTTTCCTCGAGCGCTTCGGCGGCTGGCTCGAAGAGGCCTATCAGTTCGCGCGGCGGCGCTGGGCCGGCTGGCAGGACCGGCGCGCCGGCGCGGCGGCAATGATCGAGCGCGAGGAAGTGGTCGAGGAGGGCAAGAAGAAATTCGAAATCCACGCGCCGGTCCGTATCGAGCCGCCGGCGCCGCAGATACCGAAATCGCTGCGCGTCGAGCGCGAAAAACAGGTGCCGCTGTTCGAAAACCTGCCCGACTCTCCGCTGCCGCCGCTCAAGCTGCTCGACGAGCCGGAGAAGGCGGTCGCGGTGATCAGCACCGAGACGCTCGAGTTCACCTCGCGCCTGATCGAGAAAAAGCTCCTCGATTTCGGCGTCGAAGTGAAAGTGGTCGCGGCCTACCCGGGGCCGGTGATCACGCGCTACGAGGTCGAGCCCGCGGTCGGCGTCAAAGGCAGCCAGATCATCAATCTGGTGAGGGACCTCGCGCGCGCGCTGTCGGTGGTCAGCATCCGCGTCGTCGAAACCATTCCCGGCAAGACCTGCATGGGCCTCGAGATCCCGAACCCCGAGCGCCAGATCGTGCGCCTGTCGGAAATCCTGAGCTCGCAGGTTTACGCCGACATGCATTCGCCGCTGACGCTCGCGCTGGGCAAGGACATCGCGGGCAATCCGGTCGTTGCCGACCTCGCGCGCATGCCGCACCTGCTGGTCGCGGGCACCACCGGCTCCGGCAAATCGGTCGCGATCAACGCCATGATCCTGAGCCTGCTCTACAAGTCGCCGCCGGCGCAGTGCCGGCTGATCCTGGTCGATCCGAAAATGCTCGAGCTGTCGGTGTACGAGGGCATACCGCACCTGCTGACGCCGGTGGTGACCGACATGCGCCAGGCCGCCAACGCGCTCAACTGGTGTGTCGCGGAAATGGACCGCCGCTACCGGTTGATGTCGGCGCTCGGCGTGCGCAACATGGCGGGCTTCAACCAGAAAGTGCGCGAAGCCGCAAAAGCCGCGATACCGATCCCGAATCCCTTCACGTCAGCGCCCGGCAGCCCGGAGCCGTTGAACGAGATGCCCCTGATCGTGGTCATCATCGACGAACTCGCCGACCTGATGATGGTGGTCGGCAAGAAAGTCGAGGAATTGATTGCGCGGCTGGCGCAGAAAGCGCGCGCTGCCGGCGTGCACCTGATCCTCGCGACCCAGCGCCCGTCGGTGGACGTGATCACCGGGCTGATCAAGGCCAACATACCGACGCGCATCTCGTTCCAGGTGTCGGCGCGCGTCGACTCGCGCACCATTCTCGATCAAATGGGCGCCGAGGCGCTGCTGGGGCAGGGCGACATGCTCTATCTGGCGCCGGGAACCGGATCGCCGCAGCGTGTGCACGGCGCCTTCGTCGCCGATCACGAAGTGCATAAGGTCGTGGGCTATCTGAAGAACCTGGCGCAACCGCAGTACGTCGAGGGCGTGCTGGATGAGCCGGAAGCCGAAGGCGAGGGTATGATGGCACTCGAGGGCGGCGGCGACGGCGAAGCGGATCCGCTCTACGACCAGGCGGTCGCGATCGTGCTCAAGACGCGGCGCGCCTCGATCTCGCTGGTGCAGCGCCATCTGCGCATTGGCTACAATCGTGCGGCGCGGCTGATCGAGCAGATGGAGCGCGCCGGCATGGTCTCGGCGATGCAATCCAACGGCAACCGCGAAGTCCTGGCGCCGGCTTCCGCGTCCGAACAGTAACCCGCGCGGGCGCCGAATTTAAGACGGCCAATGACGCGAATTATATTTACTGTAATCCTGCTGCTGGCGTGCGTTGCGGCGCGCGCGGCGAGCATCGAGATGCTGAAGGCATTTCTGCAGCAAACCACGTCCGGCAAAGCCCGTTTCGCGCAAATCATCGTCGACAAGAATCTCAAGCAACTGCAGCAGGCGACCGGCACCATGCTGTTCGCGCGTCCCGGCAAGTTCCGCTGGGAATACGACAAACCTTATGAGCAGACGATCGTCGGCGACGGCGCCAGGCTGTGGATATACGACAAGGACCTCAACCAGGTGACCGTCAGGAAGCTCGACGCAGCGCTCGGCGGCAGTCCCGCGGCGCTGCTCGCCGGCAGCAACGAGATCGATAAAATCTATAACCTGACCAATCTCGGCAGCCAGGAAGGCCTCGATTGGCTGGAAGCGGTGCCGAAAGCGAAGGAAAACGCATTCGAGCGCATCCGGCTGGGCTTCAGCGCAAGCGGCCTCGAGGCGATGGAACTGCGCGATCAGTTCGGGCAAACCACGGTCATCAAGTTCGCCGCGGTCGAGCGCAATCCCAGGCTTGCGCCCGAGCTGTTCAAATTTACCCCGCCCAAAGGCGCCGACGTCATCACCGACTGAGAGCCTCCGACCTCAGTAGAGGCCCTGCCGTGAACGACCTTTTCAATAAGCCAGAGCCCGCGGCGCCGCTTGCGGAGCGGTTGCGGCCGCGCTCGCTCGACGAGGTGGTCGGACAGTCCCATCTGCTTGCCCCGGGCAAGCCGTTGCGGCTGGCGTTCGAGTCGGGCAAGCCGCATTCGATGATCCTGTGGGGGCCGCCCGGCGTCGGCAAGACCACGCTGGCGCGGCTGATGGCGCAGGCGTTCAACGCCGAGTTCATCGCGATTTCAGCGGTGTTCTCCGGCGTCAAGGATATCCGTGACGCGGTCCAGCGCGCTGAACTCACGTTGCAGCAACATGGGCGGCACACCATTCTGTTCGTCGACGAGGTGCATCGCTTCAACAAGGCGCAGCAGGATGCTTTTCTGCCCTATGTCGAGCGGGGGTTGTTGACCTTCATCGGCGCGACCACTGAAAACCCATCGTTTGAAGTCATCAGCGCATTGTTGTCGCGGGCCGCTGTGTATGTGCTGCAGCCGTTATCGGACAGCGATCTCGGCGCGCTGCTGCAGCGCGCGCTGCAGCACTGCAGCCCGCCGCTCGCGCTGGACGATGGCGCGCGCGATCTGATCATCGGCTACGCCGACAGCGATGCGCGGCGTTTGCTCAACATGGTCGAGCAGCTCGATATCGCCGCCGCGGCGCGCGGTGTCCAGGAGGTCAACGCAGCGCTGGCGCGCGACACGCTGGCGCAGGCCCTGAAACGCTTCGACAAAGGCGGCGAGCAGTTCTACGACCAGATCTCGGCGCTGCACAAGTCGGTGCGCGGCTCGTCGCCCGACGCCGCGCTGTATTGGCTGTGCCGCATGCTCGACGGCGGCGCGGACCCGCTCTACGTCGGCCGGCGCCTGGTGCGCATGGCGGTCGAAGACATCGGGCTTGCCGACCCGCGCGCGCTGCGCATTACGCTCGATGCCTGCGAAACCTACGAACGCCTGGGCAGCCCGGAGGGCGAGCTCGCGCTGGCGGAGGCCGTGCTGTATCTGGCGGTCGCGCCGAAAAGCAATGCCGCGTACGGTGCCTACAATGCGGCGCGTGCGCTGATCCGCGACGACAGTTCACGACCGGTGCCCGAGCACCTGCGCAATGCGCCGACGCGGCTGATGAAAGAGCTCGGCTATGGACGCGACTATCGCTATGCGCACGATGAAGCCGATGCGTATGCGGCGGGGGAGAATTATTTTCCGGAAGGGATGCCACCACCGCGCCTGTATGAGCCCACCGGGCGCGGACTGGAGGCGAAAATCAGGGCGCGTCTCGCCGAGCTGCGCGAGCTCGACGAGCAGGCGCGCCGCAGGAAATAACGGCGTTCAGCCGAAATCATAGAGCCGCGCCGGGTTGTCGACCAGCACGCGCTTGCGCAGCGCCTCATCGGGTATCCAGTCGAGCAGCATGTCGGCGAGCTCGCCGCGTGGCGGGATCAGGACCGGGAATGGTCGGCGCTTCAGCGATGAATTGCGGTTGGCTAGTCGGCACGAATGTTGGCCGCCTTGATGACGCGAGCCCACTTGGCGGTTTCGGCTTTCAGGAAAACGGCAAACTCGTCGGGAGTACTGCCGACCGGGTCGGCACCCTGCGCGACGAGCTTGTCACGCACGTCCGGCAGTTTGAGCACCTTCGCAACTTCGCTCTGCCAGCGGTTGACCAGTTCGCGCGGCGTGCCGGCGGGGGCCGCCAGCGCGAACCAGTTCGTGACTTCGTAACCGGGCAGCGTCTCGCCGACAGTCGGGACATCCGGCAATAGCGATGAGCGCTTTGCGCCGAGCACCGCGATCACGCGCAGCTTGCCGGCCTTCATTTGATTGAGGCCTTGCAGCCCGCTGTCGAAAGCAATCGGGATGTGCCCCCCGAGCAGATCGGCAAACGCCGGGCCGCTGCCTTTGTACGCCACCGATACCAGCTTCACTTTTGCCATCGATTCGAACAGCGATCCGCCGAGATGCGGTGCCCCGCCGTTGCCGCTGTGGCCGTACTGGATCTCACCGGGCCTCGCTTTGGCCATCGTGATCAGGTCTTTTACCGTGCGCGCCGGGAAGGAGGGGTGGGTGTAGAGCATGAAAGTCACTGCGACCACTTGCGTCACGGGGACGAAGTCACGCTGGATGTCAAACGGCACCTTCTGATAAAGCGTCTGATTCACGGCCAGGTTACCCATGGTGCCCATGAACAGCGTATAGCCGTCGGCGGGCGACTTCGCCGCAAGCTCGGTGCCGATAATGCCGGCGGCGCCGCCGCGATTGTCGATAATGACCTGCTGGCCGAGGTTCTCCGACAGTTTCTGGCCAACGATGCGCGCCACGATGTCGGTGCCGCCGCCCGGCGGAAACGCGACGATCACGCGCACCGATTTGCTCGGGAACGGCTGCGCCAGCGCGGCCAGTCCGGCCGCAGCCAGCGTCATCGTGATGGCAATCCGCAAAATCAGCTGCATGTTGGTTCCTCCCGGTAAAAAGATCAGTCTAACGCTTTTTCCTGCCGCGGCCGCCCCGGTTCAGGCATTTCTGCGCCGTCCCGGCAGCGGCGTGCTGATTACGGGAAACAACATGGGCGGAACTCCCGCGGAAGGTGTTTTGATTTTGTTTCGACTCTAAAGTGTCGCGCGCAGCGATGTCAAGGCGCTGGCCGCGAAGCACAATCTCCGCGATAATAACCGCAATTCCAAGGCATATGAACGTTTAGTCCGAGGTTGCAATGCTAGATATCCAGTTATTGCGCACTGACCCGCAGGGCGTTGCCCGGCGTCTCGCTGAGCGCGGGCCCACGCCGGACTTCGCTGAATTCGAGCGGCTCGAGGCGAGCCGCAAGACGGTACAGGCGCGGACCCAGGCATTGCAGGCGAAGCGCAATCAACTCTCGAAACAAATCGGCCAGGCCAAGGCCAGGGGCGAGGACGCAGCGGCGCTGATGGGCGAGGTCAATGCGCAGGCGGACGGGCTGAAAGCGCTCGAGCAGCAGCTTGAGCAGGTCCAGCGTGATCTCGACGCGTTTCTCGCCGTCATCCCGAACCTCCCGCATGCGAGTGTGCCGGCAGGCAAATCACCCGAGGACAACGTCGAGGTGCGGCGCGTCGGCGCGCCGCGGAAGTTCGACTTTGCGGTCAAGGACCACGTCGATATCGGTGCCGGGCTGGGCATGCTCGACTTCGACACCGCCGGCAAGCTCGCCGGCGCGCGTTTCTCGGTGATGAAGCAAGACGTGGCGCGCCTGCATCGGGCGCTCGCGCAGTTCATGCTCGACGTGCACACGCAGGAGCACGGCTATACCGAGGTCTACGTGCCGTACCTGGTGACCGGGGAGTGCGCCAACGGCGTGTCGAGCCTCACCAAGTTCAAGAGCGATCTGTTCAAGATCGAGGGGCGCGATCTCTATCTGATTCCGACCGCCGAATATCCGGTCACGAATTTTGTGCGCGGCGAGATTGTGTCCGGCGCCGAGTTGCCGCTCAAGTTCGTCTGCCATACGCCGTGCTTCCGCAGCGAAGCCGGTTCCTACGGCAAGGACACGCGCGGCATGATCCGCCAGCATCAGTTTGACAAGGTCGAATTGGTGCAGATCGTGCATCCAGCGAAGTCATACGACATGCTCGAGGAATTGACGGGTCATGCCGAGGTGATACTCAAGCGGCTGGAGCTGCCGTATCGCGTGGTTACGCTGTGCACTGGCGACATGGGTTTTTCGGCAGCCAAGACCTACGATATCGAAGTGTGGCTGCCGGGGCAAAACGCATACCGCGAAATTTCCTCGTGCAGCAATTTCGAGGCCTTCCAGGCACGCCGCATGCAGGCGCGCTTCCGGAATGAAAAGGGCAAGCCCGAGCTCGTGCATACGCTTAACGGTTCCGGCTTGGCGGTAGGGCGCACGCTGGTCGCCATCCTCGAGAACTATCAAAACGCCGATGGCAGCGTCACCGTGCCCGCGGTGCTACGGTCGTATATGGGCGGCCTGGACAAAATATCCGCGTAGCGGTGGCGGCTGACCGGCGCTTGCGAGTCTGCTAAAATACGCGCCGCCGGAGAGGTGCCAGAGCGGTTGAACGGGCCGGTCTCGAAAACCGGAATACGCGCAAGCGTATCGTGGGTTCGAATCCCACCCTCTCCGCCAGTCAAGTCCTATAAGTTACGCCCCAGACGAGCTTTCAGCACAAGCTGGAACTCCGCGTTTGATAGTGCTCCAAATTCGCCGAAAATGGAGCATGTGAAAACCACCCCTCGGGTCATGAAGTCCCGCGTCCGCCAGGCGGTGGGCCGGCAAAAACCTGTGCTGCTGCTCGGGCCCCACCAATGGAGCGATGCGCCCGCCGAGCGGGACACGCGGCATCTCCAGACTTTCCTGTCCAAGTACTCGAAGGCGCACGAAGGGGTGGTGGTCTGTCGGACGCCGCGGCGCTTCAAACTCGCCCCCAATATCACGGCAGTTCCCTGGCAGGAAATTCCGCGGCTGGCGGAGAGCTTGACGTGAGTAAACGACGCGCTTGACGATCCGGGGTCGGACCCACGCAACACGAAGGCTTCAACAATATGCGCGTCATTACGTCGGGATGCTGCTGCTCGGTCGTCGCGTCGGCTGGCGTGCTATGCGCCTGTGCTTTTCGAGGCACACGCTGCGCCTGATGGAGAAATTTCTCTACGATGATGTGCATTGCACTCAGTACTGGCCGGAGTATGGCGCTGATTCTGGAAAGTGTACTGCGCTCAACGAGTGGCGTGAATCGGGCGGGAATTTCTGGAAACGCGTGAATGGTGAGATTCCGGTCGATGATCGGGCGGGGTACTATCCGTGAGTTGATTTTGGGTCCCCAATCTGGGCAAAAGTAGGCACTGGTGCGAGGTTATTTCTGTGCTCTGAACGGCCGGAATCGACCTATTCTGTTGAAAAACTCCATTGAGTACGGAATCTTCGTTTGTGCGAAGTGTCTGATCTTGCAGTGCATTGATGGAGCGCTTCGAGATGATGGGTCAATAGGGTTGCAATCAAGAGCGTCTGTTTTATTCCTTTAGCCTTGAGGATCACGTTCCTGCTGATCATCTGCTTCGAGGCATTGATCACTTTCTTGACCTGAGTGAGCTGCGTCAGCACCTTGCTGAGCACTATAGCAACACGGGCCGGCCGTCGATTGATCCCGAGTTGATGATGCGCATGCTGGTCATTGGGTACTGTTTCGGCATTCGCTCGGAACGACGCCTCTGCGAAGAGGTTCACCTGAATCTGGCTTATCGTTGGTTCTGCCGCCTTGGGCTGGAAGACAAGATTCCGGATCGCTCGACCTTCTCCAAGAATCGCCACGGTCGATTCCGGGAGAGCGATACGTTTCGTCACGTCTTCGAGAGCGTCCTGCGCCGCTGCATGACGGAAGGCTTGGTGGGCGACACAGCCTACGGTACTGCCGAGATGCTCGGCTGGATGGTGAACGAAAAGCGGATCGAGCCACATGTCCCCGTCTGGGACAAGACCGAGCGCACCGATGGCCGCCATGACAATCGGAATCGTGGTGGTCGCCTGCTTGGCCGCAAGCGTCGGCTCACAAACTCCTGATGGGTGATTGTGTGCGAGGATGATAGCGCCGCAGTTGTGATGCGGCGCGCGCTTAACCACTTCGCGTGGGTATACGCTCGTTTGCGTCAACGTGCCACGGAAAAGCTCCTCAAAAGCGATCACGCGGTTTTGTGCATCGAGGAACGCACAGCAAAAAACTTCATGCGGTAGATCGGGCAGTGAAAGCCGAAGGTATCCGATCTCGATCAGGATGCGATCGTCAACGTCGGCATCTTTCACGGTGGCGCGGCACGACAAGTCGTGCCTAGCGAGGCGCGAATCGATATCGACGTGCGTGCGCGTACGCTGTCTCAGGCCGAGGCGCTGGTGTCGAGGATCAGAGCGATCGCTGCCGCGAAGGTCGATGAACGAGTCGTCGTCGAGCTGTCCGGACAGATTACGCGCCCGGGCTACTCGGCGGAACACAACCGGGCACTTTATCAAATCGCCAAGACGACCGCGGATGAGCTGGGTATAAAGGTTTTTGAAGTCCCGCCCACCGGCGGTGGATCTGATGCCAACTTCGCCGCGTCCCAAGGTATTCCCACCCTGGATGGGCTAGGTCCGATTTGTTGGGACATATGCAGCCGCCATGAAACGATAGAAATCGGCAGCCTTGTCGATCGAGGGGCGCTGTTCTGCGGAGTGGTGCAGAAGCTGGCTTCGCCAGGCGTAAATCGGTAGAGCGTGCCGGAGAAGGTGCGGTTGTGGCAGGTGGCGAAGTGGCTCGCACGCGTTGTCCGATGTCGTAATTGTCAATAGTGGGCTGGCGTGAATATGCCAGATGGTTAGGCTCTCACCCGGATGACCCCGCCGAGGTATTGCGTGACGCCGGACAAATAACGCATACTGGTTCGGAGCACCGGTATTCATATTACTTTACGGAGGAGCATATGACTCACTTACTGGCTCGACCAATCAAGTTCATCGTTGCGGCAGCCGCTGCGGGCGTAATGTTGGCAGCAAGCGCAGCCGAACCGATCAAGATCGGCATCAGCATTACCCAGTCGCCCCCTGGCTCGGTGGTGCAGGGCACGCAGGTGAAGGATGGCGTCGAAATCGTCAAGGACATGGTGAACAAGGCTGGCGGCGTGCTGGGCCGTCCGATCGAACTCGTGTACGAGGATAACCAGGGCATTCCGGAGAAGGGCCGCGCAGCCACCGAGAAGCTGATCACGCTCGACAAGGTCGTCGCCGTGACGGGCGGGCACCAGAGTTCGGTGTGTCTCGCGGAAATCGAAGTCGCCAAGCGCTACAACATTCCTTACGTGAACACCAACTGCTGGGCCGACGCCGTTCGGAGCAAAGGCTACCCGCAGGTATTCAATGCTCCCATCTACAGCTCGCGTGTGGCCGAATCGATTGCCGATACCATCGTGAAACTGGGGCTGAAGCGTGTGGTTGCGTTTTGCGAAAACACGGATTACGGCATCGGCCAGGCCAAGGCCATCGCGGAAGCACTCAAGCAGAAAGCGCCGGGCGTCGATTACAAGTACGAGACGCTCGACCGCGCTGGCAAGGATTTCACTCCCGCGATTCTGCCGCTGCGGGCCAATCCGCCCGACGCGGTACTCATGGTGATGCTGCCGCCGCCGGCGTATATCGTGATGAACCAGCTCTACGAGCAAAGGATCGCGCCATCGGCCAAGACGTGGCTTTACGACAGCTCCGGGCTGGCCGACTATCCGGATTTCTGGCAGAACGTGAAGGAAGCCGGCAAGTACATGCTCAACTTCGCGCTCTACCATCCCGACATGAAGCTGCCCAGCCTCGCGAAGCAAGTAGGCGACGCTTACAAGCAGCGCACGAAGAACGATCCGAACCGGCTTATCTTCCAGGCGGCGGATTCGCTGCTCTTTGTCGTAGACGCGATCAAGCAGGCGAAGAGCACCGATCCCAATGCGATGATCAAGGCGATGGAGAGCATGAAGTTCGAGGGTACTCGCGGCCAGTTCACGATATCGAGGGAGCCGGGCGTCAAGTATCACCAGATGGTGGACATTCCGTCCGTCACCTACCAGATCACGGAGGTCAACCAGCCGACCGGCAAGACCTTGCTGATCGAAGGTCCAGGCATACCGCTGTCGACGGCCAAACTACTGAAGCCCGCAAAGTAGCGATGAATCCATCCCCCCTCCCCGACGAGCGGGGAGGGTGTTTTCTTGTGGTGATTCGACGCGCTTCGCCGCGCTCGGCGCTCCGTCGATGCTGAACGTCGATCTCTTCATCAACGGCCTCATCATCGGCCTGTTCTACGCGCTGATGGCGGTGGGCCTCACGCTGATCTTCGGCATCCTCAAGGTGGTGAACTTCGCTCACGGCGAGTTCTACATGGTGGGTGCGTACACCTATACGCTCGCCGCGCTCAAGCTCGGCACCGGGCCCTGGCTCGCGCTGCCGCTTGCTTTCGCTGCCGGTGCGCTCGTGGGCTGGCTTGCGGAGCGCACGCTGATGCGTCCGCTGTACGCGGGCTACACGTCGTGGGGTCTGATGCGCGACGAGTACGCGGTGGTCGTAACTTTTGCGCTTTCATTGCTGCTCATCAACCTGGTGGACAAGGTAATCGGTCCTTACGCGCAGCGCGGCCCGGCGCTCATCGACATCCCGCGCATGGCACTGGGGCCGCTGATGTTGTCCGGCCAGAAGCTGATTGCCACCGGCGTGGCGTTCGCGATGATCGTGGGTCTCGCGCTTTTTCTGCGTTACTCGTTCTGGGGCCGGCAAATCCAGGCGGTGGCGCAGAATCGTCTGGGGGCATCTCTTGCCGGGATCGATACCGCACGCGCGAGCAGCCTCGTGTTTACGGTCTCGGGCGCGCTCGCTGCGCTGGCGGGCGCGCTGCTCGCACCGATCATCAATGCTTCGCCCGATGTCGGTGCTTTCCCGGCGATCAAGTCGTACGTGATCGTGGTGCTCGGCGGCATGGGCTCGATGCCCGGTAGCATCATTGCGAGTCTTGCGCTCGGCGTGCTCGAAAGCTTCGGTGCGGTATACATATCGTACGCCTATCGCGACACGTTCGGTCTCATCATCCTGATACTGGTGCTGCTGCTGCGCCCGCAGGGGCTTTTCGGCGAGAAAGGACGCGAGGTGTGATGCATCTGTCGCAGAACCGTCTCGCGGTGGAATTTCGACTGTCGCTCGTTGTCCTGGCGGCGATCGCGCTGCTGCCTCTCGCCGTAACGAATCCCTATTGGCTCGGCGTGCTGATCGTGTCGATGTATTTCGCGTTGCTCGCCGCCGCCTGGAATTTGCTCGCGGGCTACACCGGTCAGTTCTCGCTGGCGCCCGCCTGTTTTGCGATGATCGGTGGCTATACCACCGGGCTGCTTTCCTATCACTGGCAGGTCCCGCCGTGGCTCGGGCTCACGGCCGCCGTGATTGCGGCAGGAGTGATCGGCTTGGCTCTCGGCCGCATCGTGATGCGCCTGCGCGGGCCCTACCTCGCGCTTACCACGTTGTCGTTCGCCGAAATCATGCGGGTCGTGATCGGCAATTCCTACGAATTTACGCGCGGCGATCTGGGGCTCAACGTGCCCGGTCTGTTCGAGGAGCGGTTTGCGTACTACTACCTGTTTCTCGGAGTGCTCGCCGCCGCGCAGGCAGGACTTTTCCTGCTGATGCGCTCGAAAGCCGGATTGTACCTGCAGGCGATCCGTGACGATGAGGTTGCAGCGGCGAGCCGCGGCGTGAACGTGGTGTGGTGGAAGACCACCGCGTTCGCGCTGAGCGCGGCGGCGAGCGGTCTCGCCGGTGCGCTCTACGGGCATTTCAGCCAGCTCGTGAGCCCCGAGCTCGGCCTGCTGCTGCAGACCGGGCTCGTCATCTGCATGGTGGTGATCGGCGGGATGGGCAGCCTCGTGGGCCCGATTGTCGGCGCGTTCCTGGTTTATCTGAGTTCGGAATTTTTGCGGGAAGTGGGCGGTATCCAGCTCATCGTGTTCTCGCTGCTCGTGATCATATTCGCGCGCTTCTTTCGGGAAGGACTGTGGGGCCTTGCCAAGCGCGCGCTCGAGCGGAGGCCGGCATGAGCTGCCTTGCGGTCGAAGGCGTGACGAAGTCTTTCGGCGGCTTGCGCGCCGTGGACAAAGTGAGTTTCGCGATCGACGATGGCGAGCTGGTGGGGCTCATCGGACCGAACGGCTCGGGCAAGACCACGTTGCTCAACGTCGTTTCCGGCTACGAGCGGCCCGACGCCGGCCGCGTGCTGCTCGAAGGCCAACCCATCCACGACCGCAAACCCGAGCAAATCGCGCAGGCGGGGTTGCTGCGCATGTTTCAGCTCACGCGCGTGTTTCGCCGCATGAGTACGGTTGATAACCTGCTTGCCACGGGCCGCGCGCTTGGGCTCACTCATGCGCAGGCTGCCGCGAGGGCGGGGCAATTGCTTGCGGAACTCGCGCTCGAGCGCGTACGCGACCTCGACGCAGGCCAGCTCTCCGGCGGGCAGCAAAAACTGCTTGAGTTCGGCTGCTGCTTCATGGTGCCACCGCGCATCGCTTTGCTCGACGAGCCCTTCGCCGCGGTGCACCCGACGATGAAGGAAATCATGGCCGGGTACATCCGCGTGCGGCACGCCGAGGGCCAGACATTTTTTATCGTCAGCCACGACATGCCGGTAATCGTGGAGTTGTGCACGCGCACCGTGTGTATGAACGCGGGCGTCGTGATCGCCGATGAGGAAACGCGCGCCGTGCTGAACGACCCGGTGGTGATCGAAGCTTATCTCGGCGGTGAGGCGGCGTGAGCGCGCTGCTCTCGATGTCCGGGGTCACGGCGGGCTATGCCGCCGACATCGACATCCTGCGCAACTTGTCGCTGTCAATTGAACCCGCGCGCATCACCGGGTTGATCGGACTGAACGGCGCGGGCAAATCGACGCTGATAAAGGCGATCTGCGGATTTCTCAGGCCCGGGACTGGCAGCATCCATTACGACGGCGCCGACATCACGGGCATCGCTCCGCACACATTGATCGATCGCGGCATCTGGTATATCCCGCAGGAGTCGAGCCTGTTCCCGTACATGAGCGTGGCGGACAATCTGCGTTTGCCGCTCGAGCGTCTTGCCCGAACGACTGCCGGCGTAGAGATCGATGCCCGCTTCGAAGAAATGCTCCGGCATTTCCCCGCGATCCGCGCGAAGCTGCACGATCAGGCCGGCGACCTCTCCGGCGGCCAGCAGAAAATGGTCGAATTCGCCAAAGCGTACCTGGTGCGGCCGCGCTTGTGCCTGATCGACGAACCGAGCATCGGGCTCGCGCCGAAAATCGCACTCGAAGTGTACCAATGGATCGAACTTTTTTCCGGACAAGGCATGGCGATACTGCTGGTCGATCACAACGTGCGCCGCGTAGTGCAGATGTCGGAATACATCTATGTGATGAGCTTGGGCGAAATCACCGCCGAGGGAAAGCGCGCGGACTTCGAAGGCGACCTGCACGAGCAGGTCAGGTCGTGGTTGGGGGTGAATTTCTAGCCTGACGAAGTTACGATTCGGCTATCTGTTCCACCGGAGGGCCCCGCAGCCGCGGCCCTTTGGCACACAAGAGCTGCGGGGAGTTCAGAGAGTGCTTTCCGCACCCCCGCGCTGCGCTCTAATGCAGCGGGCCGCGCGCAGCCTTATCACCGCCGGCTCGGGCGGCGTGTTGATTTTCGCCGCGGTTTGCCCCATTCTCTGACTCGTTGCCGGCGCCCGGCTTCCGGGTGGCCGATCACGTCTTTGAGAAGGGTGAGTCGTGTCCATCGAATTCCTGAAGCGCGCGGCCAAGACCCCCGAAAGCGAGACCAAAGGCGCGCGGCGCGTCGTGGCGGAAATGCTCGCGCAGATCGAAGCGCGAGGCGAAGAGGCGGTGCGCGAATATGCGCGCAAGCTCGACCGGTGGGACGGCGAGATCGTCGTCAGCCGCGAGGAGATAAAGCGGCGCGCGCGCGACATCCCGGAGGCGATCAAGCGCGACATTGAATTCGCGACGGAGCGGGTGCGCAAGTTCGCCCTCGCGCAGCGCGATTCGATCCGCGAATTTTCCGTGGAAGTCCATCCGGGCGTGACCGCGGGCCAGCGGCTGATCCCGGTCAACGTCGCAGGCTGCTACGTGCCGACCGGCCGTTATGCGCACATCGCATCCGCATACATGAGCATTGCGACCGCCAAGGCGGCCGGCGTGCCGACGGTGATTGCGTGCTCGACGCCTTACCGGGACCACGGGATTCACCCGCAGGTGCTTTACGCGATGAAAGTCGCGGGCGCCGATGTCATCATGACGCTCGGCGGCGTGCAGGCGATCGCCGCGATGGCGTACGGACTCTTCACCGGCAAGCCCGCGGACATCATCGTGGGCCCCGGCAACAAGTTCGTCGCCGAGGCAAAGCGCATGCTTTTCGGCAAAGTCGGCATCGACGTTTTCGCGGGGCCGTCCGAAGTCGCGATCATCGCGGACGAAGCGGCCGATTCCGAGATCGTCGCGGCGGATCTCGTCGGGCAGGCGGAGCACGGCCATGAGTCGCCGGCGTGGCTGATGACGGACTCGCAGGCGCTTGCCGGGAAAGTCATGAAGCTCGTGCCCGGGCTGATCGCGAAGCTGCCGGCAACCGCGCGCGATGCGGCGGGCGCAGCGTGGCGCGACTACGGCGAGGTCGTGCTGTGCAGCAGCCGGGAGGAGATCGCCGGGACCTCGGACCGCTACGCGCCCGAACATCTCGAAGTGCACGCGCGCGATCTCGACTGGTGGCTTGCGCATTTGACGTGCTACGGCTCGCTCTTTCTCGGTGAGGAGACAACCGTCGCGTTCGGCGACAAGACGTCCGGCCCGAATCACATTCTGCCGACTAAAGGCGCTGCGCGTTATTCGGGTGGGCTCTCGGTGCACAAATTCCTGAAGACCGTAACTTGGCAGCGCATGTCGCGCGAGGCGAACAGGCAGATCGCGCAGGTGACGGCGCGGATCTCGCGGCTCGAAGGCATGGAAGCGCACGCGCGCACCGCGGACGACCGGCTCGCGAAGTATTTTCCCGCAGAACGCTTCGAGCGCGGCACGCCGGTCGAAACCTAGGCACGCGATGTCGATCCAGTCGCTGTTCGATCTGGCGGGAAAAGCCGCGCTCGTAACGGGGGCTAGCTCGGGCATCGGCAACGCGATCGCGAAGACGCTGGCCGAAGCCGGCGCGTCGGTCGTGCTCGTCGCGCGGCGGGAAGCGGAGCTCACGCAAGCGAAAAGCGAAATTGAGGCGGCAGGCGGACGCGCCGAGGTGCTCGCGTGCGATCTGACCGACCGCGCTGCAATGGGTGCTTGTGCGGCGAAAGCCGCGACGTTCTTCGGCGCGCCGGACATCCTGGTCTCGGCTGCAGGCGTCAATATCCGCAAACCGATGCTCGACATCTCGGAACAGGACTGGGACGCCACGCTGCGGCTCAATCTCGAAGTGCCGTTTTTTCTCGCCCAGAAACTCGCGCCCGCGATGATCGCCCGGCGCTGGGGCCGCATCATCAACATCGCGTCGCTGCAGGCCGTGCGCGCATTCAACAATTCCGGCGCGTACGGCGCGTCAAAGGGCGGCGTCATACAATTGACGCGTGCGCAGGCGGAGGCGTGGTCGCGGCACGGGGTGAATGCCAATGCGATCGCGCCGGGATTCTTCGCGACGCCGCTCACGGCCCCGGTGGCGAACGACCCCGCGCGCTGGGCGGAAAACGCGGCGCGGACTTTCATCGGTCGCAACGGAGAGCTCGCCGATTTGCGCGGCACCGCGATTTACCTGGCGAGCCACGCCTCGGATTTTGTGACGGGGCAGACGATCTTCGTGGACGGCGGGTTCTCTGCGGGATAGCTGCAAAAAAATGACGCCTTGCTCAGTATTGAACCAACCCGATGCCGGCGTCCATGACGCCGCCGTTGGGGTGCACGCGGCGCAGCCGCAATGAGCGACATCGTCTTCGATGGCGTGAGCCGCGTGTTCAAACGCGACGGCCGGGAATTCCCGGCGCTGGAAGAGGTAAGCTTCCGGGTGGCCGAACGGGAGTTCGTCACCATCGTCGGGCCCTCGGGCTGCGGCAAGACCACGTGCCTGCGCTTGGCCGCGGGGCTCGAATTTCCGAGCGCAGGTACGGTGGCGGTGGGCGGTAAACGGGTGGTCGGCCCGGGGCCCGACCGTGCCGTCGTATTTCAGCAATTTGCGCTCTTTCCGTGGAAGACGGTATTCGACAACATCGAGTTCGGCCTGCGCGCCAAGGGGGTCGATGCGGAAGAGCGCAGGCGCGAAGTCGCGCGCCACATCGAATTGATGGGGCTGCAGGGCTACGAATCGGCCTACCCGCACCAGCTCTCGGGCGGCATGCAACAGCGCGTCGCGATCGCGCGCAGCTATGTGCTCGGGCCCGACGTGCTGCTGATGGATGAGCCGTTCGGCGCGCTCGATGCGCAGACGCGAGTCGTGATGCAGGAGGAGCTGATCAAACTGTCGCGGGTGATCCCGCGCACGGTACTCTTCATCACGCACGCGGTGGAGGAGGCGGTGTATCTTGCCGACCGCGTCGTCGTCATGACGCGCCGTCCGGGCCGCATTCGTGAGATCATCGACGTCGCGGCGGTGCGCAAAGCTGAGAACTGGGACCGCTACGAGCGCATCGAGGACGTCATGGATCAGAGCTCGTTCGTGCATCTGCGGACGAGCATCTGGCGCTTATTGCGCGAACAGCAGGCACCGCATCACGTTAATCACTGACCAAAGGAGGACCACCATGTTCAGATTCGTTCGCAATCTCGTGCTGGGAGCGGCATTCGCCGCGGGCGCGGCCGCAGCGCAAGCGCAGGCGCCGACCGAAATTAAAGTCAGTTATCAGCCGGCGCTGTACTGGTCACTGCCCTTTTACGTCGCGAGCGAAAAAGGCTGGTGGGCGGAGCTCGGTCTCAAGCCGAGCTTCAGCATCTTCCCCGCCGGCGTGCCGCAGATCGCCGCGTCCGCGTCAAAATCGTGGGACGTCGGCGGCACCGGCTCAGTGCCCGCAGTCCTCGGCGCCGTGCGCTATAACCTGCTCACGATCGGGCTCACCAACGACGAGTCGGTCGGCAACGCGCTGATGGCGAGCAAAACGGCCGCGGACAGCGTGCTGAAGAACCCGCAATCGCTCAAGGGCCAGACCATCGTGCTGACCGCCAACTCGACCGGCGACTACGCGGTTCAATCCTGCCTCGGCAAGTGGGGCCTGAAAAAGAGCGACGTAACGATCAAGAGCATGGGTCAGGCCGAGATCATTTCCGCGATGTCGTCCAACAACGCCGACTACGGCGGGCTGTGGGCGCCGAACATCTACACGCTGGAGGAAAAGGTCGGCGCCCGGGTCATCTGTTCCGGCAAGGATGCCGGCGCGATCGTGCCGGGGGCGCTCGTCGTGCGCGCGGACTACGCGAAGGAGCAGCCCGGGAACGTCGCGAAGTTCCTGGCGATCTATCTGCGCACGTGGAAGTGGATGAACGCGCACCGTCCGGAGGCGATCGCGATGATGAAGAAATTCTACGAGGTCGGCGGCGTCACGATCAGCGAGGCATCGATGCGCAAGGAATTCGATACGCGGCCTACGTACGATCTCACGGGACAGCTGAAGATCATGAACCGCGGCGCGGGCGCGTCGGACGTCGACAAATGGATGACGCAGATCGCCGAGTTCATGAAAAGCGGCGGCACGATGCCGGAAGTGCCGCCGACAAGCCGCTACGTGACGGATGAGTACATGAAAATGGTCGACCGCGATCCGAAGCTGAAGGCCTTCGCGAATAATCCGAACTGATCCGGCGATGGCGAGCGGCTTCGGCGGGGAATCCCGCAACGGCGCCCGAATGCGCGCCACGGTCGGCGTGGCGACGTTCGTCGCGCTGGCCGTGCTGTGGTACTGGGCGACCGTCGCCACGCAGGCGATCTCGCCCGCGTACTTCCCGAATCCCGCCGAAGTATTCAGCGCGGTGCGCCAGATCAGTGTCGACGGTTACGCCGACAGCAGGCTGCTTGGCCATTTTCTGCACAGCTGCAGGCTGGTGCTCTTCGGCTTCGCCGCCGCAGTGATGGTCGGCGTGCCGCTCGGGATGCTGATGGGCTGGAGCCGGCGGGCTGAAGCGCTGCTCAACCCGACGTTCCTGCTGCTGCGGCCGATTCCGCCGCTTGCCTGGATCCCGCTCGCGATCGTATGGCTCGGGCTCGGGGATGCGGCCAAAGTGCTCGTGATCTGGTTCGCTGCGTTCGTGCCGGCTGTGATTAACAGCTACGCCGGCGTCCGCTCGATCGAGCCGTATCTGATCGAGGCGGCGCGCTCGCTCGGCGCGCCGCGCGGGATGCTGGTGCGCGAAGTGCTGGTGCCCGGCGCGCTGCCGCTCATCTTCACGGGGCTGCGGCTGTCGCTGCAGGCGTGCTGGACGACGTTGGTGGCAGGCGAGTTGATCGGCGCGATCGCCGGGCTCGGGCACGTGCTGTATCAGGCCGGGCTCGATCTGTATCCGGCGATGATCGTGGTCGGCATGGCGAGCGTCGCGGTGGCCGGCGTGTTGATGACGTGGGCGCTGGAATGGCTCGAAGCCTATTCGATGCCGTGGCGTTCGGCATGAGGCCGGCATGCATGATCCTTTGCCCCCGCGCACGTTCTTCCTGCTGACCGCCGCGGGCTTTTGCGCATTCTTCGCGGTGTGGGCGCTCGCGGCGGCGAGCGGGCTCGTGCCGCAGCTTTTTCTGCCGTCGCCGCTTGCGGTGGCGCACACGTTCGGGGATCTGACCCAACGGCCTTTCGTCGGCTACACGCTGCAGCAGCATCTCGCTTCCTCGTTCGGCCGTTTCGGCATGGGATTCGGACTGGCGGTGGCGGTCGGCGTGCCGCTCGGGCTTGCGATGGGATGGTTCCGCTGGTTCGACCATATCGTAACGCCGCTTTTCGATGCGCTGCGCTTCGTCGCGCCGATCGCGTGGGTGCCGTTCGCGGCGCTGTGGTTCGGCACCGGCATCGGCGGGCCCGTGCTCGTGATTTTCGCGGGCGCGTTTCCGCCGTGCGTGATCAACACATACCGGGGCGCGCGTTATGTTGATCAGCTCTACATCGAGGCCGCCCGCACTCTGGGCGCTGGCAGCTGGCTCGTCATCACCGAGGTCCTGCTGCCGGCTTCGTTGCCCTCGGTCGTCGCCGGACTCAGAGTCAGCGCCGGCCTCGGTTGGCAATCGTTGATCGGCGCGGAGCTCATCGTCGCCTCGAGCGGCATCGGCTATCTGATGGTGAAAGGCCAGAGCAACATCAGCACTGCGATCGTGATGTCGGGCATGATCGCGATCGGCATCGTCGGCTTCGCAATCGACATTCTGCTGCGCGCGCTCGAGCGCTATATTCAGCGGCGCTGAGCCATGGGCAGGTGATCAAACATTTTGTCGAGCGTGAGTTCGGGCGGCTGTCGGCCTTCGAGGATCATGTCGATGATATCGGGCACGAGCAGCGCACATTGCGGAGCACAGTACCGGAACCCTCATGAAACAGACAGTACCACGACCTCGGTATTACGCAAGGCTGCGCGTCGGACTCGTCTTGCGGCATAATCTGGCAATTCGCCGCGCCCAAGTGGCGGAACCGCGCACCTTGCTACCCGCGAGATGCGATTGCGATTTAACTCAGGAGGGCATCATGAAACACTCTGTACATTTGCTTAAGTTCGGCATTGCGATTCTTGCGTGCGCGCTGACAACGATGGCATCTGCAGCCGAAAGTACGGGAGTTACCGATACCACGATCAAGATCGGTGTCATGGGGCCGTTCACCGGCAACGCTGCGAGCTACAGCAAAGCCGAGATCGGACTCGACGCGTACTACAAGTGGGTCAACGATCAGGGCGGCGTGAACGGACGCAAGATCGAGACGGTGCTCGAGGACTATGCTTGTGACAGCGCGAAAGGTATCGCCGCGGTAAGAAAACTCATCTATCAGGACAAAGTATTCATGCTGCACGGCAACTCGTGCAGCGCTGTGGCGATGGCGATCAAGCCGGTCGTACTCGAAGCGGGGATTCCGTGGGTCATCGCGCATGCCGCCAATGGCGCGATCTCGGCGCCCGCGACGAAGAACATCTTCCACGGCGTGCCGGTCGGCAAGACCATGGGTACGGCGATGGGGCGGTTCATCGTGACCAAGCCGGGTGTCGCCAGGATCGCAGTGATCCAGCATACGGATGACTGGGCAAAGAGTTATTGCGGTCCGGCCATGGAGTTTCTTGCGTCCAAAAACATCAGGCCCATCGTGGAGGTCGCCTTCGAACGCGGCCAGACCGACGCCACCGCGCAAACCCTCAAGATCAAACAGGCGAATCCGGATTTCGTCATCGCGTGTCTTTACGAGGCCGAGACGGCGATCTTCCTGAAGGATGCCAAGAAGTTCGGGCTCAACGCGCCGGTAATGGGCACGGCAGGTACCGATCTTGAGAACACGCTGAAACGCGTGGGCGATCTCGACACGGTCTCCAATTACTACGTCCCGCACATGTACGCCGACAACCTGGATGGCCCGCGGCTCAAGCGATTCGTCGACATCCTCAAGCAGTATTACCCGAACGAGTCGGTGACCGCGTTCAGCCTGATCTCAATGGGCGGCGCAGCCGCGGTGGTGGAAGCGCTCAAGCGGTCCGGCCGTGATCTGAGCCGCGAGAAATTCATCGCCGAACTCGACAAAATCAAGGATTTCGACACCGGGGTGCTGGCGGGACGAATCACCTGGACCCCTGCCGATCGAGACGGCGTCAAGGAAGTGGCGGTCGCCGGTTTCGTCAACGGCAAGCCCACGGTGCTGAAAGCCTGGGGGCAGCGGCTCTAATCCACGGCGGCCGGCATGTTTTTCCTGCAACTCACCCTGAGCGGCCTCGCTCAGGGCGCGATCTACGCGCTCGTCGCGTTGTCGATGTGCGTGGTCTATCGGGCCACGACCGTCGTCAATTTCGGGCATGGCGATCTGGTCATGGCCGGCGCGTTCGTGGTGTATCTGCTGGTCGTGCTGGCCGGTCTGCCGTTTCTGGTGTCGGCGATCCTCGCTGTCGCGTTGCTGTTCGTGCTCGGGTTGCTGATCGAAGTCGGCCTGATCGAACGCATCAAGTCGGGGCCCCACATCGGTTTCGCGCTGATGTGCATCGCGTTCGGCTACGTGCTGCGGGGCATCGCGCGGGCCGTCTGGGGGCGCGAAGTGCTGCCGATGCCGCGGGTGTTTGACTTACCACCGGTGATGCTCGGCGATCTGGTGGTCACCTCCGATGCGCTGATCATTTTCTTCGCGGTCGGCGTGCTGTTGATGCTGTTCTTCGGTTTGTTCTACCGCACGTCGGCCGGGCGCATCATGCAGGCGGTGTGCCAGTCGGAACGCGGCGCCGCGTTGGTCGGCATCAACGTGCCCGCTTTTCACGGTGTGATGTGGGGCGTCGGTGCGGCGCTGGGCGCGGTGGGCGGCGTGCTCGTGGCGCCGCTGACGCTGCTGCATCCCGGACTCGGCGCCAGTTTTCTGATCAAAGGATTCGCCGCAATGACGCTCGGCGGCTTCGGTTCGCTCGGCGGCGCCGTTGCCGGTGGGTTGTTGCTCGGCGTTGCGGAGCAATGGGTCGGCGGCTACGTGTCGACCAAGCTGATCGACATTACAGCGTATCTGGTGATCATCCTGGTGTTGGCGCTTCGGCCCAATGGCCTGTTCGGGCGAGCCGTCGCGGAGCGCGTGTGATCGGTCAATCAGAGCAGGGCGCTTGGGCGCGTTGGGCGAGCGGCGCGCGCGTGTTCTACGCAGTTCCGTTGCTCGCGCTGGCGATCCCGCTGTTTGCCAATCCGTATACGCAGTTCGTCGTCAACCTCATGCTGGTCTACGTGCTGGTCGCGGTCGGCTTCAATCTGGTGCTCGGCAACCTGGGCCAACTCGCGTTCGCGAATACCGCCTTGTTCGGCATTGGCGCGTACACCGCCGCCATGCTCATGGCACACGCGGGGTGGCCGTTCTGGGCGGTGATCCTGCCCGCGGGAATCGCGGGCGCGGTGGCCGGATTTCTGGCGAGCGTGACCGCGTTGCGCGGCATTCGCAATTACTATCTGGCGATCGTGACGCTCGCGTTCGGCGAGCTGCTGCGCTGGACCTACATTCACGGTGAGGCGGTGACCGGCGGCACCGACGGGCTTGCGGTGCCGCGCGCCGATTTTTTCGGCATCGCGCTTGACAGCGAAACCGCGCGGTTCTACGTATTTCTGCTGATCGTGACTGTGATCGTCAAAGCCGTCTCGAATCTGTTGCAGTCGAAGATCGGGCGCGCGATCGTTGCGATCCGCGACAACGAACTCGCCACAGCCTCGCTGGCGATCCCGACCGGGCGCTATATCGTGCTTGCGTTTACGCTGTCCGGCTTCGTAGTCGGTGTTGCCGGCAGCTTGTTCGCGGTGCTGATCGGCCACGTGGCGCCGGAGAGCTTCGGTCTGGTCGAGTTGATCCTGCATTTCGCGATAGTGCTGGTGGGCGGCCTCGGCAGCCTGTTTGGCAGCGTGCTCGGCGCGGTCGCGCTGACGGCGCTCCCGGAGTACTTTCGCCGTTTTCTCGGTCTGTACGAAATGTTTTTCGGCGGACTGTTGATCGTGTTTCTGCTGATCCAGCCGCGCGGTCTGTCGGCGTTGTGTGCGAAATGGTGGCCTGCGCTGCGCGACCGCTATTTCCGGGATCGCTGATGGCGGCCTTGCTCGAACTCGCGGGAGTCAGCGTGCGGTTTGCCGGTCTGCAGGCCTTGACCGACGTGAACCTGGCCGCTCGCGGCGGCGAGATCAAGGCGGTGATCGGCCCGAACGGCGCGGGCAAGACGACGCTGTTCAACGCGATCTCGGGCTACGTCCCCATCGCCGGCGGCGCCATTGCGCTCAACGGTTCGGCAATTCACGGCCTTGCCCCGCATGAGATTGCGGCGCGCGGCGTCCGGCGGACGTTTCAGAACGGGGGATTGTTCCCGGAACTGACGGCGCTCGAAAATGTGCTTGCCGGACTGCACGCGCGCATCGACGCGAGCTTTGCCGGCATCCTGTTCGGCACCCGCGCGGCGCGAGCCGCCGAGCGGGAGGCCGTGACCCGTGCGCGTGGGTTGCTGGAGGTGCTCGGCGTATCGCACCTTGCCGACCGGCAGGTGAAGGCGATGTCGGGCGGCCAGCAGCGCACGATCGAGATCGTGCGCGCCGTCGCAGCCGAGCCGCCGCTGTTGCTGCTCGACGAACCGGCGGTGGGGCTGGCGCCGCCCGTGTGCGCGCAGCTGATCGAGCTCATCCGGCGTCTCGCGGGAGAGATGGGGATCGCGGTGCTGCTGATCGAGCACGCCATCGATCTCGTCATGGCCGCCGCCGACGTGATTGCCGTGTTCAACGGCGGCACCAAGATCGCGGAAGGGCCGCCCGCCGCGATCCGCACCGATCCGGCGGTGCTTGAGGCCTATCTCGGCCATGTCTGATCCTTTGCTGCGAGTGGCCGGTCTGCGCGTTGCCTTCGGGCCTCGCGAAGTTCTGCGCGGCGTGGAGTTTGCGCTGGCCGCGGGGGAATCGGTGGCGCTGCTCGGCCCCAACGGCAGCGGCAAATCGACTTGCTTGAACGCGATCTCCGGATTGACCGCGATTGCCTGCGGTGACGTGGAGGTTGCCGGCGTCAGAACGTCCGGCTGGCCGGTGCACCGCGTCGTGCGGCACGGCGTGGTTCAGGTCTCGCAGTCGCGCGACCTTTTTCCCGACCTGTCGGTCGAGGACAATCTGCGTCTCGGCGGGCACACGCGCAGCGCCGCCGAGATCGAAAGCCGGTTTCCCGAAATCTATGCGCTGTTTCCACGTCTCGATGAGCAGCGCCGGCAGGTCGTGCGCACGCTGTCCGGCGGCGAGCAGCAGATGGTCGCGATCGGACGCGCGTTGATGAGCCGGCCGCGCTTGCTGCTTCTCGACGAACCCTCGGGCGGCCTGTCGCCGCAGTTGGTGGCCGAAACCGCGCGGACGATGACCGCACTGCGCGACCGCGGCGTGACGATGCTGCTGGTCGAGCAGAACCTCGGTCTTGCGCTGAAAGCCGCGGACCGCTACCTGATCCTGCGCGATGGCGAAGTGGCGGAAGGCGGCGCGGTCAGCGCGCTGGCCGGCAGTTACGACGACATCGTGCGCGCCATTTATCTGTGATCGATTCTTTGCCCGGCCTGATCTGACTGGAGTTCCACGATGCCCGCCAACCTGCACGACAACCTCATCGTTTTCGACGGTCTTATCGTCTCGAAATGGAGCCGCGCCGTGTTCGAGGACATGCGCCGCGGCGGATTGACGGCAGCGAACTGCACCTGTTCGATCTGGGAAGGATTCGAGGCGACCATGCGCAACATTGCGGCATGGAAGTCGTGGTTCCGGCAGCATGGCGACCTGATCGTCGAAGCGAGATCGGTGGCCGACATCCGGCGCGCCAAGGGCGAGGGAAAGACCGCGATCGTGCTGGGGTTCCAGAATGCAACCGCGTTCGAAGACCAGATCGGCTACGTCGGCCTGTTCAAGGAGGTCGGTGTCGGCGTCGTGCAGATGACCTACAACACGCAGAACTTGATCGGCTGCGGCTGTTACGAAAGCCGCGACGGCGGCCTGTCCGATTTCGGACGCGAGATCGTCGCGGAGATGAATCGCGTCGGCATTCTGTGCGACTTGTCGCATGTCGGTCCCAAGACATCGGAAGACGTGATCCTCGCATCGAAGCAACCGGTTGCTTATACGCATTGCCTGCCAGCCGGGCTCAAGGAACATCCGCGCAACAAAAGCGACGAGCAATTGAAGTTCATTGCCGATCACGGCGGCTTCGTGGGCGTCACCATGTTCCCGCCGTTCCTGCGGAAAGGCCCGCAATCGACTGTCGACGACTACGTCGAGGCGATCGATTACGTGGTAAACCTCGTCGGCGAGGACTGCGTCGGAATAGGCACCGATTTCACGCAGGATCACGACGAGTCGTTCTTCGACTGGATCACGCTGGACAAGGGCTATGCACGCAGGCTCACGCGGTTCGACGAAATTTCGAATCCCAAAGGCGTCCAGCGCATCGGCGAGTTCCCCAATCTCACAGCGGCGACGCAGCGCGCGGGATGGCCGGAGCGGAAGATCCGCAAGATCATGGGCGAGAACTGGCTGCGGGTGCTTGAAGAAGTCTGGGGCTCTTGATCGTAATGACGCGCATCAATCGCTTCTCGATTTTCGCCTTGGCGCGCAACGCGCTGTCCGCGTACTGTCCATTTATTCGGACGAAGATCCGGGGTAGACTTTGCGGATGGGTTCTGTACCATACGCGATCGCGTTCTTGCTGATGATCTTTGCCGGCTCGGTTAATCGCCACCAACTGATCGTCATCGAGTTCCTCCAGACCGAGAATCGGCTTCTCAAAGAGCGGCTGCGCGGGAGGCGGATAGCCGCCCGCCGCTTCCGCGCGGTGCGGGGTGACCAGAAATACCTCGCGGTTTACCATCTGCAAGTGCCGGCGGTGGTCGAATCGAAAGCTTGGTCCGAGGCTGTCGAGACGCCCTGGACTTTGAAAATGCGGCCGCGTACGAGCGACCGCCTGCGCGTGGTCTGTGCCGCTTACAAGCGCGCGCAACCGGCATGAGCATTATGCAGCACTTGTTGACGTCCGTCGCGGACGATAAAGGATCGACATGCGCGTCATAGATTTCCGGCTGCGCCCGCCGTTGAAGGGCTTTCTCGACATGGTGATGTACGCGGACATCGAGCGCACGGCCCGCATGGCGGCGGGCATCGGCATGAGCCTGCCGCCGTCGGTGCGGCAGAAATCGATCGATCTCATGTTCAAGGAGATGGACGAAGCCGGCGTCGAGATCGGCGTCGTGCCCGGCCGCGTGTCGCCCGTGTTCGGCACGATCGAGAACGAGGACGTGATGAGCATGGTGGCGCAGTATCCAAAGCGGCTCGTCGGTTTTGCGTCCGTCAATCCCGTCAATCGACGCAAAGCCATCGCCGCCATCGAGCTCGCAATGAAGAAAGGCATGAAGGGTGTAGTCATCGAGCCCGGTCTGCTTGCTAATCCGATGCATCTCGACGATGCGCGGATGTATCCGATCTACGCGTACTGCGAAGACGCCAAAGTGCCGGTGCTCTTCATGGCCGGCGGCA
This sequence comes from Betaproteobacteria bacterium, assembly GCA_023266235.1. GTDB lineage: Bacteria > Pseudomonadota > Gammaproteobacteria > Burkholderiales > SG8-41 > PALSA-1004. Next base: position 41,707 of record JAHFRL010000028.1, read on the forward strand.
ACGCGGGGCCCGATTGCTCGTACACCTCGCCCGACCATATCGACCGCGTCGCGCGCGACTTTCCGGAGCTCAAGATCATTTCGGGCCACGGCAACTGGCCGTGGGCGGCGCAGATCGTCCACGTGTGCTATCGGCGGCCCAACATCTACTTGTCGCCCGACATGTATATTTTCGGCATGCCCGGCGTGATGGACTACATCAACGCGGCCAATGGTTTCATGGCGGAGCGTTTTCTGTTTGCGACCGCTTATCCGCTGGTGTCGTTCAAGGACGCGATCGACGCTTTCCTGAGGTTTCCGCTCAAGGAGTCAGTGACCGACCGCATTTTCTACCGGAACGCGGCCGAACTGCTCGGCATCGCCTGACACGCGCCAATTCGGACACTGAGCGCAAGATGGCTTACGCAGAAACCCTGCACGGCAAGCTCTACTACGAAGTCTTCGATCAGGTTGCGCCCTGGGAGGCGCACGGCGAAACCATCATCTTCCATCACGGCATCGGCGCCGCCCCCGGCATCTGGACCGAATGGCTGCCGCTGCTGACCGACCGCTATCGCGTCGTGCGTTTCGATATGCGCGGCTATGGCCGCTCGCACATTCCGCCGGCCGATTTCAAGTGGACGATTGAGCTGCTGGCGCAGGATCTGCTCGCGGTGGCGGATGCGGCGGGCGCCGGGCGTGCGCATTTCGTGGGCGAGTCGATCGGCGGCACGGTCGTGCTGCAGTTCGCGATCACGCATCCGCAGCGCGTCGCCACGCTCACCGTCAGCAACGGCGCGCACGTCGGCGGCTCGATCCAGGGCGTGCAGGCGTGGCAGCGCACGATCGACGAGCAGGGCATCAAGGCGTGGTCGGATCAGTTCATGCGCGACCGCTTCGTCGACGGCGCGCTGGACGCGGACCGGCACGCGTGGTATGCCCGTCAGCAGGAATCGTGGCAGCGCGATTCGATCCTGAACGCGCTGCGCGCGCTGGTGGGCGCCGACCTGCGGCCGCGGTTGCCGGCGGTGACCTGTCCCGTGCTGCTGATGCACGGCGATCGCAGCCCGTTCATTCCCGTCGAGATCATGGTCGATCTGTACCGGCGCCTCGGCAATGCCCGGTTGCAGATATTTCCGAATGCGCGTCACGGCCTGCCGTTTTCGCACGCCAAAGCTTGCGCGCAGGCGTTGCGCGAGTTTCTGGCCGAGGCGCGCGGCAGCCAATCAACGGCATAAAACCGCAGGAGGCTCCCCATGAAAAACGAGCGTGCTCAATTCATCCCCGGCATTCTGCTGTCTTGCGTAATCGGGGTGCTGCCTTGCGCGCCGGCTTTCGCGCAGCAATGGCCGGCGAAGCCGCTACGCATCATCGTGCCGTTTCCGCCGGGGCAGGGCGCGGACATCGTCGGGCGGCTGGTGGCGGAACGCCTGACGGCGGTGCTCGGCCAGCAGGTGATCGTCGAGAACCGTCCCGGCGCGGGCAGCATGCTGGGAACCGAATTTGCCGCCAAGGCGCCCGGCGACGGCTATACGCTGCTGATCGGCGGCACCAGCGCGCTGGTGATTAACCCGCATCTGTACAGCAAGCTCGGCTACGACACGTTGCGCGACTTCGCGCCGATCACCAACCTCGCGTCGCTGCCAATGGTGATCTGCGTGAATCCGTCGTTTCCCGCGCACAATATCCAGGACCTGATCAAGGTCGCGAAGCGGCGTCCGGGCGAGGTGACCTACGGCTCGTCCGGCAACGGCAGCACCGATCATCTCACGCAGGCGCTCTTCGCGAGCGCGGCCGGGATCGAGCTCACGCACGTGCCTTACAAGGGTTCGGTTGCCAGCATGACGGACCTGATCGGCGGCCAGATCGTCATGGCCACCGCCACCACGCCGGGTGCGGTGCCGTACGTGCGAGCCGGCCAGGTCCGCGCGCTCGGTGTCACCTCCATGCAGCGCTCGCCGTTCCTGCCCGAAGTGCCGACGCTCGACGA
>JAHFRL010000130.1 GCA_023266235.1 Betaproteobacteria bacterium
GCGCCAGCTCTACCTTGACTCTTGCCGCATCCGCGCGGTGCGGATGCGCGCCCATGGCGCGCTAGCGGCGTAGGGTGTCAGGCCGTTCCAGCAGATCGAGCGGCGAGGTGGCGCCCGACAAGTGCTTCTGCGCGAGATGAAAGTAGCGCGCCGTAGTGGAGAGGCTGCCGTGGCCGAGCAAGCGCTGGATCGTATGCACGTCGGTGCCGGCTTCGAGCAGGTGGGTAGCGAAGGCGTGGCGCAGCGCATGGATGCCGCCGGCCTTGGCGATGCCGGCGCGATCCTTGGCCGCATGAAAGATGCGATGGGCCGTGTGCGTTGACAGGGGTTGTTCGCGATCGCGCGGGCTGGGAAACAGCCACCGCTTCGGGCGATGCGCGATCCAGTAGCGGCGCAGTTCCTTGAGCAGCCCTGGCGAGAGCAGCGTGTAGCGGTCTTTCGCCCCCTTGCCCTGCTCGACGCGCAGGGTCATGCGGTCGGAATCGATGTCCGCGACCTTCAGACGGCACGCCTCCAGCAGGCGCAATCCGCCGCCATAGGTGGTCATCAGGAAGGCGCGGTGCTTCAGATTCGTGGTGTTCTCAAACAGCGCCGCGACCTCCTCGCGCGAGAGTATCTGCGGCAGCCGCTGGGGAATCCTGGGGCGCGGCAGATTGAATTGCGCTTCCGGGCGCTTGAGCGTAACGTGGTAGAGGAACTGCAATGCGCTGGCCACCACGTTGCAGCTGCTGTGCGCGAGCTTGCGCTCCTGCAGCAGGTGCAGCAGATAGCTCTGGCACTCTGGCTCCGTGATCCGCTTGGGCGAGCGGCCATAGAACTTGGCACAATTCGCAACCGCCTCGAGATACGACTTCCGCGTCCGCTCCGCCAGCCCCCGCAGCGCCATGTCCGCTTCCATTTGCCTGCGCAATTTGCTCATGTGTGTCTCCTCGTGGTCGACGCGGGAACATTCCCGCGCCACCACGCTGGCACACACCGGCACCGCGTGCACACCGCCTCATGCACGCCGCTCGGACAGCTACTGGAATTCGAATCGCTTCACCGGACGGCGAAGCTCAGACCACCACCGCGTAAGCGGTTTAGTTCAACTACAATTAGTTGACAAAAAATAGTTGACGAATTAGTTGACACCGACCACCTGACGGAAACGGGTCGCCAGGATATTAGTTGCCAAATCAGGTGACAGAATTAGTTGACACCAACCGTGCCAGCATCTGCTGTTACCGTTAGCTTCTCTGTAGCCAACGGCGTGGGGTCAGATCACTCGGCCTTGATGCCGGCCATTTTCACGACGTCGCCCCACTTCTTGAGTTCCGTCTTCATGTAAGCGACGAATTCCTCGGGGCTGGAGGGCGTGGGTACGGTGCCCTCCGACAGCATGCGATCGATGACGTCTTTTTGCCGCAGCGTGTCGACGATTTCCTTGTTGAGCCGCATCACGATGTCCCTGGGCATGTTCGCGGGACCGATCATGCCGCCCCATGCGTAAGACTCGAACCCCGGCAGGCCGGCTTCGGCGATCGTCGGGAACTCGGGCAGCGAAGGAATCCGCTGGGCATTGCCGACGCCCAGGGCCCGCACCCGGCCGCTGCGCACGTGCGGCAGTATCGTCGGGATGCTGCTCCAGGTGAGCTGGGCTTCCCCAGACAACACCGCGAGGACGGCAGGCGCCGTGCCCTTGTAGGGAATGTGCTGGGTCTTCACGTTCGCCATCGATTCGAACAGCGCGGCGGCGAGGTGGCCGGTGTTGCCGGAGCCGGGCGAGGAGTAGGAGATCTCGCCGGGCCGCGCCTTCGCGAGCGCGATGAGTTCCTTCACGTTCTTTACCGGCAGCGACGGGTGCGAGACCAGCAGCAGCGGGAAATTCACCATGTTGGCGATATAAGTGAAATCCTTCACCGTGTCGTGGGGCAGCTTGGCATAGATGAACGGATTGACCGCCAGCGGGCCGGCGGAAGCGGCGGCGATGGTGTAGCCGTCCGGGGCAGACACTTTAAGGGCCTCGAGGCCCACAATCGCGTTCGCGCCGGCGCGGTTGTCGATCACCACCTGTTGCCCGAGGCGCTCGGAGAGGCCTTTGCCCACGATCCGCCCGATGAAATCCACCCCGCCACCGGGCGGAAACGGGACGATCAGCCGGACCGTCTTGTTCGGGTAGGGCTGGGCCAGTGCAATGACCGGTAACAGGCCCAGTACGCCGAGTGCAAGCGCGAACGTTCTCAGGGTGTTCGTGGCCATCGTCCCCTCCGGTTTTTTCAGCGATACGGACAAGGTCGCGGAATTTGGCGGGGTTGTCAACCGCGCCGCACCGGGCGACGCAGGTTCGCTGCGTGCAATTTGATATGGATCAAACGCTCCGCCCGCAAGTATTCTATTTTACGTTGGGCGGGACGCGGAAAGACGCCGCAGGCATGGCGGTCGCCAAGCGCAATCCGGGCGCCGCGCGGCACGATCCTCCTGATTTGTTAGAATTCGGCTGGACTAAAGGACACTGACCGACATGTACAATCTTCATCTCACCGCAGAACAGTTGGAAATGCGCGACACGGTGCGCGACTTTGTCGCGCGTGAAATCAGGCCGATCGCGCTGCATCCGGACCGGTTGCAAAGTCATCCGCAGCCGTTTCCGCCGGCGGTGCTCGAGCAGGCCTCGCGCATGGGGCTGCGCACGCTTGCGCTCTCCGAAGCGGCGGGCGGCGCGGGCGCCGATAGCCTGACGTCCTGTATCGTCACGGAAGAACTTGCCGCGGGCGACGTGGGCGTCGCGGCCGTCCTGGGACAGACCTCGATGCTGGCGCACGCGCTGTTCGATCAGGCGATGACGCCTGAGCAGCGCGCGCGCTTTCTCCCGCAGCTCGTGGCGGACGACGGCTATCACCTCGCTTATGCGGGGATCGGGCCCGCGTTCGATGCCGATCTCGGCGGGAGCTACCATCGCCCGTTCGCGGCGGAAGCCGGTGTCAGACTGTCCGCCACGCGGCAAGGCAATGGCGACTGGGTGGTGAACGGCACGACGGACTTCGTCGCCAATGCCCCGATCGCGAAATTGATCGCCGTTGATGTCAGGACCGACCCCAAGGCGACCGGCATGCGTGGCGTGAGCACACTGCTGGTGCCGCGCGACACGCCGGGTCTTGCCTTGCGCAAGCCCGCGCAGAATCCCGACGGCGAGCCGCTGTACGTGTGGCACCACGGCGCGGGCGGGGAATTCGTGTTCAAGGATTGCGCGGTGCCGGCGGCGAACCTGCTGGGCAAGGAAGGCGCGAGCGCGCTCGCCGGCGGCGCGGCCGCGATGGGCCGTGGCAGCCCGCTGGTGCAGGCCATGGACATCGGCGTTGGCCGGGCCGCGTACGAAGCGGCCGTCGACTACGCCAAGCTGCGGATCCAGGGCGGGCGGCGCATCATCGAGCACCAGGCGATCGGAACGCTGCTGGCCGAGATCGCGATCAGGCTGGAAGTCGCGCGCACCATGGTGTGGAAGGCGGCGTGGGCCGCGGACCATCCGGCAGCCTACGCCGACCGCAGCATCGCCGATCTGCCGTTGCAGACGATGGCCCGCGTGTTTACCGCCGACGCCATGCACAAGGTCGCGCTCAAGGCGGCGGAGGTGTTCGGCGCGATGGGCGTGATGCGCGACATGCCGCTGCAGCAGTATGTTCACGATGCACTGGTGTTCGTGCATGCCGGGGCCGGCAACAGCGTCGAGACATTGAAGATCGCGGAGGCCGTCGCCGGCTACGAACGGCCGTGAGGCGCTCATCCCTCATCACCCGTAACTCATACATAAGGTCGTCAGCATGGATTTTTCACTGAACGAAGGGCAGCGCGCGTGGCAGATGAAGGCGCGCAAGTTCGCGGATGAAGTCATCCGCCCGGTCTCGTTGCAACGCGACCGCATCCCCGACGCGCGCCAGACGTGGGACTGGGACATCATCAAGCAGGGCTCGAAGCTCGGTTTCCGCACGCTGGCGGTGCCCAAGGAGTGGGGCGGCCACGGCACCGATTTTGTGACGCAGGCGCTGGTCATGACGGAACTCGCCACGGCCGACAGCGCGATCTCCAAGGCCTTCAGCCAGAACTGGAAGTGGAGCCATCTGATCGCGCGCGTCTGCAACGACGACCAGAAAAAACGCTTCCTGAAGGCGTTTCTCGCCGACGACACCTTCGTGCTGGGCAAGGGCATTACCGAGCCCAATGCCGGCTCCGACAACCGCTTGCCGACGGCGGACGCGCCGAAGGCCGGATTCAGGCTCAGGGCGGAACGCCGGGGCGATGAGTGGATCCTGAACGGCGAGAAGTGCTTCATCGCCAACGGCGGCGTGGGCAAGCTGTTCTTCATCGACGCGCGGACCAACCCGGACGTCGGCATCAGGCAGGGCACCACGATGTTCCTGGTGCCGGCCGACACGCCGGGCTTCCGCTTCGGCAAGACCTTCAACAAGAGCGGCTGGCGCTTCTACCAGAACGCGGAGCTGATATTCGAGAACGCGCGCGTGCCGCATGCCAACGTCGTCGGCGAGGTGAACGGCGGCGTGCAGAAAGGCCGCGGCGACACCACCGGCGGGGACCTGTTCGGCGACCTCGAGCTGGCGTCCAACGCGCTCGGCGTGTGCGACGCCGCGTGCGCATCGGCAATCCAGCATGCCAGGACGAGCAAGCCGGGCGGCAAGCCGCTGTTCGAGCAGCAGAGAATACAGCTCAATCTCAACCGCATGTACATGCTGACCGAAGCGCTGCGCTCGTACGTCATGCGCATTGCGTGGGAGCACGACCAGAAGATGCACACCACGAACCCCGGGCTGGCGATGAATTTTTCGACCGATGTCATCCAGGAAGTGACGCAACTCAATCTGGACGTCCACGGCGGCGCCACGCTGCAGGAGTCAGGCGCCGACAAGCTCGCCCGCGACGGCATCATCTGGACTCACCTCGCCGGCGATTCCGTGCAGCGCATGAGGGTCGTCAGGCGTTTCGCTCCTGCGCCCGCCATTGCCGAACCTTTGAGTTCCGGCAGCGCTGATTAGAGCCGTTCGTGCGCGCCGACGCGGCGCGCGTCCCAGTGCGCGGAGAACGGTAAACGGTAAACGGTGAAGGGTAAGCGGTGAACGGTAAACGGTAAACGGTGAAAGTCAGGCTGTAAGTCTTTTGCGATTCACTATTCACGATTCACCATTCACACCGCTCTCCGACCTCTGCGGTTAACGATCTTGTTTGAGAGCGAGTCATGTTGAAAATCGGAATCCTGCTGGGCGACGACATCGGGCTCGAGGTTGTGCCCGAGTGCGTCAAGGTGATGAAGGCCGCGGCGGCGAAGGTCGGGCTCGCGGTGCAGTGGCGGGAGTTTTCGATCGGCCGCCAGGGGCACGAACTGCACGGCCACACCATGCCGCAGGTGACGGTGGATGGACTGCGGGACTGCGACGGCTGGATCACGGGGCCGATCGGCCACGGCGCGTATCCGCGCAACGATCCGACCTGGATCATGCCGCCGCTGCGCAAGAAGTTCGATCTCTTCGCGAGCATCAAGCCGGTGAGGTCATATCCGAACATCAAGTCGGTGCACAAGAACGTGGACATCGTGTTCCTGCGCGAAGTGACCGAGGGCATGCAGTCGAGCGACACCATAGTCGCGGGCGCCGGCGAATTCCGGCCCAACGACGAGATCTCGATCGGCACGCGCGTGGTGACGCGCGCCGGCGCCAACCGCGTTGCGCGCGAGGCGTTCGAAATCGCGCGCACGCGCCCGCGCAGGAAAGTGGCCGCCGTGCACAAGGAACCCGTCTACCGGCTGGTGTGCGGCATGTTCGCCGAGGAGTGCCGCAAGGTGGCGAAAGAATTTCCGGACTGCACACTGGAAGAAGTGCTGGTCGACGGTTTCGCGATGAAGGTGGTGATGAATCCGCAGCAGTACGACGTGGTGGTCACGACCAACCAGTTCGGCGACATCCTGACCGATGAAGGCGCGGGGCTCGTCGGCGGCCTCGGGCTGGCGCCCGGGCTGTGCGTCGGCGAGCGCCAGGCGATGGCGCAGGCGACGCACGGCTCGGCGCCCGACATCGCGGGAAAAAACAGCGCCAACCCGTACGCGTTGATCATGTCCGGCAAAATGTTGCTGGAGTGGCTGGGCCGCAAGCGCAACGAGCCGAAGGCGGTCGAGGCGGCGCGGCTGATCGACGCCGCGGTGGACAAGGTCATCGCGGAAGCGCAACACCTGACCGCCGATCTTGGCGGCACGGCGAGCACCACCGCGATGGGCGATGCGATCGCGGCGATGCTTTAGCACGGGCGGAGTACCATGAAACGCATCCTGCAACGTATCCTGCTCGCCGCCGTCAGCCTGCTGGCAAGCGGCGCCGCGCACGCGCAGCCAGCGACGGATTACCCGGCGCGGCCCGTGCGCATGGTCGTGCCGTTCGCGCCAGGCGGCGCGTCGGACCTGGTTGCGCGCATGATCTCGCCGCGGTTGAGTCAGGAAATCGGGCAGCAGGTCGTGGTGGATAATCGCGGCGGCGCGTCCGGCAACATCGGCGTCGAGGTCGCCGCCCGCGCCAATCCCGACGGCTACACGGTGCTGCTCGGCAACATCGGCACCATGGCGATCAATCCGGCGATCTTCCCGAAGTTTCCGATCCGTCCGCTGCGCGACCTGATCGGCGTGACCCAAGTGGTTGACGTGCCCACGGCGCTCGCCGCGCATCCGTCGGTGCCGGTCGCGAGCGTGAAGGAGTTCATCGACTACGCCAAGGCGCGTCCGGGCAAACTCAACTTCGGCTCGGCCGGCGGCGGCAGCAACGGCCGCCTCGAGATGGAGTTTTTCATGCGCGCGGCCGGCATCGACCTCGTGCACATCCCGTACAAGGGCGGCGCGGGGGCCGCGGCGACCGCGCTGCTCGCCGGCGAGGTGCACACCGCGTTTGTCACGCTCTCGTCGGTTCTCACGCACGCCAAGGCCGGCAAGCTCAGGGTGCTCGGCGTGGCGGCGCCCAAGCGCGTAGCCGCAGCGCCCGACGTGCAGCTCATGGCGGAGGCCGGGTTTTCCGGCATGACGACCGGCTCGTGGCAGGGTGTCTACGTGCCGGCAGGCACGCCGCGCGCAATCGTCAACAAGCTGTATGCGGTCGTCACCAAGGTGATGAACGAACCGGAAGTGGTCAAGCGACTCAACGACAGCGGCGCGGAAGTGGTGACCAGCAAGTCGCCGGAGGATTTCGCCGGATTCATGAAGGCGCAGACTGCGCATTGGGAAAAGTTGGTGAAGCTGGTCGGCGTGGCTGGCGAGTGATGGAAGCGGTGAACGGTGAACGGTGAACGGCAAAAAAGTGAAAACCAGACGGTAACTATTTTGCGATTCACTATTCACGTTGCTCTGTGATCTCGGTGGCCAATTGTTTTGATTGAGGAGGCGACGCGTGTTGAAAATAGGAATCCTGCTGGGCGACGACATCGGACTCGAAGTCGTGCCCGAATGCGTGAAAGTGATGAAGGCCGCGGCCGCCAGGACCGGCCTTGGCATCGAGTGGCAGGAGTTGCCGATCGGCAAACGGGGGCACGAGCTGCACGGCAATACCCTGCCGCCGGTGACGGCCGCGGCGCTCGAGCAATGCGACGGCTGGATCATGGGGCCGATCGGGCACAGCGCCTACCCGCGCAACGATCCCACATGGGTCATGCCGCCGGTGCGCAGGCGCTTCCAGCTCTTCGCCAGCATCAAGCCGGTGAAGTCTTACCCGAACCTGAAGTCGATGCACAAGGACGTGGACATCGTGTTCCTGCGCGAGGTGAACGAGGGCATGATGTCGAGCAGCGTGGTGTGGGCGGGCAGCGGGGAATTCCGCCCGAACGACGACATCTCCATCGGCATGCGCGTCATCACGCGCAAGGGCGCGAACCGGGTGGCGCGGGAGGCCTTCGAGATCGCGCGCACGCGCCCGCGCAAAAAAGTAAACGCGGTGCACAAGGAGCCGGTGTACCGGCTTTGCTGCGGCATGTTCGCCGAGGAATGCCGCAAGGTGGCCAAGGAGTTTCCGGACGTCAAATTCGAGGAAACCATGGTGGACACCATGTGCATGAAGCTGGTGATGAACCCGCAGCAGTACGACGTGGTGGTCACCTCCAACCAGTTCGGCGACATGATCACCGACGAAGGCGCAGGGCTCGTCGGGGGGCTGGGGCTGGCGCCGGGGATCTGCGCGGGCGAGCGGCAGGCGATGGCGCAGGCAACCCACGGCTCGGCACCGGATATCGCCGGCAAGGGCATCGCCAATCCTTATGCGATGATCATGTCGGGCAAGATGCTGCTCGAGTGGCTCGCCCGCAAGCACCGGGAGCCGCAGGCGGCCGCGGCCGCGCAATTGATAGACAAGGCGATGGACAAGGTGATCGCCGACCGGCAGGCGCTCACGCCCGACCTCGGCGGCAAGGGGTCGACCACTCAGATGGGCGACGCGATCGCTGCCGCGGTGTAGCGATCCGCCCATGACGTCCACGCTGCTGCTTTCACACAAGGTGATCGCCGAGTTCGGCGCGCGTCTCACCGGCATCCTGCAAAACGCGCCGCGCCGGCTCGAGCTTCTGCCGTTCACGCCGGAAACAACAATTACACCCGCGCAGCTCGCCGGCATCGAGGCGACGTTCTACTCGCGCGACATCTGGGAAGGCACGATCAAGACCGCGTTGAGCCCCGCGGCCAGGGTTTATTGGCCGATTGTCGATGCGGCCCCCAATCTGAAGTGGCTGCAGGTGGTTTCGGCGGGTGCCGATCAGCGCCCTTACCAGCCGTCGATCAGGCGCGGCGTCCGCGTCACGACTTCGGCGGGGGCAAACGCGGAGCCCGTCGGGCTCACCGCGGTGACGGGGCTGATGATGCTTTCGCGCGGTTTCCCGCACTGGATGAGAGCGCAGCAGAAGCGCGAGTGGGCGCCGCAGCTCGGCGCGCAATCGCCGCGTGATTTGCGCGGGCAGACCGCGGTGATCGTCGGTATGGGGCATGTCGGAACGGTCATTGCGCGATCGCTGCACGCAATTGGCGTGCATACGACCGGATTGCGCCGGCGCGTTGCACCGGCGGAGCATTTCGACGAAGTGCTGCCGCCCCCCGCGCTCGATGGCTTGCTGCCGAAGTGCGACTGGCTCGTGCTCGCGTGCCCGCTGACGGCGGAAACCCGCGGGCTGATGGATGCGCGGCGGTTCGCGCTGCTGCCGCCGCATGCCGGACTCGTCAACGTCTCGCGCGGCGAGGTCGTCGACGAGGCGGCGCTCACCGCAACGCTGGCGAGCGGACACCTGCGCGGCGCTTATCTCGACGTGTTTACCGTCGAGCCGCTGGCGCGCGATTCGCCGCTATGGACGCTGCCGAACGTGATCATCACGCCGCACAACTCCGCGACGTCGGCCGGCAACTACGCGCGCGGCGTGGAGATTTTCCTGCGCAACGTCGATGCGTATCTGCGGGGAAAGCCGCTGGAGAACGAGGTGATGCGGAGTTAACGTGCGGAGCTGACCGGATCCCGCATGGCCAGTTTCTGGGAGCCACATCCAGCCGGACGATGGGTCCCTCGGTCGTCCTGGTTGAGGTCGGAAATCGCCCAGAACCTGATGTCTGCATCATAGGAAGTACGTAAAAAAAGGTGTCGCCGATCTGGCAACACCTTTTAGAGGGCAACTGCAGATCAGCCTGCAGGCATTTAGCCCGGTTGGGGACCGGTCATGTCCCACACGTAGGCTTTAACGTGCTCCGCAGCGGGGATGCCGGCCGGCGCGATTCGGCTCAGATCAAAGCCGGTATAGGGCGTATCAAAGCGCCAGGTGAAGCTCTGCCCGGTTGACGCGTCGACAAACTTGACGGTCTGATTGCGGTAAATTCCTATCGACGTCATATCCGGGGTGATCGTGACTACGCGATCGATGAAAGCACCCGCGGCGGGCATGCCAAAATCCAGGGAGGAAGGCAATGCGACCGCAAAAGCCGATGACGCGAGCATTAGCGCCGTAGAGAGTCCCCCCGCTGCAATTCCATTACGAACTGAACTTTTCATTTCTATTCTCCTGATCAAAGTGAATATTCTCGTTTAAGAGGTGGCGCAAGCCGCGAATTCACTGCTTACGCCTACATTCGGTATAACTGCCTTCACCGGGAAAATATTCGCGTCCACATTCTGGTCGGGTTCTGCATAAGTCCCCCCTGTCGATTGATGGACGGTGCTCATTGCTAGCCGATGTCGGTCTGAAGCATACGGGCAAGCTCGATGAGTTCGGTGTGGCTGAGATCCGAGACCGCGCAGAAGAACATCCCGGCGTGAGTCCAGTTGACGAGGTTGTAGCCCTTGTGTGACCGCGACCGCAACGCTATATCACCGTCAGCGGCGGGCCACACGAAAACGTTGATCGGGTGTCCGCGGTGACTGTACACCAGCGCCGCGACGCGCCGCTCCTTTATGTAATCGAGACGTCCACCAACGAGCGCGAAGCCCTGCGCGGCCAGATTGTCTACCGGAGGGGAGAAATCCAGTTTGCCGTCAAACCAGGGCTTGACCGCGCGCTGATCGGACGAGGCAATCTCAGTGAAATGGCCGGATATGAGCGTACGAACGTGACCCGATACGATTTCTTCGGGCAACCGGTCGCTCTCCCCAGGTGCCGCGACGAAAGCCATCACGGCCGACATCAGCGCGACGGACATTGCGAGCGCGGGTCCGAACCACGATCTGCTCATGGGTAGCAGCTTCGACAGCGTTGCGCGAAGTAGTGTCCTTGGGGGCGTTATCTGCGCGAGAACGTAGGTGCGCATGCTCGGCGGCGCCGCGTAAATGGTGGCGTGCCGTCTGACGATGGTGCGCGAGACCTCATGCTTCGCGTGAGCGTATCTGCACGCCGGGCATACGCTCAGGTGCTGCTCGACGCCAAGCGCGGTCACGAGATCGAGCTCGCCGTCCATGTAAGCATGAATCCGATCCTGGATGCCGGGACAGTTCATGTTTGGCATTCCGTGTTCATCTTTTCGAGTTGCGCGCGCAGCAGCTTTCGTGCGCGTGACAGGCGCGACATCACCGTTCCGATGGGGACTTCGGCGATGTCGGCAATCTCCTTGTAAGACAGATCCTCGAGTTCACGCAACACGATGATCTCGCGCGACTCCACCGGCAGCCGCTCGAGCGCACTGTTGATGATCTGCTTGCTCGCTTGCTGCATCACGAGCACTTCGGGATTGCTGTGCGACATGCTGTCGACCAGCGTTGGGCCATTGCTGTCCAGGCCGTGAAATTCCTCATCAAAGGATTCGTCTTGCGACCGGCCGCGATTTTTCTGCAGCCAGGTGTAATAAGTGTTGCGCACGATGGTGAAGAGCCAGGCCTTGCCGTCATCCCCATGAAACCCGTCAAAAAATTTAAAGGCGCGTAAATAAGCTTCTTGCGCGATGTCCTGCGCGTCGTGGTCATTTCTCGTGAGCCATCGCGCCAGGTTGTAAGCCGCATCGAGGTGCGGCAGCGCGACCTCTTCGAAGCGCTTCGCCTTGTCTTGGTCGGTCACTTGGTTTTTTTCCCTTCCACAGGGCTATACCCGCCTCGCTAATGTTTTATTCCCGGCTGCGACCACATCAAGTCGAAGAATATCTTCGGGGTAATACGAGTTTTACCGATTGAGAGGATCGCGGCGTTGCGGCAATTGCGCCTTGACCCGCTTATTACTCAAAGGAGAACCCCGTGTTCGATAAACCAACACTGCTGGCCCTCGTTGTCACCGCGCTTTTTTTCGTTGTCGCCTGGGCTACGGCTGCAATCAACCCCAATTCTGGGCGCAAGTTTCAGGTGGATTCGTTGAAAGACAAAGTGGACTTGCATCGGCGCTTTGCGCGCGGGCAAGCGCCGGATGATGGAAAAAACGCAAGCGGCGGCTCAAAGCGAGTGCACCGAAGCGCCATTGACAGCATGTACGACGAGGGCGGGTCGTACTAATCCCTCGATGTGTTCGAGCCGCAACTGATGAGTGACGACGGCAGCGAGCGCATCGCGTGGCCGAAGAAAAAGTTGCGGCGATGACGATGCTGCGGTGACAGGCTATATACGGCTTACTGCTCGCGCGACGATTTTATTCGCGAACGCAAGATAAAGTTTGCGCGGGGAATATCGAACAAGCGCGCGGAGTATTGGAGGGTGAGTGCGGCACAAACGCATTCTCTCTTTTCAACATTCAGGGGATTCCCATGAACAACAGAGTACTTGCTTTAGCGGTGGCTTCCGCCCTTGCGGCTCCGTTATCGACGCTGGCGGACAGCGGTAACGTTCAGATCTACGGCACGATCAACCAAGACTACGAAGCGGTTCAGGCGGGCGGCGCATCCGCCGCTACCGTGCTTGCCCCCGGTCAACTGGGAGCAACACCGACTGGCGTCAATGTTCCGTGGCGTGATCGCGTGACGTCGAACTCGTCGAATATCGGCTTCAGGGGCATGGAGGACTTGGGTGGAGGGCTGAAAGCCATCTTCCAGATCGAGTCGGCTATCGGCTTCGACAACCAGGCCACATTTGGAACCAATACCGCCAATGGCTCGGCGCTAGGCGGCGGCTTTGCGACACGGAATACCAACGTAGGGCTTTCCGGCAATTGGGGCACCGCGTTCGCCGGACAGTGGGACACGCCTTACAAGGTGCTGTCCGGAGCTGTCGATCCATTTTACTTCACTGGCATCGCTTATTCCGGCGCCATCATCGGTACGCCCGGCTTCGGCGTCGGGCCGGTAACCAACGGCAACGTCACTTTCAATGCGGCTGGAACGACCTTCGCGAACACCGCCAACGCATCCTTCGAAAGGCGCCAGGGCAACAGCGTGCAGTACTGGACGCCGAATTTCCAGGGGTTCAGCGCGAAAATTGCGTATTCGCTCAACGAAGGCAAGACGTCCAACTCGACGGGGCTTACGCAGATCAACCCCAACATCTGGAGCGTGAACGCGGAGTATGAGAACGGACCGCTGTACCTCGGCTACGGTTACGAGCTCCATACTGATTATTTCGGGCTTGGCGCCATCGCTCCCGCCGCTCAGGCAGTTACCGTAGCCGCGGCGGGTGGATCGCCTGCCGCCTCGTCGCGCGACACCGGGAACAAGTTCGTAGCGCGCTATGGTTTTGGCAAGACTCGCCTCGGCCTGATCTACGAGCGGCTGGAATATAAACAGGACAACAGTGCGGCGGCCGCCGCGAATTTCAAGAGCTACGACCGCAATGCCTACGCGCTGACCGCGACTCACGAAATCGGCCCCGGCACCATTCGCGCCTTGTACGGCCGAGCCCAGAGCGGCAGTTGCAGCTTGGTAGGTGGCGGAGCGTGCCTTACAAATAGTCTGGGCGCACAGCAGTATTCGCTGGGGTACAGCTACAGCTTGTCCAGGCGCACCAATCTGTATGGATTTTACACGCGGGTAGCGAACGATTCCC
>JAHFRL010000230.1 GCA_023266235.1 Betaproteobacteria bacterium
AGCCCAACACCGGCGGCATCGCGCCCGATGCCCCGCCGATCACGATGTTCTGCGGCGTCGCCGGCTTGAGCAGCACGGTGTAAATCACGGCATAGCCGACGAACGTGGCAAGGGTCAGCCACATGGTGAGCGGATTGACGAAACGGAACAGCAGCCATAGGCCGGCGCCGCCTATCGCGCCAGCGAACACCAGAGTCTGAGCGTCGGTGAGTTCACCGCGCGGGAGCGGGCGCGCTCGCGTGCGCGCCATCACGGCATCGATTCTCTGTTCGATAAGGCAGTTCACAGCGGCGGCCGAGCCGGCGACGAGAAAAATTCCCAGCGCCGCCACCGCGACGATGGGCAACGGAGGCAAGCCGTCAGACGGTCCCGCCAGAAACATGCCGATGACCGCGCAGAACACAATCAGCGAGACGACGCGCGGCTTGGTCAGTTCATAAAACTGCCGCAGCAAATGCGTGGCCGAGTTAAGAGTAAGTTGCATCGTATTTGGAGCACCGGAGATGCGGCGCGAAGGGCCGACAGTTTATCATGCGGCACCGATCGCCTGCACGATTCGAATTCCCGCGTGCTACACTCGATCGGAGTTCCTGCTGCATTTGGATCGATGAAAATTCTGGTCATCGTGTTGCTTTTGGCCATCGTCGGCAGCCTGGCTTCGGCGTTGTTTTTTCTGCTGCGTGACCAGGGAAAATCGAAGCGCACGGTTCACGCCCTGGCGGTACGCGTCGGTCTTTCGCTGTTCCTGTTCCTGATGTTGATGGCCGGCCATTACTTTGGCCTGATACCCGACAAACTCGGTTAGCCGCCCGTCGAGGCAACTTCGGTTGGTGATAGAGGAGCTTGCACGGCCTCAAAAAATTGGTATAAATTGGCCCCGCAGCGCGATAATCAAGGAGTAAATCGGGTATGGCTATAGCAATCGTATTGGTCCTGCTGATTCTGGGCACGGTGCTGTTTCATTTTCTGAGCCCATGGTGGTTCACTCGGATAGCCTCCAATTGGGGTTCGATCGATGACACGATCAGCATCACGTTTTGGGTCACCGGCTTTGTCTTCATCGCCGTCAATTTATTCATGGCCTATGCCGTGTTCCGCTACCGTCACCGAGAGGGCGGGCGGGCGCATTACGAACCCGAGAACAAGAAGCTGGAATGGTGGCTCGTCGGCTTGACCTCGTTGGGCGTCATTGCCATGTTGGCCCCCGGCCTGGTTGTCTGGGCCGATTTTATCCATGTTCCGGAAAACGCGGCGGTATTCGAGGTCACCGCCCAGCAGTGGCACTGGAGCTATCGCTTCCCCGGAAAGGACGGGGTGTTGGGTACCGTCAATTCGCGATTCGTCAGCGATGCGAACCCATTTGGCATGAATCCGGACGATCCCAACGGACAGGACGACGTCTTGATATCAAGTCAGGAAGTACATCTCCCCATTGGCAAGCCGATCAAGGTGCTGCTCCGCTCCAAAGACGTCCTGCACGACTTCGCTGTGGCGCAGTTCCGGGTCAAGATGGACATGGTGCCGGGCATGGTCCCCTATATCTGGTTCACCCCCACCCGTACCGGGAAATTCGACATTCTCTGCCAGGAATTATGTGGCATCGGACATTTCACCATGCGCGGCAAATTCGTCGTCGAAGAAGAGAACGCGTATCAGGCGTGGTTAGGCGGCTATCCGACGTTCGCACAATCCTCGACCCAGGTGGCCGGCGATGCCGCGGCAGGCAAGCCACTTTACGCGGTGTGTAGTGCTTGTCATGGCTTGCAGGGGGAAGGCAATCCCGCGCTGCATGCGCCCAAACTGAGTGGGCAAGGCGACTGGTACCTGAAACGGCAGTTGAAATATTACAAGCAAGGTATTCGGGGCACGCACGACAAGGATGTTTTTGGCAAGATGATGGCGCCGATGGCGGCGACGCTCGTCGATGACGCCGCCATCGGTAACGTCGTCGCCTATATCAAGACACTGCCGGATCAATCCGCTCCGGCCGCGGCGCAGAAGAGCACGCGCGATGGTCAACATCGCTATGTGACGAACTGCGGCATCTGCCACGGCGCCAAAGGCCAGGGCATCCAGGCGATGAATGCCCCCCGGCTCGCGGGCATGAGCGATTGGTATCTGGTCACTCAGCTTAAAAATTTCAAACAGCGCGTCCGCGGCGCCCATCCGGACGACAAATACGGCGACCAGATGGCATTGATGGCGGCAACTCTGGCCGATGACGAGGTAACCAATGATCTTGTTGCCTACATCAATACCTTGCGCTGAGCGGGCCGCGGTTGCGCCATATCAGTCACCGGCCGTAGAGTAAAATAGCGCAGGCGAAGCATTGGCAAAAAGGAGATTTTGATGGCTTCCGTTCACCTTGGGCATGACGCATCGGCCTACGCCCCGCCTGCCGAAGTGGCAGAGGTGGAGCTTTACCATCCGAAAACTTTCATCGGCAAATACATCTGGAGCCAGGACGCCAAAATCATCGCCATCCAGTACTCGATTACCGCGATCGGGGTGGGGCTGGTAGCGCTGGTGTTGTCGTGGTTGATGCGGCTGCAACTCGGGTTCCCGAACAGCTTCTCCTTTATCGATCCCAGCGCCTACCTTCAATTTGTCACCATGCACGGCATGATCATGGTGATCTTTCTGCTCACCGCGTTGTTCCTGGGGGGGTTCGGCAACTACCTCATCCCGCTGATGGTCGGTGCCAGGGACATGGTTTTCCCCTACGTAAACATGGTCAGTTACTGGGTCTATCTGTTTGCCGTGCTGTTATTGATGGCGAGCTTCTTTGTGCCCGGCGGGCCCACCGGCGCCGGTTGGACCCTGTACCCGCCCCAGACCATCCTCCCGGGCACTCCGGGTACGAGTTGGGGCATCATTTTGATGCTCG
This sequence comes from Betaproteobacteria bacterium, assembly GCA_023266235.1. Classification (GTDB taxonomy): domain Bacteria; phylum Pseudomonadota; class Gammaproteobacteria; order Burkholderiales; family SG8-41; genus PALSA-1004. Next base: position 2,888 of record JAHFRL010000230.1, read on the forward strand.
TCTCGCTGGCGTTCTTCATCGTTGGATTCACCATGGGCGGGTTGAACTATGTGGTTACGGTATTGCAGGCCCGCACGAGAGGGATGACACTGATGCGTTTGCCCTTGACCGTGTGGGGTATCTTTACGGCCACCATCCTGGCGCTGTTGGCCTTTCCCGCCCTGTTCGTCAGCGCCATCATGATGACCCTGGACAGCTTGCTGGGCACCAGCTTCTTCATGCCCGGCATCGTTTCGATGGGGCAACAGCTTGATTACGGCGGCGGCAGCCCGGTGCTGTTTCAGCACCTGTTCTGGTTTTTCGGACATCCCGAGGTCTACATTGTCGCGTTGCCGGCATTCGGCATCGTCTCCGACCTGATCAGCGTCAACGCGAGGAAAAACATCTTCGGCTACCGGATGATGGTGTGGGCGATTCTGGCCATCGGCGGCCTCAGTTTCGTGGTGTGGGCGCACCACATGTACGTCAGCGGCATGAACCCGTACTTCGGTTTCTTTTTCGCCACCACCACGCTGATCATTGCCGTTCCCACCGCCCTCAAGGTGTACAACTGGGTGCTGACCTTGTGGCAGGGCAACATCCGCTTGAACGTGCCGATGCTGTTTGCCATCGGGTTCATCTTCACGTTCATACACGGCGGCTTGACCGGCATCTTCCTCGGTAACGTCGCCGTGGACCTGGCGCTTTCGGACACCATGTTCGTCGTCGCCCACTTCCATATGGTGATGGCCATCGCGCCAGTTCTGGTGGTCATGGGGGCGATCTACCATTGGTACCCGAAGATGACCGGGCGAATGCTGAACGACAGCCTGGGCAAGTTTCACTTCTGGGTCACCTTTCTCGGCTCCTATGCGATCTACCTGCCGATGCATTACCTGGGTTTTCTGGGAGTGCCGCGCCGGTATTTTGCAATGGGAAACACCTATTTCATCCCGGAGTCGGCGCAGTCCTTGAACGCCGCAATCACCGTCGCGGCGCTGATCGTAGGCGCCGTTCAAATAGTTTTCTTGTATAACTTGGTGTGGAGCTATTTCAAAGGCAGGCCATCGGGTGGCAACCCCTGGGGGGCCACCACGCTGGAATGGCAGACCCCGGATACGCCGCCG
>JAHFRL010000131.1 GCA_023266235.1 Betaproteobacteria bacterium
ACTGGCTGGAGTCGCAACGCCCGTGTTCGCGCTGAGCGCTACCGATAGCTATGCGCAATACGGCAGCCGAGGCGGCCTCGGCGGCATCTTCGGCCTTCTGCTTCGGCGTGAACCTCGGCCTCGCGTTCCCCTCCATACGCACCCCCCTCATCTGGCAAGATTAGAAGGTGTTGCGTCGATCGGTTGAGCCCGCCGCCGATATGCGACGTTTGAATTCAAACTGAGACACTACGAAAAATGGCGGCCACTTCAACTCGGCCGCAACGGGCCTTCGCTTACCGGTTTTTTGGGCGCTTCCGCGATTTCTTGCGCCACTTCGTCTCGTCGAAGGTTCTGGCCTGCGCCACACGGCCGGCATCGCCCACGATGACGCCGGGCCTTTTTACCGGATTGGCGAGCTTGTCGCGCGGCTTGGCAGGCATGGCGCGCAGCTTTTCGAGCGCGGCGCGCATGTCCCCCGGCATCGGTATCGGCCGGTGCGTGGCGCGGTCGCAGCAGACGTGCACGAAATGCCCCTGCGCCGCGGCGGCAGCCTCGGCGTTGCGGAAGATGCCGATCTCGAAGCGCACGCTGCTCGAGCCCAAGTGCGCGACGCGCAGGCCGCAATGCACGATGTCCGGAAACGAGATCGCGCTGAAGTATTGGCAGCCGGTCTCGACCACGAGGCAGATCGGGCCCTCGTCCATGCTCAGCACTTTCTCGCGCAGCATGTACTCGTTGACCGCGGTGTCGAACCACGAGTAATAGACGACGTTGTTCACGTGGCTGTAGACGTCGTTGTCCATCCAGCGCGTGGTGATGGTCAGGAAATGCGGGTAGCGATCGCGGGTGTCAGGGTTCGCTTTGCTCACGATTCGGGTGAACGGGAAAAAGGAAATGGGAAATAGTAAGCCGCAGGTGCCCGGTTCGCCAGTTCCTATTTGCTATTCCCTATTCCCCATTTCCCGCCGTTCAATCAGCATCGCATCGCCATAGCTGAAGAAGCGGTAGCGTTGTTCAACCGCGTGGCGATAGGCGCGGCGGATATTATCCATGCCGGCGAACGCGGAAACCAGCATTAGCAGCGTCGAACGCGGCAGGTGAAAATTGGTGATCAACCTGTCGACGACGCCAAACCGGCAGCCGGGCACGATGAACAACCGCGTTTCGGCGCTCCCTGCGCGCAGCTCGCCGGCGGCCGCCGCCGATTCGAGCGCCCGCAGGCTGGTCGTGCCGACCGCGATCACGCTGTGGCCGCCTGCATGCGCGGCACGGATCGCGTCGACGGCAGTCTGCGGTAACGAATACCACTCGCTGTGCATCCGATGCTCCGCAAGATTGTCGACGCGCACCGGCTGGAACGTGCCGGCGCCAACGTGCAGCGTGAGCGATGCGAGCGTGACGCCGCGCGCCTTGAGCGCGGCAAACAGCGCAGCGTCGAAATGCAGTCCCGCAGTCGGCGCGGCGACCGCGCCCTGTTCGCGCGCATATACCGTCTGATAGCGCGCAGCGTCGGCTGCGTCGGGCTGGTGCGTAATGTACGGCGGCAGCGGCACGCTGCCCGCGCGCTCGAGCAGCGCGAACACGTCGGCGCAATCGAGGAAACGCAGTTCGAAGAATTCGCCCTGGCGGCCGAGCACTTCCGCCGTCACGCCGTGCGCAAGCGACAGCCTGCCGCCGGCGCGCGGGCTTTTGCTCGCGCGCACCTGCGCGACCGCCCGTTCCTGGTCGAGCACGCGCTCGATGAGCACTTCGACCTGTCCGCCGCTCGCTTTGCGGCCGGTGAGCCGCGCCTTGATCACGCGCGTATCGTTCATCACCAGCACGTCGCCGGCATTGACGAGCTCGGGCAAATCGCGGAACTGACGGTCGCGGAATTCGCCGCTCCTGCCATCGAGATGCAGCAGCCGGCTCGCGCTGCGCGTGGCGGCGGGGTGCTGCGCGATCAATTGCTGCGGCAGGTCGTAATCGAAGTCGGAAAGTTTCACCGCGCCGATTATACTGGGCCGGTTGCCCGGGGTCGGGCGTTACGCGATAATTCGCCTGAAATCGGACAGCAATGCTGCCGTTTCAGGTGCGCGAGTTCGAACGGACAAAACCGTTTGCTTTGCCGGTCAACTCGCGCCGCGCAGCCGGGATGGCGGAACTGGTAGACGCACCGGACTCAAAATCCGGCGATAGCGATATCGTGGGGGTTCGATTCCCCCTCCCGGCACCAAGAGCAATGATGAACGCGGAGTGCAGTGTGCAGAGCGATAAACATTCTGCATGCTAAGAAACAATATCGTCGATCTGCTCCTGACGAAGCAACTCGTAAATGAAGTTTTCCAGCTCCTGGCCGAAAGCGTCACGCGCGGAGACCATGCCTACGGGCCGGCCATCCTCAACTACCGGCACATGTCGAAAACCGCCGGCATGCATGAGGTGAAGCGCATCCACGAACGGCTTATCCGGGCGAATTGTCTGGGGGTTGCGCGTCATGACTGCGGCGAGTTGGATGATTTGCGGATCACGGCCCGCTGCGATTACGTTAAACAGCGCGTCACGCTCGGTGAAAATTCCGACGAGCTTGCCGTCTTCCACCACCATTACCGCCCCGAACTGGCTCTTTTTCATCAGGCGGGCGGTCTCGGCGACAGTCATGTTCGCCGGAGCGGTGAGGGGTATTTGGTCCTCGATAATCGTTCTGATGGTTCGGGGCATGTTAGACCTCCGGTCGCAGGGCATTGCAAATCGATCTGCCGGGCTTTCCACACATGATTGACGTCACCCGCCCCCATCGCTTCCCCCGCAGGCGGGGGAAAGGAACGTGGTGCGGAATTGGCATGTCAACCACTTCCGAAACGCTCACTGAGAAGCCGGGAAATAGTGAGAACGCTGAATATGCTACTGACAGGTCTGGCCGCCCGTTTGACATGGATCAAGTCGACTTGAATTTACTGCCACCTTGAAGCCAACGCTCCTCGCATTGTTCCCGCTCCAGCCTGTCCTTTGCTGCCGTCCGCCGCCGCACCTTGCCGCGGTAGCCGGCTTCCCCCTCGGGCCCGATTCATCAGCGCTCTTCAATGAAAAACCGCAGCAAGAAACCGCGCCGGAACACGCGGCGCTGCTAACCAGTGCCGGAAAAGATGCGGGGCGACAGGGTGGAACAGCGCCCTACCGCCCCGAAATCGGCCAAGCGGGAGGAGGCCTGACCGGCACCGCTCTGAATGGCGGCGCAATACTCTCAGAGAGAGTCAACTGCAGGATATTCCAGGCAAGCGCATAACCTTTTGATATAGGTCAAACGAACATGAGAAACGAGGTCCGCGGAAAACGCAACGAGCACCGCTCCGCACTCATCACTTGTCGTTCCGCACGGCCTTTGGACGCCCGCCCGCAGCCAATCTTTTGTTCTTGGCGAGATTGCGCAGCTCGGTCTTTCTCCGCAGGAAGCAGGTTGCGCAAATCCATCGGGTGGTCCCGATTTTTCGGCCCTCGCCGCTCGCCCAGTGGCTGCCGGTGCTGCAGAATCTCTTTTTTACTTCGTTGACCATTTTTTTCCCAACTCACGATTCCCGAGCGCCCGGAACCAAGAGCAATGCGGATAGCTTACGGTGATTTTCTCGATCAGCTTGGCAATCTCAAGGATAGTGTCCATCGCCAGGTTTTGTCCCCAAAGTGGTAAGACCGGTTTTCCCGGCCTCCGTTGCGGCAACCCTCCGCTTGCCCGCTATTCTGCCACTTATATGCCGGTACGCGTAGGTCGGGAAAAGCCGGCCATCCGGGTGTCTTGCGCGATAACCGTTTAATCCGGCTAAAATCCATGCGTCGGGGTCCATTCCCCATCTCCGCGCCTGCGCCCCTTTCCACGGTCAAATGGCCGATCGCCCGCACGTGCACCTGATCGAAGTCCGGATCCGCGAATTGCAGCAATTGTTCAATTCGATGGACCCGACGCCGTTCCATCACCAGGATCTCGATCCCGATGCGGAAGAGTTCATCGTCGGCTGGGCGCTCGAGCACCCGGCCGAAGGCGCCATTGGCCTCGTCATCCATCTCGAGCAGGCGCCGGCGCAACCCGACGCCGAGCGCCTGGCGGCGGAGGCGGTCCACAATTACTTCGCTTATCGCGTAGGGGTGATCGGCCGCGAGTTCCGGCAGCTGATGCAGCGCGGCCGCACCAGCCTGATCATCGGGCTGGCATTTCTCGGCGCCTGCCTGCTCGCCGCCGACGCCATCGGCCACGCCGGCACCTCGCCGCTCGCCGCGATCGTCAGGGAAAGCCTGACCATCGGCGGGTGGGTTGCGATGTGGCGGCCGCTGGAGATCTTTCTCTACGACTGGTGGCCGCTGGCCGCGCGCCGCCGCGTGCTGCAAAAGTTGAGCGTTGCGCCGGTGAAGATCGAGTTGCGCGCGACCGGCGCCTGACCCGCCGCGCCGGGGCAATGCGTCTGCGGTTGACGGCTTTCGGGATAAGCTCTAGATGTTCACTTCGACGTTGTCGATGAGCCGCGCGCGGCCCAGGCGCGCGGCCGCGAGCACCACCAGACTGCGGTCGTCTGCCTGCGGCACCTGCAGGTCGCTCTGGCGGCGGACCGCGATGTAATCGGGCTTCCAGCCATGGTGCGCAAGCGCAGCCATTACGTCGAGCTCGATGGGCTGGTAGTCGCGCGCGCCGGCCTTGATCTCGTCGTGCGCGTTGCGCAGCAATTGATACAGGCGCGGCGCCTCGCGCCGCTCTTCCGGCGCCAGGTACGCGTTGCGCGAGGACAGCGCCAGCCCGTCTTCGGCGCGCACGGTCTCGGCAAGTATGATTTCGATCGGCAGCGCGAGCTGCCGCACCATATTGGTCAGCACCAGGCACTGCTGATAATCCTTCTTGCCGAAAATCGCCGAGTGCGGCGACACCATGTTAAAGAGCTTCATTACCACCGTCGCAACGCCGCGGAAATGGCCCGGCCGCGCGGCGCCGTCGAGGATGTGCTGCAGGTCGGACGGCTCGACCACGTAGGTCTGCGGCTCGGGATAGATTTCGCGCTCGTCGGGCGCGAACACGACATCGACGCCGGCGTCGCGCAGTTTGGCGCAATCGGCCTCGAGCGTGCGCGGGTAGCGGTCGAAGTCCTCCTTCGGGCCGAACTGCAGGCGGTTGACGAATATGCTGACGACCGTGCACGCCGCGCGCGGCTTGGCGATGTTGATCAGCTGGATGTGGGCGGCATGCAGATTGCCCATCGTCGGCACGAACACGTTGTTCGGTTCGCGCTGCAGGCGTTCGCGCAGGGCTGCAACAGAGTGTATGACGTCCATGGGGCAGGATCGAGGATTGAGATACCCGGATTGAGGCGGGAGGATTTTACACCTCCGGGGGCTTGGATTCCCTCAATCCTCGATCCTCACTCCTCAATCTTCAATCCTAGAACGAATGTTCAGGCCCGGGAAAAGTCTTGGCTTTGACTGCGCTGACGTAGGCCGCGATTGCGCCCTGAATGCTGCCCCCATCGCGCAAGAAGTTCTGCACGAACTTCGCCTTCTTGCCGGGATAAATATCGAGCATGTCGTGCAGCACGAGAACCTGTCCCGAGCAGTCCACGCCGGCGCCGATGCCGATGGTCGGTATGCGCAGCTGGGCCGTGACCTCGCGCGCGAGCGCGGCCGGAACCAGCTCGAGCACCAGCATGCCGGCGCCCGCGTCCTGCAGCATTTTCGCCTCCGCCACCAGCCGCTGCGCCTGCGACTCGGTCTTGCCCTGCACACGGAAGCCACCGAGCTGGTGCACCGACTGCGGCGTGAGCCCCAGATGGCCGCACACCGGGACGCCGCGTGCGGTCAGGAACGCGATGGTCTCGGCCATCGGCTCGCCGCCCTCGATCTTGACCATCTGCGCGCCGGCCGCCATCAACTGCACGGCGTTTTCGAACGCCTGCGCCGGGCTCACCTGGAATGTGCCGAACGGCATGTCGGCGATGATCAAGGCGCGCTTCGCGCCACGCGCAACGCACGCGGTATGGTAGGCGACGTCGCGCAGCGTAACCGGCAGCGTCGAGTCATGCCCCTGCAGCACCATGCCGAGCGAGTCGCCGATCAACAGCGTGTCAACTCCCGCCGCGTCGAGCAGCGCCGCGAAGCTCGCGTCATAGCAGGTCAGCATCGTGATCTTGTCGCCGTCCTGCGCCATCTTGTGCAAAGTCGTCAGCGTAATCCTCATGGCAGTTCCATAACAGGGAATAGGGAATAGATTAACAGCTTTCGCCATTTCCTATTTCCTATTTCCTATTCCCCTAAATTGAAAAACTCGCGCGCGCCGCGCATCGCGCCAATGCGCTGCAACAGCAAATCGAAATCCGCGGGCGAATCGACAAAATTCAGATGTTCCGAGTTCACGATCAACACTGGCGCCGCGTCGTATTGATAGAAAAATCGCGCATAGCTCTCGGCGAGCCGCAGCAGATACTCTTCCGAAATCGTGCGCTCGTAACTCAGGCCGCGGCGTCTGACGCGCTCGACCAGCGTCTCGGTCGACGCCTGCAGATAGATTACCAGATCGGGCGTCGCCGCCTGCGGCTTGAGCTGAGTATAAATCTGCTGGTACAGGCGCAGCTCGTCATCATTCAGCGTCAGGCGCGCAAACAGCGGGTCCTTTTCGAGGATGAAATCGGCGACCGTTGCGCGCCTGAACAGGTCGCTCTGGTTCAGATCGCGCACCTGGTTCAGGCGCTGGAACAGGAAAAACAGCTGCGTCGGCAGCGCGTAGCGCGCGCTGTCCCGATAAAAGCCGGGCAGAAACGGATTCGCGTCGGGGTCTTCGAGCAGCGCCGCGCTGCCGCTGCGCTCGGCGAGCATGCGCGCGAGGCTGGTCTTGCCGGCGCCGATCGGCCCTTCGACCACGACGTAGCGGTATTTTTCCGGCAGCGGCGTCATGGGTTGCAAAGGGCTTTCCGGCGGGCCAACGTCAAAACCTTCAACGCAAAGACGCAGAGGTGCAAAAAAGGCGACGGCAAGAAAAACTGAATTCTTTTTGCGCTTCCTTTGCGTCTTTGCGTTTCATGCGGCCACTGCCAATTGCTTGACGTCGCTGATGTCGACCGCGCGTAACAGATCGGCAACCCGGCCGCATCCGGGTATTACGCAACGCGGCGCGATTTCGGCGAGCGGCAACAGCACAAAGGCGCGCTCGTGCATGCGCGGGTGCGGGATCGTCAGGCCGTGCTCGTGCCATTGCAGGTCGCCATACAACAGCACATCGAGGTCGAGCGTTCGCGGCGCATTCAGGAATTCGCGCACCCGGCCGTGGCTGCGCTCGATCGCAAGCAGCGCATCGAGCAGCGCGCGCGGCGTGAGCGTGGTTTCGATCGCCGCGACGGCATTGATGAAATCAGGCTGGCCGGCGTAGCCGACCGGCGCGCTGCGATAAAGCGCGGATCGTGCGGTGAGCCGCGTTGCCGGCAGCGCGGCGAGCGCGACGAATCCCGCTTTGACTTGCGCCGCGGGATCCTCGAGATTGCTGCCGAGTGCGATAAAGGCGGTTTCGGGTTTCGGGTTTCGGGTTTCGGGTTGCATGAGATTCACTCCGGGACTGCGCTCGCCGCGGCCGGCTTTTTCCTGTGCCGCGGGCGCCGGCGGCGCTTCTTGCCAGCGCCCGGGCTGTCCCCGAGCAGCATGCCGGTGCGGGTCGCTTCGTCGGCGTGCTGAAACTTCTCCCACCATTCGCCGATTTCGGCGTCGAGTTCGCCGCTTTCGCAGCGCAGCAGCAGAAAATCATAGCCGGCGCGAAAGCGCATGTGCTCGACCAGATGGAACGGGCGCCGGCCGGAACGATTGAGCAAGCGCGCCTGCAGCGCCCAGATATCCTTCATGTCGGCGCCGTAGCGACGCGGGATCGCGAGTTTTTCCGCCTGCACCTGCAATACCTGTTCCATTGCGTGATACAGCGCCGGCATCGTGTGCATGCCGCGCCCCTCGGCCTGCTTCCAGCCTGCCAGCACTTCGTGCCACAGCAATGCCGCGAACAAAAACCCCGGCGACACCGGCTTGTCGGCCTTGATGCGCCGGTCGGTGTTCTCCAGCGCTTTCATCACGAAGCGCTCGCCGAGCGGCTGCTCGAATATCACGTCGAGCAGCGGCAGCAACCCGTGATGCAGGCCCTCTTTCCGCAGCCGCCGCACGCACTCCGCCGCATGCCCCGACAGCAGCAGCTTCATCATCTCGTCGAACACGCGCGCTGTCGGCACGTTGTGCAGCAGGTCAGCCATCGCGCGGATCGGCTTGCGCGTATGCGGTTCGATTTCCAGCCCGCACGCCGCCGCCAGCCGCACCGCGCGCAGCATGCGTATCGGGTCTTCGCGATAGCGCTGCGCCGGGTCGCCGATCATGCGCAGCTTGCGCGCCTTCAGATCGGGAACGCCGTTGTGATAGTCGAGCACTTCCTGGCGCACCGGGTCATAAAACATCGCGTTGATGGTGAAATCGCGCCGCCGTGCATCGTCCTCCAGGCTGCCGAACACATTGTCGCGCAGGATGCGGCCGTGCTCATCGGTTGTCTGCTGATCGCCGGCCGCGTTATCGGCGCCGCCGCCGCTGCCGCCACGAAACGTCGACACCTCGACAGTCTCGTTGCCGCACATCACATGCACGAGGCGAAAACGGCGGCCGATGATGCGCGAGCGGCGGAACAGCGCGCGCACCTGTTCCGGCCGCGCGTCGGTCGCCACGTCGTAGTCTTTCGGGTCGCGTCCGAGAAGAAGGTCGCGCACCGCGCCGCCGACCACGTACGCGGCGTGGCTGTGCTGCTGCAGCGTTTCGCATGTTTTCGCCGCGCAGCGGCTGATGCGATCGCGCGCGATGCGATGAACCTTGAGCGGTATGATTTTGGCCTGGGCCGGCCGGAACAGCTGCCCGGAAAAAACCTTGCCGAGAAATTTTCGAATCATCGACTGGGAAAACCTGCCTTTCAAGCAAATCAAGCGGCACGCCGCCGGCGTGTCCGCTTCAATTTGCGGTCAGCGCGAATTATATAACGGGGATGAAGTGCGCATCCGGCCCCGTGCCGAATGCGCGCACGCGGCAGCCATAGAGGCTTGCGAGCCGCTCGACTTGCAGCAATTCGGCCGCGGCCCCCGCCGCAAAGCGCCCATCGCCGTAGAGCATCAGCACCCGGTCGCAGCGGCCGGCGAAAGTCAGATCGTGCAGCACCAGCAGCGCCGCCCTGCCCGCGTCGCGTGCCGCCGCGCGCACCAATTCCAGCGTTTGCAGCTGGTGGCGCAGGTCGAGGTGCTGCAATGGCTCGTCGAGCAGCAGGAGCTGCGGATCCTGCGCCCACAGCTGCGCGAGCCGGGCGCGCTGGCGCTCGCCGCCGGACAGCGTGCCGTAGGCCTGCGCCGCCAGCGGTTCGAGATCGAACGCGGCGAGCGCGCGCGCCGCAGCCGCTTCGTCGGACGCATTCCAGCCGAACAGCGCGCGTGCGTGCGGATAGCGGCCGAGCATCACGTAGTCGGCGAGCGTGCCCCAGAACTCCTGGTCCTCGCGCTGCAGCAGGATGCCGAGCGTGCGGCCGAGCACGCGCCGCGAATAATCCGCGAGCAGCTTGCCGGCGACCATGACATGGCCCGCCGCCGCCGGCGCGAGCCCGGCGAGCGCGTGCAGCAGCGTGGTCTTGCCGCTGCCATTGCAGCCGAGCACCGCCCACAGTTCGCCCGGCGCGACCGCGAGATCGAGCTCACGGCACAGCGTGCGGCTGCCGGCGGCAACAGTGAGCCGCTCGACGCGCAACATCAGGGCTTCCTCGACAGCAAAAACAACAGCACCGGCACGCCGAGCAGCGCGGTGAACACGCCAACCGGCAGTTGTTGCGGCGCCCACGCCGTGCGCGCGAAAGTATCGGCGAGCGCGACGAAACTGCCGCCGGCGAGCGCCGCTGCCGGCAGCAGCCAGCGGTGATCGTTGACGCCGGTGAGGCGCAGCGCGTGCGGTACCATCAGCCCGACAAAACCGATGCTGCCGCCGAGCAGCACTGCCGCCACGGTCGCCGCCGCCGCGCCGAAGTAAATCGCCGCCTGCAATCCGCCCACCGCGACGCCGAGCGCGCGGGCCTTGAGCGCGCCAAGGGCCAGCGCATTGAGGCTGCCCGCCCACACCGTGAATACCAGCAATACGATGGCCAGCAGCAGCCATGCAAGGCCGCTCGCCCCGGCCTGCGACAAGTCGCCCATCAGCCAGAACAGCATGCCTTTCAACTGCGCTTGCGGCGTGAGCACGAGCAGCAGGCTGATCAACGCGCTGAAGCCCGCCGACAGCACGACGCCGGTCAGCAGCAGCCGGTGCAGATTCCAGTCGCCGGCGCGGAAACTCAGCGCGAACACGATCGCAATCGCACCCAGCGCACCGGCCAAAGCCGCGAGGTTGGTGAACACCAGTCCGGCCCCGAACAGCAACGCGGTGAGCGCCCCGAGCGCAGCGCCGCCGGAGATGCCGAGAATATAGGGATCGGCAAGCGGGTTGCGGAGCAGCACCTGCAACAGCACGCCGGAGGTCGCGAGCAGCCCGCCGCACGCGAACGCGGCGAGCGCGCGCGGCAGGCGCAGCTTCCAGATCACGTCCTGCTCGATGCCGGGAACCGGAAACAAAACGGTGTCGACGACCTGCGCGAACGATATCGGAAAGGTGCCGAACAATAACGCGGTCAACAAGCTGGCTGCCGCTATGGCCAGCAGTACGCTCAACAGCAGTGGACGGGACATGGGCGGGGTTAGCGGTAAGCGGTGAGGGGCGAGCGGTAAGCGACCAGTCCTCGATCCTCAATCCTTCAGACTGATGATCCGCCAGCCATGCTGCTCCGCGTGGGCACGCAGCGTCGCATCGGGATCGACCGCGACCGGATGCGTGACGCGCGCGAGCAGCGGCAGGTCGTTCAACGAATCGCTGTAAAACCAGCTCTGCGCGAATGACGTGAGCGACTGCCCGCGCCCGGCGAGCCAGTCCTCGAGCCGCCTGACCTTGCCTTCGCGAAAACACGGCGCGCCAATGACATCGCCGGTGAATTCGCCGCCGGCGTGCGCGGGCTCGGTCGCGATCAGGTTGTCGATGCCGAATTCGCGCGCAATCGGCGCCGTCACGAAGCTGTTGGTCGCGGTAACGATCAAGCATAAATCGGCGCGGTGGCGCTCGATCAGCGCGCGCCCACGCGGCCGCACGATCGGCAGGATTTTCTTCTGCATGAACTTGCGGTGCCAGTCGTCGAGCACGCGCCGCGGATGGCGCGACAGCGGCTTGAGTTGAAAATCGAGGAACTCGTGGATGTCGAGCGTGCCGTTCTTGTACTGCTCGTAGAAAGTCTGGTTTTGCGCTTCATAGACCTCGCGGTCGAGCACGCCCTGCTCGATCAGGAACTGCGCCCACTCGAAATCGCTGTCGCCTGACAGCAAGGTGTTGTCGAGGTCGAAAAGTACGAGATTCAAACCGTGCTCCCTGTTAATCACCGGTATTGCGGCGGTTTCAACCTGTTTTCGAGGCGGCTTCCAGCAGCTCGCGCAGCAGCGGCAGCGTGATCGCGCGCTTGGTCTCGAGCGAATAGCGGTCGAGCGCATCGAGCAGCGCGAGCAGCGACGGCATGTCGCGCCGGGCGTGGCGCAGCAGGTAATCGGCCACCTCCCGCGACAGCCGGAAGCCGCGCGCGTCGGCGTGGCGGCGCAGCGCCGCGGATTTTTCCTCGTCATCGAGGCCGTGCACCTGGTAGACGAGCCCCGACGCAAGCCGCGTCACGAGATCGGCGCGCAACGCGAGCTGCGCCGGCGCCGCGTTGCCGCTCGCGATCAGCGCGCCGCTGCCGGCGTGGATGCGGTTATGCAGATTGAACAGTGCGATCTGCGCCTCGGCGCCGAGCAAATGCACGTCGTCAACCGCGCACAGCGCATGGTCCGCCGCATCGAATGCATCAGCACGCGCGTCAAACCATGCCGTGAGCCGGCCGTTGCGGCGCGCGGCATCGACCACGGCGCGCAGCAGGTGGCTGCGGCCGCTGCCGTCGGCGCCCCACAGATAGATGAAACGCTCGTTGCTGGAACCATTTGCCAGCGCATACAGCGCAACCACCAGCTCCGCGTTGCGGCCCGGCACGAAGTTGTCGAGCGTCGGCGCCGGCGGCGGCGTGATGTCCAGCAAAAGTTGCTTCATGCCAATACGATTCCGGCAGAGCGGTAGCGGAGCATTTCAGGTAAAATTCGACGCGCCACAACGGCATACGGCACACGGGATTCCTATCTTACCCGACCCATCCGCTGTTTACGACCCGCGAGAGCCCGCCTTGAGCACATCCGACCGTTCCAAATCCCTGACCTATCGCGATGCCGGTGTCGATATCGACGCCGGCGATCGGCTCGTCGAGAACATCAAGCCTTACGCGAAGAAAACCCTGCGGCCCGAGGTGCTTGCCGGCATCGGCGGCTTCGGCGCGCTGTGCCGGATTCCCGCCAAATACCGCGAGCCGGTGCTGGTTTCCGGCACCGACGGCGTCGGCACCAAGCTGAAGCTTGCGTTCGAACTCGACCGCCACGACACCATCGGCATCGACCTCGTCGCGATGAGCGTCAACGACATCCTGGTGCAAGGCGCCGAGCCGCTGTTTTTCCTCGACTATTTCGCGTGCGGCAAGCTCGACGTCGCAACCGCCACCAGGGTCGTGACAGGGATTGCCGCAGGCTGCGAGCAGGCAGGCTGCGCGCTGATCGGCGGCGAAACCGCCGAGATGCCCGGCATGTACCCGGCCGGCGAATACGATCTCGCCGGCTTCGCGGTCGGCGTCGTCGAGAAATCCAAAATCATCGACGGCTCGACCATCGCCGCCGGCGACGCGGTGTTCGGGCTCGCCTCGAGCGGCGCGCATTCCAACGGTTTTTCGCTGATCCGTCGCATCATCACGCAGAACAAGCTCGACCTGTCGGCGCAGCTCGACGGCAAGACGTTAAGCGACCTGATACTCGCGCCGACGCGCATCTACGTGAAATCCGTGCTGCCATTGATCGAAAATCTCCCGGTCAAGGGCCTCGCTCATATCACCGGCGGCGGCCTCATCGACAATGTGCCGCGCATCCTGCCCGAGCAACTGTGCGTGCGGCTCGAGCGCGGCAGCTGGCCGCAGCCGGCGCTGTTCACATGGCTGCAGCAACAGGGCAACGTCGCCGAGACCGAGATGCTGCGCGTATTCAACTGCGGCATCGGCATGGTGGCGATCGTCGCCGCTAAGCACGCGCACGCGGCGAGCGAGCTGCTGCGCGCCGCCGGCGAAACCGTGTGGCGCATCGGCGCCGTGCACGCACGCGCACCGGGCGAAGACCAGATCTTCCTCGCATGAAAAAAATCGTCATCCTGATCTCGGGGCGCGGCAGCAACATGCAGGCGATCCTCGCGGCGC
>JAHFRL010000231.1 GCA_023266235.1 Betaproteobacteria bacterium
ATGGCGGCAGATAGCAACCTGTCTGGCCGGCGACGATCTCGAGCTCGAGCAATGCCAGCCAATCCTTGAGCCGCGGCAGGTTGATGAAGCGGCCGCTCCACGGGTAAGCGTCGCGCGCGCGGTTGAAAACGCGCCGCATTCCCCACAGGCTCCACGGATTGAAGCACGCGATCACGGCATGCCCCTCGGGCATCAGCACGCGCTGCACCTCGCGCAGGAGCTGGTGCGGATGCTCGCTGAATTCAAGCGCGTGCGGCAGCAATAGCAGGTCGATGCTGTTGCTCGCAATCGGCAGGTCGCGAAACTCCGCGCGCAGCTCGACCGGGCCGACCGGCGCGATGCGGCATTTGAGCGGAATGCGGCTCGCGCGCAGGAAATCGTGCCCGGGCAGCCCGAGCTGCAGCGCGTTGAAGCCGAACACGTCGGCAACGGCGGCGTCGACGTACTTGTGCTCGCACTCGATCAGGTAATGCCCGAGCGGCGTGGTAAACCACTCAGAGGGCATGTGCGGAGCGGATTGCGCGGCCATGGGCATTGACATGCATGCAGTTTAAAACAAAGATACGGGCTGTGCACATTTCCGCATCGGCGATCCCGGCATGAACGATATCAGCGTGTTTCCGGTCCGCGCGTTTCAGGACAATTACATCTGGACGCTGCGTCGCGGCGGCAACGCCGCGGTGGTCGACCCGGGCGATGCGCGCCCGGTGCTCGCTTACCTGCACGCCGAGACGCTGCAGCTCGTCGCGATCCTCAATACCCATCATCATGCCGATCACGTCGGCGGCAATGCCGAGCTGCTGGAACACTGCAAGGTGCCGGTGTACGGCCCCTTTGATGAGCGCATTCCGGCCGTCAGCCGGCGGCTGCGCGAAGGCGACCGCTTTGCGCTCCAGGAATTCGGCATCGAATTCGCGGTGTTCGAAATCCCGGGCCACACCAAGAGCCACATCGCGTTTTACGGCGGCGGCATGCTGTTCTGCGGCGATACGTTGTTCGCGTGCGGCTGCGGGCGGCTGTTCGAGGGCACGCCGCGGCAAATGCATGACTCGCTCGCCAAGCTCGCGGTGCTGCCCGATGCGACGCGCGTCTACTGCGGCCACGAGTACACGCTGTCCAACATCCGCTTCGCCAAAGCCGCCGAAGCAGGGAATCCGGAACTCGCCAAATGGGAACGGACTGCGAGCGCGCTGCGCGCCAGGGATGAACCGACGCTGCCGTCGACAATAGGCCGGGAAAAGGCCGCGAATCCGTTCCTGCGCTGCGATCAACCCGGCGTGATTGCCGCCGCCAGCCAGCATGCCGGCAAGGCGCTCACTGACCCGGTCAGCGTGCTGGGCGCGATCCGCGACTGGAAAAACAATTTTTAGCCGCCAATACGCCCTTTCATTTTGATTTGTCTGGAAAAGCGGCTTGACTCTCAGGCGCGCGCCTAGTTACCATGCGCGCGTACAATAAGAATTCCTTGAGCTAATGCGGCCTTCCCTGAGCGTCCTGCTGATCGCAGCGGCAGTCACCTGCGTATCGTTGCCGGCGATCGCCGACGACGAGTCGACCGGGGCCACGCCGGTTGCCGGGTCAGAGTCCGCGCCGCCGCCTGCCGTGCCGGACAGCTCAGGTGCGAATACTGCCGAGATCCCGAGCGCACAGATACCTGCCGCCGTTGATCGCCCACAGCTCCCAGCGCTGATGGACCTCACCACGGCACCGACCAGCCTGTGGCAGCGCATCCGCAACGGCTTCGGCCTGCCCGACATCGCCACCCCGCTGGTGCGCGAGCAGGAAGAGTGGTTCGCCAACCGTCCCGACTACATCGCGCGCACGGTCGCGCGCAGCAGCCGCTACCTCTATCACATCGTCGAGGAAGTTGAAAAGCGCGGCATGCCGAGCGAGATCGCGCTGCTGCCGATCATCGAGAGCGCCTACAACCCGGTCGCCTATTCGCGTGCCCATGCGTCCGGCATCTGGCAGTTCATCCCGTCGACGGGCAAGCTCTACGGGCTGCAACAGAACTTCTGGTACGACGGCCGGCGCGACGTGATGGCGGCAACCAACGCCGCGCTCGATTACCTCGAGAAACTCTACGACATGTTCGGCAGCTGGGACCTCGCGCTCGCTGCCTACAACTGGGGCGAAGGCGCGGTCGGACGCGCGATCGCCAAGAACCTCGCCAGGGGCCTGCCGGCCGACTACCAGAACCTGACCATGCCGAACGAGACGCGCTACTATATCCCCAAGCTGCAGGCGGTGAAGAACATCATCGCCAATCCGGCGCGATTCGGCATCGAGCTCGCCGAAATTCCGAACCAGCCCTACTTTGTCGCGGTGACCACCACCAAGCATATCGACGTCAAGCTCGCGGCCAGGCTCGCCGACGTGCCGATCGAGGAATTCGTCTCGCTCAATCCCGCTTACGGCCGGCCCGTGATTCGCGCTAGCGGCGAGCAGACGCTGCTGCTGCCGACCGACAAGGCGGACACCTTCCGCTCCAACCTCGAAAACAACGAGCAGCCGCTGGTTTCGTGGCAGGCCTATAAGCTGAAAGCGGGCGACAGCATCGTCCGCGTCGCGGCGCGCCACGGTATCAGCGTCGCGCAGCTGAAACAGGCCAGCGGCATCAGCGGCAAGCGCCGCGTCGGCCCCGGCTCGACATTACTGGTACCCGCCGCCGGCAGCGCCACGCCGCATCTGCCCGACCTGCCGGCGCTGCCGGTTGCGGTCGCCAAAGCGCCGAAGAAATCCGGCAAATACGCGCAAGCTTCGCGCAAGGGCGGCACGGTCAAGGCCGCCCAGACGCGCAAAACCGCGAAGAAACCCGCCACCAAGAAGACTGCAGCCAACGGCACGCGGACAATCGTGCTGGCGCAAAAACCGCGCTGACCGGCGCGTTCTACTTACCCTGCTGGTAGAGATGGCAATGCACCGCATGCGTCGCGGTGAGCTGCGTGCGCCGCGGATAGCGCTCGCGGCACTCGGGCATCGCCTGCGGGCAGCGCGGATGGAAATGGCAGCCCGCCGGCGGGTTGACCGGCGACGGCAGATCGCCCTGCAAGCGGATGATCTCGCGCCGCTGCGCCGGGTCGATCACCGGTACCGCTGACAAGAGCGCGCGCGTGTACGGGTGCTGCGGTGATTTCAGCACCTCATCAACCGTGCCGGTCTCGACGATGCGTCCCAGGTACATCACTGCCACGTCGTGGGCCAGGAACTCGACTACCGAAATGTTGTGCGTGATGAATAGATAGGCAAGCCCCATCTTGTCCTGCAGCGACTTGAGCAGGTTCAGGATCTGCGCCTGCACCGACACGTCGAGCGCGCTGGTCGGTTCGTCGCAGATGATGAGCCGTGGCTCGACCGACAGCGCGCGCGCAATCGCGATGCGCTGGCGCTGCCCGCCGGAGAACTCGTGCGGATAGCGGTGCTTCATCTCGGGCGCAAGCCCGACCTCGTTGAGCAAAGCGTCGATGCGCCCGGCGCGGTCCGCCGTGCCCGCGCCTATGCCCAGCGCGGCCATGCCCTCCTCGATGATTTCGGCCACCCGCATGCGCGGATTGAGCGACGCGTACGGGTCCTGGAAGATGATCTGCGCCTGGTTGCGTTTGGCGCGCAGCTCGGCGCGCGTCAGGCGCGCCAGGTCCTCGCCGGCAAACAACACCCGCCCGCCGGTCGGCTCGATGAGGCGCAGGATGCCCTTGCCGACGGTGGTCTTGCCGCAGCCCGACTCGCCGACCAGACCGAGCGTGCGCCCGCTCGCTATGTCGAGCGACACCCCGTCGACCGCCTTAACGTAGCCGGTCACGCGCTGCAGCACGCCGCTGCGGATGGGGAAGTGGACCTTGAGGTCGGTGACCTCAAGCAAAGGATTGAGGATTGAGGATTGAGGATTGAGTTGCAGCAACGCGGCGCCCGGGATTTTCTGCTCGATCCTCGATCCTCGATCCTCGATCCTTACCTGTTCGCCTTGGGCGAACAGG
>JAHFRL010000132.1 GCA_023266235.1 Betaproteobacteria bacterium
AAAATCAACCCGCTCGGCGGATGCCTCCCTATAGTGGTGCAAATACCTGTTTTTATTGCGCTTTATTGGGTGTTGTTGGCGAGCGTCGAGCTGCGCCACGCACCGTTCATGTTGTGGATCGATGACCTGTCGACGCCAGACCCGTATTTTGTATTGCCGGTGCTGATGGGCGCCACCATGATCTTTCAGACCTATCTTAATCCGGAGCCGCCCGATCCGGTGCAAGCCAAGATCATGAAGATCATGCCGATTGCGTTCAGCATTTTCTTTTTCTTTTTCCCCGCCGGCCTCGTGCTCTACTGGTTGATCAACAACATCCTTTCGATCGCGCAGCAGTGGCAGATAACGCGCGCCATGGAACACGCCAAGCCGGCGCATGGCAAATGAGGTCATAGCCGCAATTGCGACGCCGCCCGGACGCGGCGGCATCGGCGTGGTGCGCGTCTCCGGCCCGCGCCTCGCAACCATGCTTCGCGCGTTGGTGAAAACCAACGTCGCGCCGCGGCGCGTCACGCGCGCCGATTTTCTCAGCGCAGATGGCGGCGTCATCGATCAAGGTCTGATGTTGTATTTCCCGGCGCCGCATTCCTACACCGGCGAAGACGTGATCGAGTTGCAAGGGCACGGTGGGCCGGTGGTGCTGCGGTTGCTGCTCAAACGTTGCCTCGAGCTCGGCGCGCGTGTCGCCGAACCGGGCGAATTCACCAAGCGCGCATTTCTGAATGACAAGCTCGACCTCGCGCAGGCGGAAAGCGTCGCTGACCTGATCGATGCTTCGACTGCCGAAGCCGCACGCTGCGCCGTGCGTTCATTGCAGGGCGAGTTCTCGCGACGCATCGACGCCATGGCGCAGGCGCTGATCGAACTGCGCATGCTGGTCGAAGCGACGCTCGACTTTCCGGAAGAGGACGTCGAATTTCTCGAGCAGGCGAAGGCGCGCGCCAGACTCGAACACATCCGGTCGCAGTTGACTCAGATTCTGGCGGCATCGCGCCAAGGCAGCCTATTGCGCGAAGGCATACATGTGGTGCTGGCGGGCCAGCCGAACGTCGGCAAGTCGAGTCTGATGAATTGTCTGGCCGGCACCGAGCTGGCGATCGTGACCGACATACCGGGCACCACGCGCGATGCAATACGCGGTACCATCAATATCCACGGCGTGCCTGTGCACGCGATCGATACTGCGGGCCTGCGCGAACCTCGCGACTTGGTAGAAAAAATTGGAATTTCAAAGACTTGGGACGCTATCGCGAAGGCCGACCTGGTGCTCTGGGTGGGCGATGCGACGCGCCCGGAAACGTTGATCGCGGATCCGGCACTCGCAGCACAGCTGCTGGCTGGAGTGCCGCGATTGAAGGTGGTCAACAAAATCGATCTTGCTGGCATCGAGCCGCAGCAACTGGCCCTGCCTGAAGGCGCCGAGATTGCGGTTTCAGCAAAAACCGGCGCCGGCATCGATTTGCTGCAGACCGCAATGCTCGAAGCGGTGGGCTGGGGCGGCAGCAACGAAGGGTTGTTCATGGCGCGTGAACGCCATCTGCACGCGCTGCAAACAGCGGCGCAGCATTTGGAGCTGGCAGCGTCCCGCAGTAACGCTCTCGAGTTGTTCGCGGAGGAACTCAAGCTCGCGCAAAGCGCGCTCGCCAGCATCACCGGTGAGTTTTCGGCCGACGATCTGCTTGGCAAGATCTTCTCCCACTTTTGTATCGGCAAGTGACCGTAGCGGGCGACGCGCGCAGCGTCATCCTGACGGCCGCCAGCATCCAACGGTGTCAACTTTCTGAACAGAAGCTTTAAGGGCTAGGCTTGCTCTAAGTTTCATGTGAAACATGGGCGGTTGCGACCATGTTGTCGCGCAGTATGGTCGCAACATCGATGGTCCTGCCGCGTGCCGGTTGGTTTCACGTGAAACATCGAACAGAGCGGGCAGGGGCGCTTCGTTTCCGGCGCGCTTTGGGGTATCATTGCGACCTTGGCCGGGGCACACATAAAGCATGCATTTTACTGAAAAATTTGACGTAATCGTGGTTGGCGGCGGGCACGCAGGGACCGAGGCGGCGCTCGCCTGCGCGCGCATCGGCCGCCGTACACTGCTGCTCACCCACAACGTCGAAACGCTCGGCCAAATGTCGTGCAATCCATCGATTGGCGGCATTGGCAAAGGCCATCTGGTCAAGGAGATCGACGCACTCGGCGGCGCGATGGCGGCTGCTACCGACGAAGCCGGCATCCAGTTTCGCATCCTGAACTCGCGCAAGGGCCCGGCAGTGCGCGCGACACGTGCCCAAGCCGACCGCTTGCTTTACAAAAAAGCGATTCGCAGCCGCCTTGAAAATCAGCACAACCTTTTGATTATTCAGCAATCTGTGGATGATCTTACAGTCGTTGGCGAGCGCATGACCGGCGTCGTGACGCAGCTCGGCCTGCGTTTTACCGCTGATGCGGTGGTGCTGACAACCGGCACTTTCCTGTCGGGCCTGATCCACGTCGGGTTGCAAAACCATCCGGCTGGCCGCGCCGGCGACCCGCCATCGGTGAGCCTGGCGCAGCGGTTGCGCGAACTGAAACTTCCCGTCGGGCGGCTCAAAACCGGCACGCCGCCGCGGATCGACGGACGCAGCATCGATTTTTCGCGGCTGGCCGAACAGCCGGGAGACGACCCGGTGCCGGTATTCTCGTTTCTCGGTTCGCCTGGTCAACACCCGCAGCAACGGCCGTGCTGGATC
The DNA here is from genome assembly GCA_023266235.1 of Betaproteobacteria bacterium. Lineage (GTDB taxonomy): Bacteria > Pseudomonadota > Gammaproteobacteria > Burkholderiales > SG8-41 > PALSA-1004. The sequence goes on from JAHFRL010000132.1 coordinate 2,727, forward strand.
ACGCACACCAACGAGCGCACGCACGAAATCATCCGTGGCGGTCTTGACCGCTCGCCGCTGTTCACGGGCGTGATTGAGGGCATCGGCCCGCGTTACTGCCCGTCGATCGAAGACAAGATCACGCGCTTCGCAGACAAGATCGCGCACCAGATTTTTCTCGAGCCGGAAGGGCTGACGGTCAGCGAGTTTTATCCCAACGGCATATCGACCAGCCTGCCGTATGACATCCAGCTCGCGCTGGTGCGTTCGATCAAGGGGCTCGAGCGGGCGCATATTACGCGCCCGGGGTATGCCATCGAGTACGATTATTTCGATCCGCGCGGGCTCAAGAGCTCGCTCGAAACCAAGGCGGTCCAAGGCCTGTTTTTCGCCGGCCAGATCAACGGCACGACCGGTTACGAAGAAGCGGCCGCCCAGGGACTCCTCGCCGGCATCAACGCCGCGCGTTTTGTCGCGGGCGACCCCGGGTGGTGTCCGCGCCGCAACGAAGCATATCTTGGCGTGCTGGTCGACGACTTGATCACGCGCGGCGTGTCGGAGCCCTATCGCATGTTCACCAGTCGCGCCGAGTATCGTCTGAGCTTGCGCGAAGACAACGCCGACATGCGGCTGACCGAAGCCGGTCGTCGCCTCGGCGTCGTCGACGACCGGCGCTGGCAGCATTTCGAGCGCAAGCGCGAGGCGGTGGTACGCGAGATCGAGCGCCTGAAATCCTCGTGGACCAACCCCAGGATGATCGCGCAACAGGTCGCGGAAAGCGTGCTCGGTCAAGGCATCGAGCGCGAATACACACTGCAAGATTTGCTGCGACGCCCGGGCGTGACGTACGCGGAGCTGATGACGCTACCGGGCGCGGGTCCCGCGGTCGGCGATCCGCTGGTCGCCGAGCAAGTCGAAACCCAATGCAAGTACCAAGGCTATATCGAGCGGCAGCAAGACGAGATCACGCGCCAGGAAGCGTATGAGACGACGCGGCTGCCCGCCGATTTCGATTATCGGCGCGTACACGGGCTGTCGATCGAGGCGCAGGAAAAACTGAACCGGCACCGCCCGGAAACGCTCGGGCAAGCGGCGCGCATTTCCGGCGTCACGCCGGCGGCGATCTCGCTGTTGCTGGTGCATTTGAAGCGCGGCTTCGGCGGTGCGAAAAAAACGGCATGAGACTGGCCGAGCAATTCGCGCAGGGCTGCGCCGAGCTCGGGTTGCGCGTGCCGGCAGGCACGCAGCGCAAACTGCTCGATTACCTCGCGCTGATCGCGAAATGGAACCGTGTCCACAACCTTACCGCGGTGCGCGAAAGCGCGAAGATGGTAAACGCCCACCTGCTGGATTGTCTGGCGGTGGCGCCGCACCTCGAGGCGCGCACGGTGCTCGATGTGGGCAGCGGCGCGGGGCTGCCCGGCATCCCGCTGGCGCTGATGTGGCCGCAGGCACGCGTGACGTTGCTCGACAGCAGCCACAAAAAGGCGGCGTTTCTGCGCCAGGCCGTGATCGAACTCGGTCTCGACAACGCGGAAGTCGTGTGTGAGCGCGTTGAAACCTGGCAACCGCAACGCGAATTCGATCTCGTAATCTCGCGCGCTTTGTCGGATCTGCCCGAATTCCTGAAGCTCGCCGGCCGGCTGTGCGCGACGCGTGGCACCGTTGCAGCGATGAAAGGCGTATACCCGCACGAAGAACTCGCGCAGCTGCCGCGTGAATTCCGGCTGCAGGGCGTGGTGCCGCTCCAAGTGCCCCGCCTGCGCGCCGAACGCCATCTGGTGCTACTCAATCCGCAGCGTTGACACCGTGGCAAAAATACTCGCGATCACCAACCAGAAGGGCGGCGTCGGCAAGACCACAACCAGCGTCAATCTCGCGGCAAGCCTCGCCGCCACCAGGCAGCGCGTGCTGCTGGTCGATCTCGACCCGCAGGGCAACGCAACGATGGGCAGCGGCATCGACAAGCGCACGCTCAAACAGACCGTTTATCATGTGCTGCTCGGCGAGACCGACATCCGCGCCGTGCGCGCCGCCTCGACCAGCGGCAACTACGATGTGGTGCCCGCGAACCGCGAACTGGCTGGCGCCGAAATTGAACTGGTCGATATCGACCAGCGGGAAACGCGGCTCAAGTCCGCGCTTGCGACCATCGAGAGCGAATACGATTTCATTCTCATCGATTGCCCGCCGTCACTGAACCTGTTGACGGTCAACGGGCTGTGCGCCGCGCAGGCGGTGCTGATCCCGATGCAGTGCGAGTATTACGCGCTTGAGGGATTGAGCGACTTGGTGCAGACCGTCAAGAAAGTACGCGCGCACCTTAATCCACAACTCGAGATTGAAGGCCTGCTGCGCACCATGTTTGATCCACGCAACACGCTAGCGCAGCAGGTGTCGGCGCAGCTGCAGCAGCATTTCGGCGACAAGGTCTATCGCACCGTGATTCCGCGCAATGTGCGGCTCGCCGAGGCGCCGAGCTACGGCGTGCCGGCGGTCGGCCTCGATAAGACCTCAAAGGGCGCGCAAGCCTATCTCGCGCTCGCCGGCGAAATGCTGAATCGCGTTGCGCAGGGCGTTTAGAGGAGGAACCCACATGGCGAAATTGAAGGGCCTGGGACGCGGACTCGACGCGCTGCTCGGCGGCGATGAGCCGACTGCCGCGGTTGCTGGCCACGACCGGCAAGCCGAACTCAAGGTGGAGCTGCTGCAACCGGGCAAGTATCAGCCCCGCACGCACATGGACGAGGCGACGCTCAAAGAGCTCGCCGAATCGATCAAGGCGCAAGGCGTGATGCAGCCGATTCTGGTGCGCCCGGTCGGCGCCGGCCGCTACGAGATCATCGCCGGCGAGCGGCGCTGGCGCGCCGCACGCCTGGCCGGCCTGAATACGGTGCCGGCGCTGGTGCGCGCGGTGCCCGACAGCGCCGCGCTCGCCATGGCGCTGATCGAAAACATTCAGCGCGAGGATTTAAATCCGCTCGAGCAAGCGAACGGCATCCAGCGCTTGGTCACCGAATTCGCCATCACCCACGATAAGGCGGCGGAAATGGTCGGCCGCTCGCGCAGCGCAGTCACCAATTTACTGCGCCTGCTCACCCTCGCCGCGCCGGTGCGCGAGCTGTTGCAGCAGAACAAATTCGACATGGGCCACGCGCGGGCGCTGCTTGCGCTGTCAGGCATCCAGCAGATCGAGGCCGCGCGCACGGTTGCGGCGCGCGGGTTGTCGGTGCGCGAAACCGAGCGCCTGGTGGCGCGGTTGATAAAAGGTACGGCGGGCAGGAAGACGCGCCGCGTCACCGACCGCGACATCCTGCGGCTGCAGGAAGAACTCGCGCAAAAGCTCGGCACCAAGGTGGTGATCAAGCCGGGCAGCAAAGGCCGCGGCTTGCTGGTGATCGACTATACCAGCCTGATGCAGCTGGATAGTTTCCTCGCTCGCCTGATGCGTTGACGACAAGGCGATTGCTGCGGTGCAAAACGGTTTGACGCGGAGTTACGAGGCTGAGTACAATGAATAAATTTGCTGTGTTGCTGCCGCGTGCAGTCAGCACCATCGCGAGCAAGCCCCTCCGTGCCGTTTTGCGGTGGCAGCTGTATGTCGCCATCGCTCTTATGCTGGTCGCCGGCTGGTGGGGTGGAACGCACGGCGCAATTTCGGCGTTGTTGGGCGGCGGTGTCAACCTTACGGCGGGATTGGTGTACGCGATGATGGTTTCCCCGCGCGGCAGAGCAAGGTCCGCAGGGGAGGCGCTCAGGACGTTCATCAGGGCCGAGGCCAGCAAGATCGCCTTCATCGTGCTCCAGTTGTGGCTGGTGTTGACGACGTATCATGACGTCGTGTTGATTGCTTTTTTTGCAGCATTCGTCATCTCGGTGCTGGTTTTTCCGGTGGCGTTATTGGTCCGCGACTAGATCGAATCAGGAACGTGTGATGGCCGCAGAAGCCGAACTAACCCCGACCCAGTACATCGGTCACCACCTTACCTTCAATGCCAAGGCCGTCGGTGACGGCGCATTCTGGACGCTGCACGTCGACACGCTGGTCACTGCGGCACTGCTCGGCATCGCCAGTATCGGGTTTCTGTGGTGGGTGGTGCGCGGCGCAACATCCGGCGTGCCCGGCAGACGCCAGGCGTTCATCGAGCTCGCGTTCGACTTCGTCGACGCTCAGGTCAAGGACATTTTCCATGGTGACCGCCGCTTTATTGCGCCCGTCGCGCTGACGGTGTTCGTGTGGGTGCTGCTGATGAACTCGATGGACTTCCTGCCGGTGGACTGGGTGGCGAAGCTCACCCACCTGTTTGCGCCGGAGGGCTTCCGCATCGTGCCGACCGCCGACGTCAACAGCACGTTTGCGCTCGCGCTGTCGGTGTGGCTGCTGATGATTTACTTCAGCATCGCAGTCAAGGGTTTTGGCGGCTGGATCCACGAACTGTTCTGTTCGCCTTTCGGCGTTAATCCGCTGCTGTGGCCGGCGAACTTTCTGTTCAATCTGGTCGAGTACATATCCAAGCCGCTGTCGCACTCGCTGCGGCTGTTCGGCAACATGTATGCTGGCGAGATCATCTTCCTATTGCTCTGGATGTGGGCCGCGACCGGTACCGCTGACAACTATTATTCAGGGCCGATCTTCGCCATACTGCTCGGCCTGCTGTGGGCGATTTTCCACATCCTGATCGTCGCGCTGCAGGCGTATATCTTCATGATGCTCACCATCGTTTACCTCGCGATGGCGCACGAAAGCCACTGATAATCGTTCGACCACCCCCGCACCAGTCAAGAAAGGACAGCACTATGGACAAGTTACAACTGTTGGCGATGATCCAGGCGTATACCGGGATCGGCATCGGCCTCATGATCGGTCTCGGCGCGCTGGGCGCCTGCGTCGGCGTCGGCATCATGTGCAGCCGCTTTCTCGAGGGCGCCGCGCGCCAGCCCGAGCTGATGCCGCAATTGCAGACTAAAGTGTTCCTGCTGCTCGGCCTGATCGATGCGTCATTCATTATCGGTGTTGGCCTGGCCATGTTCTTCGCCTTCGCCAACCCGCTGCTCACGGTCGTCCGCTGACGCGGCGCACCCGGCGGTCCCGAAAGGGAACATCATGAATATTAATTTGACGCTATTCGCGCAAGCGATCACCTTCGCGGCTTTCATCTGGTTCACGGCCAAATTCGTGTGGCCGCCGCTGATGCGGGCGGTCGAAGCGCGCCAGAAGCAGATTGCGGACGGGCTCGCTGCGGCAGAACGCGGCAGGCAGGATCTCGAGCAGGCGGCGAAACGCACCGAAGAACTGCTGCACGAAGCACGCCAGAGGACGCAGGAGATCCTGGCGCAGGCCGACAAACGCGCAGTGGAACTCATCGAAGAAGCCAAAGCCGCGGCCAAGGCCCAAGGCGAGCAGCTGGTGGCCGGCGCCAAGGCCGAGATCAACCAGGAAGTTTTCCGCGCCAAGGAAACGCTGCGCGCCCAGGTTGCGGCGCTGGCCGTGGCCGGCGCAGAAAAGATCTTGCGCCGCGAAGTTGACGCCAAGGCGCATGCTGATCTGTTGCGCGCGGTCGAGGCCGAACTGTAAGCAGGATCATGGCGGAAACAGTCACCATTGCCCGTCCCTATGCCGAGGCGGCCTTCAAGCTGGCGCGGGAGAGCAACACGCTTGTGCAGTGGTCGCGCATGCTGGCGCTGCTCGAGCTGGTGGTCGAAGACGAGCAGGTCGCGCGCTGTATCGGCGACCCCAACGTGAGCGGCCAGCAGCTCGAGAGCCTGGTGCTCGGCGTATGCGGCGAGCAGCTCGACGGCGCCGGCCGGAATCTGGTGCAGGTGCTGGTCGACAACGACAGGCTGGTCGTGGTGCCCGAGATGCGGGTGCTGTTCGAAGACCTGAAGCGCGAGCACGAAGGCCTGCTCGAAGCGCAAATCACTTCGGCGTTTGCACTCGATGATGAGCAGAAGATCCGGCTGGTGCGCCGGCTCGAAACCAAATACCAGCGCAAGGTGAGCGCTCAGGTCAGCGTCGATCCGCAGCTGATCGGCGGCGTCAAAATCGTGGTCGGCGACAAAGTGCTGGATGCGACCGTGCGCGGCAAGCTCGACGCAATGGCCGCGGCGCTCACCCATTAGGAGCAACGATGCAACTTAATCCCTCAGAAATCAGCGAACTCATCAAAAGCCGGATTCAGGGCCTCGGCACGACGACCGAGTCCAGAACCCAGGGCACGGTCATCTCCGTCACCGACGGCATCTGCCGCGTGCACGGGCTGGCGGACGTGATGCAGGGCGAGATGCTCGAGTTTCCGCAAAACACCTTCGGTCTCGCGCTCAACCTCGAGCGCGACTCGGTCGGCGCGGTGGTGCTCGGCCAGTATGAGCACATTTCCGAGGGCGACCCCGTCAAGTGCACCGGCCGCATTCTCGAAGTGCCGGTTGGCGAGACGCTGATTGGGCGCGTCGTCAACGCGCTCGGCCAGCCGATCGACGGCAAGGGCCCGCTCGCCGCGCGCGAAACCTCGCCGATCGAAAAAATCGCGCCCGGCGTGATCTGGCGCAAATCGGTATCGCAGCCGGTGCAGACGGGCCTGAAGTCGATCGACTCGATGGTGCCGATCGGCCGCGGGCAGCGCGAGCTGATCATCGGCGACCGCCAGACCGGCAAAACCGCCGTCGCGGTCGACACCATCATCAACCAGAAGGGCAAAGACCTGATCTGTATTTATGTCGCGATCGGCCAGAAGGCGTCCTCGATCGTGAACGTGGTGCGCAAGCTCGAGGAGCACGGCGCGATGGCGTTCACCATCGTGGTCGCGGCCACGGCGTCGGAATCGGCGGCGATGCAGTTCATCGCGCCGTACTCGGGCTGCAGCATGGGCGAGTATTTCCGCGACCGCGGCCAGGATGCGCTGATCATCTACGACGATCTGACCAAGCAGGCGTGGGCCTACCGCCAGGTGTCGCTGCTGCTGCGCCGCCCGCCGGGCCGCGAAGCGTATCCGGGCGACGTGTTCTATCTGCACTCGCGCCTGCTGGAGCGCGCGGCGCGCGTCAACGAACAGTGGGTCGAGCAATACACCAAGGGCGCAGTCAAGGGCAAGACCGGGTCGCTCACCGCGCTGCCGGTGATCGAAACGCAGGCCGGCGACGTGACCGCGTTCGTGCCGACCAACGTGATTTCGATTACTGACGGCCAGATCTTTCTCGAATCCGACCTGTTCAACGCCGGCATCCGGCCCGCGATCAACGCCGGCATTTCGGTGTCGCGCGTCGGCGGCGCGGCGCAGACCAAGGTGATCAAAAAGCTTGGCGGCGGCGTGCGTCTCGCGCTCGCCCAGTATCGCGAGCTCGCGGCGTTCGCGCAATTCGCCTCCGACCTCGACGAAGCGACCCGCAAGCAACTCGAGCGCGGCCGCATGGTGACGGAACTCATGAAGCAGCCGCAGTACGAGCCGCTGCAGGTGTGGGAAATCGCGCTCACGCTGTTCGCGGTGAACAACGGCTACTTCGACGACGTCGACGTGAGGAAAGCGCTGGCCGCTGAGCGCGCCATGCGCGCCCACGTCAAGGGCAAGTATGGCGACCTCGTCAACCGCATCGAGGCGAGCAAGGACCTCCCCAAGGACGACGAGGACCGGCTGCACGAGGCGGTCAGGGACTTCAAGCAGAACGGCACCTATTAACGGTCGTTCCGGACGCCTGATGGCGCCGGAATGACTGCCTGCATACGAGAGCGGACGACAACGCCGCTCAATGCAGGCGAAGCGGTAAAACGAGACGGAACAGGGGATATGCCCGGCAGCAAGGAAATCCGGACCAAGATCAAGAGCGTGCAAAACACGCGCAAGATCACCAAGGCCATGGAAATGGTCGCGGCCTCGAAGATGAAGAAGGCCCAGGAGCGCATGCGCGCCGCGCGGCCCTACGGCGAGAAGATCCGCAACGTCGCCGCGCATATCAGCCACGCCAACCCCGAGTATCGCCATCCGTTTCTCGTCTCGCGCGACACGGTGAGGCGAATCGGCATCGTCGTCATCACCGCCGACAAAGGTCTGTGCGGGGGGCTCAATACGAACGTGCTGCGGCTTGCGCTCAACCGGATGAAGGAGTGGGGGGCGCAAGGCGAAGACTTCGAGGTCTGCGCCATCGGCAACCGGGGCCTGGGTTTCATGCAGCGCCTCGGCGCCAACGTCGTCTCGCATGTGGTGGGCCTCGGCGACAAGCCGCACATGGAAAAGCTGATCGGCGCCGTCAAGGTGATGCTCGACGGCTACACGCAGGACCGTTTTGACCGGCTGATGATCTTCTACACCAAGTTCATCAATACCATGAAGCAGGAGCCGGTGATGGAGCAGCTGCTGCCGCTCTCGGGCGAGCGGCTGGGCGTGCCGACCGGCGCCTGGGACTACATCTACGAGCCCGAAGCGAAGACCGTGCTCGACCAGGTGCTGACGCGCTACATCGAGGCGCTGATTTTCCAGGCCGCGTCCGAGAACATGGCGTCGGAGCAAAGCGCGCGCATGGTGGCGATGAAGGCCGCGTCCGACAACGCCGGCAACGTCATCGACGAGCTGACGCTGATCTACAACAAGACCCGCCAGGCTTCGATCACCAAGGAGCTGTCCGAGATCGTGGGCGGGGCGGCGGCAGTATGACGACCCGTTCGGACGATCGGGGCGAGACTAATTGCGATAAACCGGATTTGATTTGAAAGTTAGGAAACGACCATGAATCAAGGAACCATTGTTCAGTGCATCGGCGCGGTGATCGACGTCGAATTCCCGCGTGACCAGATGCCCAAGATCTATGACGCGCTCAAGATGGATGACATCGGGCTGACGCTGGAAGTGGAGCAGCAGCTCGGCGACGGCATCGTGCGCACCATCGCACTCGGATCTTCCGACGGCCTGCGCCGCGGCATGAAGGTGGTGAACACCAACGCGCCGATCTCGGTGCCGGTGGGTCCCAAGACGCTCGGCCGCATCATGGACGTGCTCGGCCGCCCGATCGACGAGCAGGGCCCGGTCGGCGCCGAAAAAACCATGTCCATCCACCGCGCGGCGCCGAAATACGAAGATCTCTCGCCCAGCCAGGAACTGCTCGAGACCGGCATCAAGGTGATCGACCTGGTGTGCCCGTTCGCGAAGGGCGGCAAGGTCGGCCTGTTCGGCGGCGCCGGCGTCGGCAAGACCGTGAACATGATGGAGTTGATCAACAATATCGCCAAGAAGCACAGCGGCCTGTCGGTGTTCGCCGGCGTGGGTGAGCGCACCCGCGAAGGCAACGACTTCTACCACGAGATGAAAGACGGCGGGGTGCTCGACAAAGTGGCGCTGGTCTACGGCCAGATGAACGAACCGCCCGGCAACCGCCTGCGCGTGGCGCTCACCGGCCTCACCATGGCGGAATTCTTCCGCGACGAGGGCCGCGATGTGCTGCTGTTCATCGACAACATCTACCGCTTCACGCTTGCCGGTACCGAGGTGTCGGCGCTGCTCGGCCGCATGCCTTCGGCGGTGGGCTACCAGCCGACGCTCGCCGAGGAAATGGGCCGGCTGCAGGAGCGTATCACCTCGACCAAGACCGGTTCCATCACCTCGATCCAGGCGGTGTACGTGCCGGCCGACGACCTGACCGACCCGTCGCCTGCGACGACCTTCGGCCACCTCGATTCGACGGTGGTGCTGTCGCGCGACATCGCCTCGCTCGGCATCTACCCCGCGGTGGATCCGCTCGACTCGACGTCGCGCCAGATGGACCCGCACGTGGTCGGCGAGGAGCACTACAACACGGCGCGCGCGGTGCAGTCGACCCTGCAGCGCTACAAGGAGCTGCGCGATATTATCGCGATTCTCGGCATGGACGAACTCTCGCCCGAAGACAAGCTCGCGGTGGCGCGCGCGCGCAAGATCCAGCGCTTTCTGTCGCAGCCCTTCGACGTGGCGAAGAACTTCACCGGCCAGGAAGGCAAGTACGTCTCGTTGAAGGACACCATCAAGGGCTTCAAGGGCATCGTCAATGGCGACTACGATAACTTGCCCGAGCAGGCGTTCTACATGGTCGGCGCCATCGAAGAGGCGGTGGAAAAGGCGAAGGCGCTGCAGTAATGGCCAACACCATACACGTAGACGTCGTCAGCGCCGAAGAGTCGATTTTCTCCGGCGAAGCGGAGTTCGTCGTACTGCCGGGCGAGGCGGGCGAGCTCGGCATCTATCCACGGCACACGCCGCTGATCACCCGCATCAAACCCGGCTCGGTACGCATCAAAGTGCCGGGCCAGGCCGAAGAAGAACTGGTGTTCGTCGCCGGCGGCTTGCTCGAAGTCCAGCCGGGCGTGATCACCGTGCTCGCGGACACCGCGATCCGCGGCCATGATCTCGACGAGGCCAAGGCGCTCGAAGCGCAGAAGCGCGCACAGGAAACGATGCAGAACCGCATCTCGCAGATGGAATACGCCAAAGCCGCGGCCGAGCTGGCTGAGGCGGCGGCGCAGCTCGCGGCAATCCGCAAGCTGAGAAAGCGATAACGATAAAAGCGGGCGCTCCCAAGCGCCGCTTGAGGACCGCCAGCTCGAATGGTAGCAAACACCGTCCAGCTCACGGCAAACCGGAG
>JAHFRL010000133.1 GCA_023266235.1 Betaproteobacteria bacterium
CGCCAAATGCAGCCGCCTCGCGCGGTGTTCCGGCCCGGGCGTTAGATCCAAGGCTTGCTGCCAGTTTTTTATCAGCTTCGAGATCGAGCGACGAGAACATGACTTCGTGTCCGGCCTTCACCCAAAGTCCGCCGACCGTCCCGCCGACTCTGCCCGATCCGACAACGCCGATTTTCATTCTCCCGGTCGAGGCGCTCGCGGCACGCACTGCCATGGGCAAACCACCCACGGCGAAAGTTACCGCGGCAGCCCCGGCGGCCTTGAGAAATTCGCGGCGATATTGTTTTGCAGCGGCATTAGTTTTCATCACGAACCTCTTAAAAAATTGTTATCGGCAAAATATGGCGACGGAGCCCGGATTCTAATTCTGACCCCAGAGCTCCCGTTTTCAATTCACTTCGCCCTATGCCACTCCCAAGGCGGCACCGGCGCCGGATCCGCCCATAAACCACGCTTGGCGGCGCGCGCTTGGTTCTCGGCAGCAGCGTATCTCTCGCGGTCGTCGCGTGATTGCTCCTTCGCATGCTGCTTGTAGTGCCAGGCAAAGCCGGCCGCAATTTGCTCATAGCCAGCGTCGGCTCGGTTCAAGCAAGCCGGTGTAAGGCACACTTCCGGAGTGAACCCCACCTTTCCAATGATCCGGCCGTGGCGGTCGCGCTTTTCCCATGCGACCGTTACCTGCTTCCGGTAAACCATATCAGACAGGTTTTGCTTTGAAAGCGTTCCGATGGCCTGCTTGAGTCCCGGTGCGTAAATGCCGGACAAGCGGATTTTGTGCTGCGCCTTGCCGGCGTCGAGCACGGTAATCGTGTTGCCATCAAGCACGCCGACAACGCGACCGGCGAGCGTCGCGGCGCATACGTTTCCCGCGACCAGGGCAGCAACCAGGAAGGTTAACGCGCGCATAGCCGTATGGTAGCAAGGGAACCAGGAGCTATGGGGTCAAGTTTGCCTGTGGGGGCGATACGATCCGGGGCGATCCGGGGTCGGACCTACGCAACACGTTGATCTGGGGAAAAATTCGCGTAACATAGAGGCGGTCCGGGCGCTTGTCGGCAACTTTTCTGGCGCGAAATGCAGGCGCCAAGGGGAGGAAAGTCATGCCTCGCGCCATTCATGTCATCACAGCAGGCAAAACAACCAGGGCCACGGCATGCCGTTTCATCGTTTTGAGGACTTTGCAAGCAATTTTCTGACGCCGCATCTGTCAACCGGGAAAGCGCCGGTGATCGAAGGCAGGTACATGTATTTCTGCCTGCTGCACAAGAACGCTGGCACCGGCTCGGAATTGCATTACCACCCCAACGAATTGCTGATTTTCCCGGTGCGGGGAAAGATCAACGCCATTGTCGGCAAGGACCGGCGCATCGTGAGCCCGGGCACGTTCGTGCACGCGCCTGCTTACGCGCGGCATTCGATGAAGGCGACCGAGGACGGGGATTGCCAGTATCTTTACATCAAGGACAAGACGTGGACCGTGGTCGGGCTGGCTGAAGACGAAGCCGTTCCGGGCAGGGCGATGACGGTGGACGAGGTCAACAGGAAATACCGGGTCGGCGATCGCGACAAGCACCAGAAGGCCGAGGGCAAGTCGCAGGCCATCGTCGACGGGCTCAATACCTGCTACTACCCGATCGTCGAAGCGCTTGATGCGCCGCGCGCGTCGGCGCGGCGCGTGAACTGGATCGAGGGCGAGCGGCTCGCGTTCGGCTTCTTCGAGGTGCCGTCGGGACAAACCGAGCCGCAGCTGAAAGCCGACCACGAAATGTTCGTCTACGTCCTGACCGGCGAGCTCGACGCCCAATCGGGAACGGAAAACAAGCGCATAAAAGATGGCGACATCGTCTACGTCCCGCGCGGCGAAACCTACCGTCTGCAGGTCAGCTCGCCGTTCGCGCGCTATGCGCTGGTGTGCTCGACGCCGTACCTCGAACAGCGGATAGATTCGATGACGCCGGAAGAAGCGGAACAGGCCAGGATCGACATGAAGCCGAACTGACGTTGCAAGAGCGAACAGATAACGCGGTCAACAATCGCGCGCATAGCGCATTTCACGGAGAAGGACCGTCATGACAGGAAAATTTCTTGGTATTGCTTCGAGGCTCGCGTTAGCGGCGTTTGGCGTCCTGTCGCCGTGCATCGCAGGTGCGCAGGGCTGGAGTCCGCAGCGCAACGTCGAGCTGATCGTTCCTTCGAGCGCCGGCGGTTCGCTCGACACGACGGGGCGCACGGTGCACCGCATCTGGGAGGATTCGAAGCTGCTGCCTGTCTCAAGCACGGTCAGCAACCGTGCCGGCGGCGGACACGCGGTGGCCTACAGCTTTCTCAATCAGCGGGCCGGCGATCCGCATTACATGTCCATTACTTCCTCCACCCTGTTGACCAGCAATATCAACGGCCGCATTCCGCTGACCTACAGCGACTTCACTCCGCTTGCGGTACTGCTCACGGAGTACATCGCATTTGCGGTTCGCGCGGATTCGCCGATCAAGTCCGGTAAAGACCTCATCGAGACATTACGCCGATCTCCGGAGTCCCTGAGTCTGGCGCTGAGCAGCGCTGCCGGCGGCACGCACCATATCTCGTTCGGTCTTCCCTTCCAATCGGCGGGCGTCGATACCAGTAAACTCAAGTTCGTCGCGTTCAATTCCTCGGGCGAGGCGGTTACGGCGTTGCTGGGCGGGCACGTGGACGTGGTTTCGGCCGGCACGGTCAACGTTGCTTCGCACGTCGAGAGCGGCAAGCTGCGCGTGCTGGCGGTGACCTCGTCGAAGCGTTTGACGGGGCCGCTGGCCGCGGCCCCGACATGGCCCGAGCTCGGTTACAAGGGCGTGTTCGAGAACTGGCGCGGGGTCATCGGCGCCAAGGGCATAACGCAGGAACAAACCGTGTTCTGGGAAAACGTTTTTCGCCGCGTCACGAGCGGCGAGGAGTTTCGAAAATACGCAGAGCAGAATCAGTGGGACAGCAACTTCAAGGGTGCGGAAGAATCGCGCAAGTTCATGGCGGGACAATACAACGAACTGAAGGGCGTGATGACTTATCTGGGTCTGGCCAAAAAGCAGTGACTGCCGGGCCCCGGACTCGTTTGATCGGCCGGCACGCGGTCATCGGGCCGTAGCGCGACGGAATGCGCGCGCGCGGCGGCCGCTATCGCCTGGCGGCGCGTCTGGGCGTCTTGCGGCGGGACTTGGGTCCGAATCCCGGTTCGTAATGCGGACCGGCCATGGTCCCGTCGACCGCTTTGCCGATGATGCCGTGCGAGAGGTCCTTCAAGGCGAGGAAAATCACGTCTTCCCCGGGCGTGGAGACGAGAGTGTGCGGAGCGTTGGCCGGGATGTAGATGAGAGTTCCGGCCGGCGCCACGACGCGCTTGCCGTTGACCGAGCCTTTAAGCGTCCCTTTCACCACGTAGTTAAATTGCTCGTTGGGGTGGCTGTGCATGCGGGAGCCCGTGCCGCGCGGCTTGTGGATGAACCCCACCAGCATGCGCGCGCCTTCGACCACGCCGCCGCGGGAGGTCGAATAGCCGGTCCCCGCCGGCACCTGCCTGAGGCCGGCCATGCGGAAATGGTATTTGCCGTTGCCGGCCCTGATCGCGCCCGCGGTTTTGGTTTTCTGTTTTGCCATTGCTGTTCGACCGTCTCACAGGTAATCGATTTTTTTCCAGCTATCCGTCTGCACCACGTTCCTGTTTTTGCCGGGCCGGCGGTCGGCATAGACCTTGCCTTCTTTCATCACCATCAAGATGCGATTTTTTTCCTGCAGCACGCGGATGTCCGCCAGCGGGTCGCCGTTGACCGCGATGATGTCGGCAAGCTTGCCGGCCTCGAGGGTGCCGAGATCACGCCCCAGATTGATGGCTTCCGCGGCGTTTTTCGTGGCCGTTTGGATCGCATGCATCGGGGTCATGCCGAGGCCGACGTAGATTTCAAGCTCCCACGCATTGGTGCCGAAGCGCGGCTCGAATCCCATGTCGGTGCCCATCGCGATCCTGACCCCGGCCTTGTACATTTTCTGGAAGGTATTGTAGCAATGAGGCTGCAGCGTCTTCAGCTTGGTCAGGACGAACTCGGCGGTTCCGAGCTCGCGCCGCAGCCCGATCGCGTGGTCCGTGCGGTGCGACAACGTGGGCGTCACGGGAATGCCGGCTTCCTTGATCATCCCGATCGTCTCGTCGTCCGAGAACACCATGTGTTCAATCGTGTCTGCGCCGGCCTTGAGCGCCATCTGCTGAGCGTTGGTCGTGAAGCAATGAACCGCCGCGGCCTTGTGGAAGGCGTGCGCCTCGTCCACCGCGGCGTCCAGTTCTTCCTGCGTCATATTGCGGATGTCCGGCTCTTCCTTGTCGGTGCCACCGCCGCCCGAGGCGCAGGTCTTGATGACATCGCATCCCCACAGCAGGTTGAGACGCGCGAGTTTCCTCATTTCATGCGGCCCGTCGGCGTTGTTGAAGCCATGGCGCGGCATGGCCCGCGGCTGGATCAGATCGAGATGCGAGCCCGTGATCGTGGTGAATCCCCCGATCAGCATGCGCGGGCCCTCGACGATGCCGGCGTTGATCGAGTCGCGCACTGCGCAGAGCTCCTGCGTGAATAGCCCCCGGCTCGAGTTCATGCCCAGATCGCGCAGCGTCGTGAACCCCATGTCGAAGCAATGCTGGGCGTGGAACAGCGCGTACATCTGCTGCAACTGGGGCATGACCTCCCATTGCGCGACGCGGTGATTGTGGAAGGTCATGCAGTTGAACATCGCCGTATGGATGTGGCAGTCCATCATGCCGGGCATCAGCGTGCAGCCCGCCAAGTCGATGACCTCGGCGTCCGGGGGCGCCTGCACCCTGGCCTTGGCGCCTACCGCATGGATGCGTTCACCCTTGAGCACGATGACCGGGTTATCCAATACCGGCCCGCCATTGCCGTCGATCAGCCTGGCGCCGGTCACGATTACCGTCTTGCCGCCCGGCTCGCGTTTGGGCCACGGCGCTTCGGGCTTCCACCATTCCTGCTTGTCGGCCATGCTGACTTCGTCTCCTGTGCTGTTGCGCGGATGCAGAGTGCGGGAACCGCAACACTAACGACCACGGTATGCGCTGTCAACCGCTTCAGTCGTCCTGCGGCGCATATTTGGAGCCGGTCTGGGGATGCGAATATAAGGGGCAAGGCCGGCATTGCGGCTTGTGTGCAGGCGAGTGTGCTTGCTAATATCGCGCTGGGACTTTTATCCGCGTCAGGCGGCCGCGCACAGCGTTCATCATGAATCAATCCATTCGACTTCCGGTCACGGTGCTTACCGGTTTCCTCGGCAGCGGCAAGACGACGCTGCTCAACCGAATGCTTGCTGATCCCATGTTTGCGGACAGCGCGGTCATCATCAACGAATTCGAAGCCATCAGCATCGATCACTTGTTGGTGGCCACGCCGCGCGAGAACATGTATGTCCTGGAGAGCGGGTGCGTGTGCTGTACGGTGCAGGGGGAACTGGTCCAGACATTGGGCGAGCTCGTAACGCAGCGCGATATCAACGCGGTTCCCGCCTTCGGGCGGGTGCTCATCGAAACGACGGGACTCGCGGACCCGGTGCCGATCATGGAGACGTTGGCGGCTCACCCTGAAATCTCGGAACACTATATGCTGCATGCCGTGGTGACGCTGGTGGACGGGGTCAACGGCCTCGAACAGCTGGAGGATTTCCGCGAATCGCGTCGACAGGTGTCGGTTGCCGACAGGATCCTGATCAGCAAGGTTGACCTCGTTGATGCCGGCACCCTGGATAGGCTGACGGATCGCCTGTACGAATTGAATTCCGGCGTTGCGCAATTTAAAGTCGATACGCGAGCGGCTGAGCCGCGGGCGCTGTTTGGCGCCGAATTTTTCGATGTGTCACAAGGGCGCGCGGACGCTGACGAGTGGCTGCGGGCGAATTTCCCCCGTGGCGGACGCGGTAGTCACACCCACCATGAGGACGGCATGCAGGCCTTCTCGGTGCGGCATGACCAGCCGGTCACCCGGGCGGGCCTCATGTTATGGCTCGATATGCTCGCCGGCATGAAGGGCCGGGATTTGCTGCGCGTAAAAGGCGTCTTGAATGTCGAGGGCGAGCCGGTTGTCATCCACGCCGTGCAGCGGGTCGTGCATGAGCCGATGCCGCTACCCGCCTGGCCCGATGCGGATCGCAGTTCGCGTATCGTGTTCATCACGCGTGGTATCGCGCGGGATGCGATTGAGAGAACGCTCGATGTGTTGGGCTACGCGCCGCCGCGGCCGGACCGCTCGCATGTAGATCCGGAAGCCTATGCGCGTTTCGTGTCGGCAGCCGGCAAATTCCGCTGATTTGAACCGTCATATTTCCTCCGCCGGGAATCAGGCAGATGCCGAACCGAAATGCGGGCAAATCATCGCGTGACTGCAAGGCGCGGTGCGCATGACGCTACCCGAAGCCGCGGTCGTGACCGGCGCGAGTTCCGGCATCGGCGAAGCCATTGCGCGCAAGTTGCTGGAACGGGGGCTGGCGGTCGTCACGTTGCAGCGTTCGGCGCCGAAGTTCGAGCACCGCAACCTGCATTTCCGCCAGGTCGACCTGACCGACCTCGAGGCGACCCAGTCGGTCGCCCGCCAAATTGCGGCGGAGTTCCCGGTGCGCTATCTCGTCAATAACGCCGGCGCCAACCGCCCCGCGCTGCTCGAGGATGCGACCGTGGATGATTTCCGGTATGTGACGGCGGTGACGCTCGGCGCGGCGATGGTGCTGATGCAGGCATTCGTGCCGGGCATGCGCGCGGCGAAGTTCGGCCGCATCGTCAGCATTTCATCGCGCGCGATCCTCGGCAAGTCGCAGCGCACGGTCTACTCCAGCGCCAAAGCCGGCCTGCTCGGGATGACGCGCACAGTCGCGGTTGAAGTCGGCGGCGATGGCATCACCGTGAATGCCGTGATTCCCGGCCCGGTCGCGACCGAGCTGTTCGATCGCGGGCATCCGCAAGGCAGCGCCAAACGCCAGACCGTCATCGACAGTGTCCTTGTCAAGCGCGTCGGGACGCCGGAAGACATCGCCCGCGCGGTTCTGTTTTTCCTCGACCGCGACAGCGGTTTCATAACAGGGCAGGCGTTGTTCGTTTGCGGCGGCACCAGCGTGACCGGTACCGGCGGAGCCTGAATGGCCACACTGAGGGAGGGCGATACAATGAGACAACTGATCTGCGCAATCGTGCTGGCGGCGTTTTCGGCGCTTGCCGGCGCCGCCGAAATCGTGGTGTTTTGCCCTGGCGCGGTGCAGACCATAGTGACAGGCTTGGGGAAGGACTTCACGCAAGCGACGGGACACACCATCAAGTTCGCTTATGGCACCGCGGGCTCGGTTGCCAAGCGCGTGGCGGATGGCGAGGACGGTGACATTGTCATCTCCACCGCGCAGCTACTGGCGAATCTTGCGAAGTCCGGACAGGTCGCCGGAGATGGCATCCGCAATCTTGGCAGTATGGGGGTCGGGGTCGCCGTCCGGGCGGGCGCCGCACGGCCCGATGTGAGTACGGTCGCCGCGTTCAAGGCGGCAATGCTGGCGGCACGCACGATTACTTACGCCGATCCCGCGCATGGCGGGCAGAGCGGGATTCACGTCGCGAAGGTTTTCGAGCAACTCGGCATTGCCAGGGAGCTGCAACCCAGATTGCAGCTGCGTCCCGGCGCGCCCCAGGCTTTCATCGAGGTTGCGCGCGGAGACATCGAGATCGGGCTCGGGCAGATCAGCGAGATTCTGGCGAATAAGGGCCTCGTACTGGTTGGGCCGTTGCCCCGCGAGATTCAGAATTCGGTTACGTTTTCGGTCGCTCTGCATGGGAGGGTCAAGGCAAACGATGCGGCGCGGGCGTTGGTCGAGTTCTTGACGTCGCCTGATGCCATCGAGCGGTTCAAGGCGGCGGGTTTCGAGGTGAATTGATGCGGTTGCGAGGCTGCACCGCAGATACCCGCGTTTTCAGGCGTCTCGACATCGACAACCCGTCCCCGCTCGTCGCCGGAGAGCCTGTTTGTTCCGCCTGCTAGCCAAGCTTACGGCGGTTTTGCTGATCGGGTTTTCGGCATTACTGGCGGGAAGCGGCAGCGCATCAGTTGCCGCCGCTTCGCTCAACCCCGAGATCGAATCCTTCATAGAGCAGCTCGTCGTCAACCAGCAGTTCGATCGCCGCCAGTTACGACGCTGGTTCAGCCAGGCGCGCGTTCAGCAAGAAGTGTTGAGTGCGATAGATCGTCCGACCACCGCGCGTCCGTGGCATGAATATCGCGCGAGCCACGTCAATAAAGCGCGCATTCGCGGCGGTCTGGATTATTGGCAACGCCATGCTGATTCACTCGCTCGCGCCAGCGTCGAATATGGAGTACCGGAGGAAATCATCGTCGCCACCATCGGCGTCGAGACGTTCTATGGACGGAACACCGGCAATAACAATGTGTTCGATGTGCTCTTCACGCTGGCGTTCGCCTACCCGCCGCGCGCGGACTTGTTCCGCGCCGAGCTTGAGCAGTTCTTGCTGCTCGCGCGGGAGTTGCGCCGCGACCCCCTGCATTTCAGGGGGTCTTACGCCGGCGCGCTGGGCGTGGCGCAGTTCCTGCCGAGCAGTTACCGGCGCTACGCCGTTGACTTCGACCACGACGGCAGGCGCGATTTATGGAATCACAGCGACGCGATCGGCAGCATCGCCAATTATTACAAGACCTACGGCTGGCGTGCCGGCGAACCCGTGACGGTTGCGATCGAGCAGCAGGCCGAAATTGCGGGCAATGAATTCAGGTTGTTGCTCGAGCGCGGGCTCAATCCGCATACCACGGTTGCCGCTATCAAGCGCAGTGGCGCAACGCCGGCCGAACTGGTCGCTGATGACATGATGGCCAGTGTATTCTCCGCCGAAGCCGAAATCGGCCCGCGCTACTGGATCGGCTTCAACAATTTCTACGTCATCACACGCTATAACCGCAGCATCAATTACGCGCTTGCCGTGCACGAATTGGCGCAGGAACTGCGACGCGCGCGCCATGCCGGCCGGCTTGAGTAGGGCGGCGGTTGTGCTAGCGACGAAACGCGACCAGGTGGTCGATCTCGAGGCGGATGCCGATTTTTTCGCCGATCGCATGATTATGGTGGCTCGGCACCAGCGACATCACGCGGCCGCCGCCGGGTAACTGCAGCGTATACAGGAACTCGGCGCCGCGGAACGCCTTGTGCAGCACTTCGGCCTGCAACGGGCTCGAATCATCGTGCAGGATATCGTCGGGCCGCAACAGCACGTCAACCGTCGCGCCGCGCGGCCACCCGTCCGGCAACTCAGCCTGAAATGTGCCGAGTTCAAGTTGCACCAGCCGGTCGTCGATCACCGTGCCCGGCAGGAACGTGCCCTGGCCGATGAAGTCCGCGACCATGCGGCTCGCCGGCTCGTGATAGAGGGTGTAGGGCGCGTCCCATTGCTCGATCGCGCCGCGCGCCATGATGCCGACCACGTCGGCGATGTTGAACGCCTCGTGCTGATCGTGCGTGACGAGTATTGCGGTGGCGTTCTGCTGCTTGAGGATGTCGCGCACCTCGAGGCTCAGCCGCTCGCGCAACTCGACGTCGAGGTTCGAGAACGGCTCGTCGAGCAGCAGCAGCTCGGGCTGCGGCGCGAGCGCGCGCGCCAGCGCCACCCGCTGCTGCTGCCCGCCGGAGAGTTCATGCGGGAACGTGCCGCCGGCGTGCGCCAGACCGACGGTCTCGAGCAGCTCGGCTACGCGCAGCTCGCGCTGCGGCTTGTTCAGGCCATGCAGTCCAAACGCGATATTGGCGGAAACATCGAGGTGCGGAAACAGTGCGTAGTCCTGGAATACCATGCCGATGCGGCGCTGCTCGGTCGGCAGGCTGTAATTCTTACGGCTTACCAAGATGCCGTTCAGCCAGATTTCGCCGGCGGCAACCGGCTCGAAACCGGCGATGCAGCGCAGCACGGTGGTCTTGCCGCAACCGCTCGCGCCGAGCAGGCAGCCGATCTCGCCGCGCCGCAGCGCAAACGACAGCCCGTTCAGGACGCGGTTGACGCCGTAGGACTGCTCGACGCCTTGGATTGCGACCAGTGCCTGCTGGTGATCGAGCGGGGAGGGGTTGTCGTCATTCATTGCGCAACATTATAGCGGTTACCCGTCCAATCAAGAATTATTCTCATTATCTTTGCCGCTGAGCAGGGGCTTTGCTAAACTCACCATATGATAGCTAAGCCAGTGAAAAAATTAAAAAACCGGGCGTCGACGTGAGCGGACTGGCAAACGACTCGGCATGGCGCGGTCTAGGGCTGCGCCGCGTCGGGGTGCTGACTGCGGTCGCCACGCTGATCGCCGTTTTACTGGCGGTGCCGGTGGTGGCCGTGTTCGCGAACGTGTTTTTTCCAGGCCAGGGGACGTGGGCGCACCTCGCGAGCACGGTGCTGCCGGAATACGTCGTCAACACGCTGTGGCTGCTCGCCGGCGTCAGCGCGCTGGTGATTTTCGGCGGCGTGGCGACCGCGTGGCTGGTGACGATGTGCCAATTCCCGGGGCAACGCCTGTTCGAGTGGACGCTGATACTGCCGCTCGCGATGCCGGCCTACATCATGGCCTATGCATACACCGATTTCCTGCAGTTCACCGGGCCGCTGCAAACCTGGCTGCGCGAGATCACCGGCTGGCAGGCGCGCGAATACTGGTTTCCCGACATCCGCTCCGTCGGCGGCGCGATCGCGATGCTTGGGCTGGTGTTGTATCCCTACGTTTACCTGGTGGTGCGCGTCGCGTTTCTCGAACAATCGGTCGGCATCATTGAAGTCGGACGCACGCTCGGGTACGGGGCATGGGGCAGTTTTTTTCGCATCGCAATGCCGCTCGCGCGTCCGGCGATTGCCGCCGGCACCACGCTCGCGCTGATGGAAACGCTCGCCGATTTCGGCACGGTTTCCTACTTTGCGGTGCCGACATTCACCACCGGCATTTTTCACGCATGGCTGTCGATGGGCGACCGCGTTGCCGCGGCGCAATTATCCGCGCTGCTGCTCGGTTTCGTGGCGCTGGTGCTGTTGCTCGAGCGCCTGAGTCGCGGGCGCGCGCGCTTTCACAACGCGAGCGGACGCAAACGGCCGGTGCGTTATCAATTGCGTGGCATCGCCGCATTGACCGCGGCGCTGATTTGCTGCGTGCCGCTGGTGCTCGGATTCCTGTTGCCAAGCGGCCTGCTGCTGCGCATGGCGCTCGTTGAAGGCGATGCGCAGTTCGGCGCGCGTTTCGTGACCCTCACGTTAAACAGTTTTACGTTGTCCGGCGTCACCGCCATCGCCGCGGTTGTGCTGGCGTTGATCATGGCATATGCGATGCGCTTGCGGCCGGGGCCACTGGTGCAGGCCGCCAATCGGCTGGCCGGCCTTGGTTATGCGATTCCGGGCGCGGTGATCGCCATCGGCATCCTGGTGCCGGTCGCGCGGCTCGATAATGCAGTCGACGCGTGGATGCGCGCGCATTTCGACCTCAGCACCGGTCTGCTGCTGACCGGCAGCATCGCGGCGCTGGTCTACG
Organism: Betaproteobacteria bacterium; assembly: GCA_023266235.1. Lineage (GTDB taxonomy): Bacteria > Pseudomonadota > Gammaproteobacteria > Burkholderiales > SG8-41 > PALSA-1004. The sequence goes on from JAHFRL010000133.1 coordinate 11,559, forward strand.
CCTACCTGGTGCGCTTTCTCGCGGTGGCGCTGCAGACGGTGGAGGCGGGGCTGACCAAAATCACGCCGAGCATGGACGAAGCGGCGCGCTCGCTCGGCGTTGGCCCCGTTGGCACGCTCGCCAAGGTGCATGGTCCGCTGATGGGGGGCAGCCTGCTGACCGCCGGTCTGCTGGTGTTCGTCGACGTCATGAAAGAACTGCCGGCGACATTCGTGATGCGGCCGTTCAATTTCGACACGCTGGCGGTGCAGGCTTATAACCTGGCAGCTGACGAGCGCCTGGCCGAGGCGTCGACTTCCGCGCTCGCGATCGTCGCGGTCAGCCTGCTGCCGCTGATCGTGCTGTCGCGGCGCATTGCGCGCTCGCGCACGACAGCGGACAGAGCCGCCGCGGCAGCGCCGCCGCAAGGCCCGTCGTTATGACGGTGACCGCGGATTATTTGTAGCCGGCGCGATCGAAGATTTTCTGGGCGAGCGGCTGATTTTTGCCGATTATCGCGATATTGATCGGATCCGCCTTGAATGAGCCCAGCGCCGTCAGCGCCGGATTATGGGTGGCAACACGTGGCACCACCGGCCATTCATTGTTGCCATCGGCGAAATAGATCTGCGCCTCGTCGCTCGCCAGATATTCGAGGAACCTGACCGCAGCTTCTTTGTGCGGCGCGTACTTGAGCATGCCGCCGCCGGAAATATTGACGTGGGTGCCGCGCCCGTTCTGATTAGGCCAGATCACGCCGACTTTCTCGATCAGCTTTTTATCCTCGGGTTTGCCGGAACGCATGATGCGCACATAGTAATAGGTGTTGCTGAGCGCGATATCGCATTCGCCGGCAGCGACCGCGCGCAGTTGATCGGTATCACCGCCCTTGGGGGCGCGCGCGAGGTTGGCGGACACGCCCTTGGCCCAGGCTTCGGCTTTTTCCTCGCCGAGCGCGCCGATGATCGAGCCCATCAGCGACAGGTTGTAGACGTGGCTCGCCGAGCGTGTGCAGATCCTGCCCTTGAAGCGCGGGTCGGCAAGGTCCTCGTAGCTCTTCAACTCCGAGGGTTTGATCCTGTCCTTGTTGTAGGCAATGATGCGAGCGCGCGTCGAAAAGCCGAACCAGTTGCCGTTGGGATCACGGTAATTGGCGGGGATGCGCGCTTCGAGCAGCTTCGATTTCACCGGCGCGAACAAGCCCATGTCCTCGGCTCGCCACAGGCGGCCGACGTCGACCGTGATCAGTACATCGGCCGGGCTGTTGGGGCCTTCGTTCCTGATGCGCTCCATCAGCGCATCCTCACCGCCCTCGATACGGTTCACCTTGATGCCGGTCGCCCTGGTGAAGTTGGTGTAGAGCGCTTCGTCCGTCTGGTAATGCCGCGCGGAGTAGAGGTTCAACACTTTTTCTTGTGGCCAAGCAAAAAAGCTTGCTAAGGCCATGGCGGCGCTACACGCAACCGCGAAAAACAATCGTATTGTCTTGATCACGCTAGTTTCCTTTCAGTCTTGACGACACAGGTTATTGGCAAAAATGGCTCTCTAGTACGACTCTCGTCAGAAAGGCGAATAGGATATGTTCTTACCCATTGACAGACTAAATGATAACAGTTATCATTTAATTATTCAAGTAGGGTTATTTGTTTAGTCATCTTTGGGCCGCAATGCCAAGGCGCTTCAGAGACATAAAAAGCCAGGCTGAAAACATGGGTATTAAGAT
>JAHFRL010000232.1 GCA_023266235.1 Betaproteobacteria bacterium
CTGGGAGTAGCCGTCGAGCATTACCTTGATCGCGCCGATCAGTTTGTCCATGTGCGGCTTATCGCCCAAGCCCACCACGTTTGAGACGACGTTGGCGCCGAGCCGCTGCATGAAACCCAGGCCCTTGTTGCCGATGGCACAGACTTCGAAACTTTCGCCCTGCGACTCCCACTCCTTCATCCTGTTGAGCGCAAGCCGCAGCACGTTGGTGTTGAGGCCGCCGCAGAGGCCCTTGTCGGTGGTGATGACGATGATGCCGATCCGCTTCACCGTGTCGCGGGAGACGAGGAACGGATGGCGATACTCCGGGTTGGCGTGGCTGATGTGCGCGGCGACGTTGCGGATCTTCTCGCCGTAGGGCCGCGCATGGCGCATGCGTTCCTGGGCCTTCTTCATCTTCGAGGCCGCGACCATTTCCATGGCCTTGGTGATCTTGCGCGTGTTTTGCACGCTCTTGATCTTGTTCCGGATCTCTTTGCTGCCTGGCATCTCCGTTTTCCTCGGCGCGAATTGAACGGCGACAGTCCGTTCTAATGCGCGCAGTTAAACCGGCATCGTCTCGATGCCGGATTTAACGCTCAATAGGTTGCGTTTTTCTTGAAGTCCTTGACCGCCTCGTGCAGCTTGTCCTCGTCTTCCTTGGGGAGGTCCTTGCTCGCCTCGATGCGGTTGACGAAGTCGCCATACTTGCCCTTGATGTAGGCGCGCATGGCGCGCTCGGCGGCGAGTGCTTTTTTCACGTCGATGTCATCAAAGTAGCCGTTATTGACCGCAAACAGCGTGAGCGCCATCTCCCACACCTGCAGCGGCTCGTACTGCGGCTGCTTCATGAGCTCGGTCACCATGCGGCCGCGCTCGAGCTGCTTGCGGGTCGCTTCGTCGAGGTCGGAGGCGAACTGCGCGAACGCCGCGAGTTCGCGATATTGGGCGAGCGCGAGACGCACGCCGCCGCCGAGCTTCTTGATCACCTTGGTCTGCGCCGCGCCGCCGACGCGCGACACCGAAATGCCGGCGTTGATCGCAGGCCGGATGCCGGCGTTGAACAGGTCGGTTTCGAGAAAGATCTGGCCGTCGGTAATCGAAATCACGTTGGTCGGCACGAACGCGGTCACGTCGCCGGCCTGCGTCTCGATCACCGGCAGCGCGGTGAGCGACCCGGTCCTGCCCTTGACTTTGCCCTTGGTGTAGTGCTCGACCCACTCCTGGTTGACGCGCGCCGCACGCTCCAGCAGGCGCGAGTGCAGATAGAACACGTCGCCGGGATACGCTTCGCGCCCCGGCGGCCGGCGCAGCAGCAGCGACACCTGGCGGTAGGCCCACGCCTGCTTGGTCAGATCGTCATAGATGATCAGCGCATCCTGGCCGCGGTCGCGGAAATACTCGCCCATGCTGCACCCCGAGTAAGGCGCGATGTACTGCATCGCCGCCGACTCCGATGCTGAAGCCGCAACGACGATGGTAAACGCCATCGCGCCGTGCTCTTCGAGCTTGCGCACCACGTTCACGATCGAGGAGGCCTTCTGGCCGATCGCGACGTAAATGCATATCAAGTCCTTGCCCTTCTGGTTGATGATGGTGTCAACCGCCACGGCGGTCTTGCCGGTCTGGCGGTCGCCGATGATCAGCTCGCGCTGGCCGCGGCCGATCGGCACCATCGAGTCGATCGACTTCAAGCCCGTCTGCACCGGCTGCGACACCGATTTGCGCCAGATCACGCCTGGTGCAATTTTTTCGATCGGCGTCGTTTCGCTCGCGGCGATCGGACCTTTGCCGTCAATCGGCTGGCCGAGCGCGTTGACGACGCGCCCGATCAGCGCTTCGCCGACCGGCACTTCGAGGATGCGGCTGGTGCACTTGACGGGGTCGCCTTCCGAGATGTGCTCATATGCGCCGAGTACTACCGCGCCTACCGAGTCGCGCTCGAGGTTGAGCGCGAGGCCGAAGGTGTTCTGCGGAAATTCGAGCATCTCGCCCTGCATCACGTCCGCCAGTCCGTGCACGCGGCAGATGCCGTCGGTGACGGAAATGACCGTGCCCTGGGTTCTGGATTCGGTCGTTGTGGCGAGGCTTTGAATCCTGCTTTTTATGAGTTCGCTGATTTCTGAGGGGTTGAGTTGCATGTTTGCTCCTAATGGGTGAGCGCGACGGCCATCGCGTCGAGCTTGCCGCGCACGGTCGCATCCAGCACTTTGTCGCCGACCACGATTTTGACGCCGCCGATCAGCTGCGGATCGACACTGACCTGAGCGCTCACCTTGCGCTGATATTTGGATTCGAGCTGGCGCACCAGTTGCGACTTCTGCTCGTCGTTGATCGCAAACGCCGAGTAGATCTGCGCTTCGAGTATGCCTTCGTGCTCGCGCTTCAAGTCTTCGAACAGCGCCCGGATCTCGGGCACCACGCTAAGCCTGTCGTTGTGCACCAGCACTTGCACGAAATTCCGGCCGGGGCCGTCGAGCTGTTCGCCGCACACGCCGAGCACCAGGCGCTCGAGCTGCCGGCCGCTCACGTTGGGGTCTCCGATGCAGCGCGCGATACGCTCATCCTGCACCACGATATCGAGCAGGCGCAGCATCTGCGACCACTGGTCAAGTGTATTCTTTTCCCGCGCCAGCCTAAACGCGGCCTCGGCGTAGGGACGGGCAATGGTGACTGTTTCTGCCATGGTGTCGTTTAGAGTTCGGCCTCGACTGCCCGCAGCAGATCGGCGTGCGTTTTGGCATCAACCTCGCGCCGCAGGATTTTTTCGGCGCCCGCCACCGCCAAAGCCGACACTTGGCTGCGCAGCGCTTCCTTGGCGCGGCTTACTTCCTGCGTGATTTCCGCCTTGGCGCCGGCGATCATGCGGTCGCCCTCGGCCTTGGCCGCGTGCTTGGCTTCCTCGATGATTTCCAGGGCGCGTTTTTCGGCCTGAGCGATGATGTCGGCAACCTGTTGCTTGCCTTCGCGCAGCACTTCCGCCGCGCGTTTGCCCGCCAGTTCCAGTTCCTGTTTGCCGCGCTCGGCGGCAGCCAGCCCGTCGGCGATGCGCTTGTTGCGCTCGGCGAGCAGGCGGGTCAGCGGGCCCCACAGAAAACGCTGGATGAACCAAACCAGTACCGCAAAAGTGATCATTTGACCAAAAAGGGTGGCCGTCACGTTCACGTCTAAACTCCTTTTTTCGTTTGCGCCGCGCTTGCTCGGGGAACTCCGGTCATGCTAGCCGCCGGCTCCTTTGATAGCGGCCAGAGCGGCGCCGAGGAATGGGTTCGCGAAGGTGAAATACATGGCAAACGCGAGCACGATGAACGGAAACGATTCCATCAAACCGGCGGTGATGAACATCTGAATGCGCAATGACGGCAGCAATTCCGGCTGCCGCGCGATGCCCTCCATGTACTTCGCGCAGATCAGGCCCCAGCCCAGCGCCGAGCCCAGGCCTGCGGCGGCGAGAATCACGCCGACGCCGATCGCGGTAGAAGCGTAAATCGTGCCGACCAGATTGATCATGTTTGCGTCCATGTTGCTCTCCCTAAAAGTTAATGCAAGTTACCGAAAAACCGTTCGTCGTTCTCAATGGGCCTCGTCGAGACTCTGGTGCGCCAAGCTCAGGTACATGATCGTCAGGATCATGAAGATGAACGCCTGCAAAGTGATTATAAGAATATGGAAAATCGCCCACAAACTGCCGGGGACCCAGAGAATCCACCAAGGCAATAGCGCGATCAATAAAAACACGAGCTCGCCCGCGAACATGTTGCCGAATAAGCGCAGGCCCAAACTCAGGGGCTTGGCGAGCTCTTCGCTGGCGGTCATCATGAAATTGACCGGCATGAGCCATTTGCCAAAGGGGTGAAACAGAAAAGTTTTAAAATAGCCTGCCGCCCCTTTCGTCTTGATGTTGTAGTAAAGGATCAGGGCAAACACGGACAAAGACATTCCCAGCGTGGTGTAGGGATCGCTAGTGGGT
>JAHFRL010000029.1:0-514 GCA_023266235.1 Betaproteobacteria bacterium
CAGTTGACGTGCACTTTGCGGATTTCGCCCGAGCGCAGCCGCAGTTGCGCGTAATCGCCTTCGCGCGCCAGCAGCTGCACCGAAGTGCCGGCAGCGCGCGCGAATTGCGCGCCTTTGCCGGGCAGCATCTCGACGCAATGTATCGTGGTGCCGACCGGGATGTTGCGCAACGGCAGCGCGTTGCCGACCTTGATCGGCGCGTCAGGCCCGTTTTGCAACTGCATGCCGGCGGTCACGCCCTTGGGCGCTATGATGTAGCGGCGCTCGCCGTCGGCGTAGCACAAGAGCGCGATGTTGGCGCTGCGGTTAGGATCGTGCTCGAGGCGTTCGACCTTGGCAACGATGCCGTCTTTGCCGCGCTTGAAATCGATCACGCGATAGTGCTGCTTGTGGCCGCCGCCCTGATGGCGCATCGTCACCTGACCGAGGTTGTTGCGGCCGGCGTTCCTGGTCTGGCGCTCGACGAGGCCAGCGTGCGGCCGGCCCTTGTGCAGGTCCGGGTTGACGACCTTGA
>JAHFRL010000029.1:524-42832 GCA_023266235.1 Betaproteobacteria bacterium
CTTGACCACCGCGCGGCGGCCCGGCGACGTCGGCTTGACTTTAACGAGTGCCATTATGTGGCCTCCCCTGCCGCAAAATTGATCTCCTGACCAGGCTTGAGGCTGACGTAGGCCTTTTTCCAGTGGTTGCGGCGGCCCATGAATCGGCCGAAGCGTTTTTCCTTGCCCTTGACGTTGGCGACCTGCACCGACAGGACTTCGACTTTCTTGTCCTTGGTGCTGAACATCAACTCGACCGCCGCCTTGATCTCGGGCTTGGTCGCGTCCGACATGACGCGGAACAGGTACTGGTTGTTTTTCTCGCCGACGAACGTGCTTTTCTCCGAAATTACCGGCGCGAGCAGCACCTTCATCAGGCGCTCGGTATTCCTGGTGCTGGCTGCGGCGGTGCTCATTTCAGCAGCTCCTCGAATTTGGCCATCGCGTTCTTGGTCAGCAGCACGTTGGCGTGGCGGATCAGGCTCACCGGATCGGCGTGCGCGACGGCGACGACGCTGACGTCGGGCAGATTGCGCGACGACAGCAGCAGATTTTCGTCTACGCTGTCGGTGACGATCAGCACGTTGTCGAAACCCATGCTTTTGACTTTCTGCGCAAGCAGCTTGGTTTTCGGCGCATCCAGAGTGAAGCTGTCGACCACCACGAGCCGCCCCTCACGCGCGAGCTGCGACAGAATCGAACACACGCCGGCGCGATACATTTTCCGGTTCAGCTTGTGGCTGAAGTTCTCATCCGGGCGGTTCGGAAATATCCGGCCGCCGCCGCGCCACAACGGGCTCGAGGTCATGCCGGCGCGCGCGCGGCCGGTGCCTTTCTGGCGCCACGGTTTCTTGGTCGAATGCTTCACCTCGCCGCGGTCTTTCTGCATGCGGGTGCCGCTGCGCCCGTTGGCGAGGTACGCGGTCACCACCTGGTGGATCAGCGCCTCGTTGTACGCGCGCCCGAACACCTCATCCAGCGCCGCGACCTTGGTGGTCGACTGCCCTTGCTGGTCGATCAGTTTGAGTTCCATCATGCACCTGCCTTGGCCGCCGCCGGCTTATCAGTCGACTTCGCGGCCGCCTTATTGGCCAACTTCGCGCCCGCTTTGCCGGCTTTGACCGCCGGGTAAACGGTGACATCGCCGTTCCTGGCGCCGGGAACCGCACCGCGGATCAGCAGCAACTGGCGCGCGGCGTCGATACGCACGATCACGAGATTCTGGGTGGTGCGTTTCACATCACCGAGGTGGCCCGTCATCCGCTTGCCGGGAAATACACGGCCCGGGTCCTGCGCCATGCCGATCGAACCCGGCTTGTTGTGCGACACCGAGTTACCGTGGCTCGCGCGGTTGGATGAGAAGTGATGGCGCTTGATGACGCCCGCGTAGCCCTTGCCGATCGAGGTGCCGGCAACGTCGACTTTCTGGCCGACCGCGAACACGCCGACGCCAATAGTGCCGCCGACCTTGAGGCTCGCGACCTGCTCGGCGGTGACGCGGAATTCCTTCAGCACCGAGCCGGCTTCGACCGCGGCCTTGGCGTAATGCCCGGCGGCGGCCTTGTTGATGCGGCGCGCGCGGCGCTTGCCGTAGGCGACCTGCACTGCGCAGTAGCCGTCGGTCTCAGGCGTCTTGATCTGGGTCACGCGGTTATTCGACACGTCGACCACGGTCACCGGGATGGAGTCCCCGTCGTCGGTAAACACGCGCGTCATGCCGATCTTGCGACCGACTAGTCCTAAACTCATTTTCTTCGCCTTTTGTTTAACCAACCCTCGGCGTTGAAGCCTCGGGCAAGGTGCCGACTACTATTGGCCGGCAATTCCAAAATCAGGATCCTCGTTCCTATAACTTGATTTCAACGTCCACACCCGCCGGCAGGTCGAGCTTCATCAGCGCATCGACCGTTTTGTCGGTGGGATCGATAATGTCCATCAGCCGCAAATGCGTGCGGATCTCGAGTTGCTCGCGCGAGGTCTTGTTGGCGTGCGGCGAGCGCAGCACGTCAAAACGCTCCTTGCGCGTCGGCAGCGGCACCGGGCCTTTGACCACTGCGCCGGTGCGCTTTGCGGTATCCACGATCTCGAGTGCCGACTGGTCGATCAGGCGGTAGTCGAACGCCTTCAGGCGGATACGGATTTTCTGGCTTTTGACAGCGGCCATTGCGGTTACTCGATGACTTTGGCGACGACGCCGGCGCCGACGGTGCGCCCGCCCTCGCGAATCGCGAAGCGCAGGCCTTCTTCCATCGCGATCGGCTGAATGAGCTGCACCGTGATCGACACGTTGTCCCCCGGCATCACCATCTCCGTGCCCTTCGCCAGCTCCAGGCTGCCGGTGACATCGGTGGTGCGGAAGTAGAACTGCGGACGATAGCCATTGAAAAACGGCGTATGCCGCCCGCCTTCGTCCTTGGAGAGCACGTAGATCTCGGCGGTGAACTTGGTGTGCGGGGTAATGCTCGCCGGCTTCGCCAGCACCTGGCCGCGCTCGACCTCTTCGCGCTTGGTGCCCCGCAGCAGCACCCCCACGTTATCCCCCGCCTGCCCCTGGTCCAACAGCTTCCGGAACATCTCCACCCCGGTGCACACCGTCTTCAGCGTGGGCCTCAGCCCCACGATCTCGATCTCATCGCCCACCTTCACGATGCCGCGCTCCACCCGCCCGGTCACCACCGTGCCCCGGCCCGAGATCGAGAACACGTCCTCCACCGGCATCAGAAACGGGCCATCGAGCGCGCGTTTCGGCTCCGGAATGTAGCTATCGAGCGCCTCAGCGAGCTTCATGATCGAGTCCTCGCCCAGCTCGGATTTGTCGCCTTCCATCGCCTTCAACGCGCTGCCAATCACGATCGGGGTCTGCTCGCCCGGAAACCCATATTTGGAGAGCAACTCCCGCACCTCCACTTCCACCAACTCCAGGAGCTCCTTGTCATCGACCGTGTCGGCTTTGTTCAGATACACCACGATGTAGGGCACCCCCACCTGGCGGGCCAGCAGAATGTGCTCGCGCGTCTGCGGCATCGGGCCGTCCGCCGCACTCACCACCAGAATCGCGCCGTCCATCTGCGCCGCGCCCGTGATCATGTTCTTGATGTAGTCGGCGTGCCCCGGACAGTCGACGTGCGCGTAGTGGCGCTTCGCCGTCTGATACTCCACGTGCGCGGTGTTGATCGTGATGCCGCGCGCTTTTTCCTCCGGCGCGTTGTCAATCTGAGCGTAGGTCCTGACATCCCCCCCATACTTCTTGGCCAAAATCATCGTCATCGCCGCCGTCAAGGTCGTCTTGCCATGATCCACATGCCCAATGGTCCCCACGTTCACGTGCGGCTTGGTGCGCTCAAATTTGGCTTTTGCCATAGTCGTTCCTTCAGTTTCGGCTTTATTTCTTGTTGATGATTGCTTCAGAGACAGTCTTCGGCGCTTCGGAGTAATGCTTGAATTCCATGGTATAGGTCGCACGGCCCTGCGTCGCCGAGCGCAACGCGGTCGAGTAGCCGAACATCTCGGCCAGCGGCACTTCGGCCTTGATCACCTTCACGCCCGCGACGTCATCCATGCCCTGTATCATGCCGCGGCGCGACGACAGATCGCCCACCACGTTACCCATGAAGTCGGGCGGCGTTTCGACTTCGACCGCCATCATCGGCTCGAGTACGGTCGGATTGGCGCGGCGCATGCCTTCCTTGAACGCAATCGACGCCGCCATCTTGAACGCGTTTTCGTTCGAGTCGACTTCGTGGTACGAGCCGTCGATCAGCGTAACCTTGACGTCGACCACCGGGAATCCGGCGAGCACGCCGGCGGGCAGCGTGTCCTCAAGCCCCTTTTCGACTGCCGGGATGTATTCGCGCGGCACCGAACCGCCTTTGATCGCGTCGACGAATTCAAAGCCCTTGCCGGATTGCTGCGGCTCGACCTTGAGCACGACGTGGCCATACTGGCCGCGGCCGCCCGACTGCTTGATGAACTTGCCCTCGACCTTGTCGCACGTCTTCTTGATCGTCTCGCGATACGCGACCTGCGGCTTGCCGACCGAGGCCTCGACGCCGAACTCGCGCTTCATGCGATCGACGATGATCTCGAGGTGCAGCTCGCCCATGCCGGAGATGATGGTCTGTCCCGACTCTTCGTCGCTGCGCACGCGGAACGACGGGTCTTCCTGCGCCAGGCGATTGAGCGCAATGCCCATCTTCTCCTGGTCGGCCTTGGTTTTCGGCTCGACTGCCTGCGAAATCACCGGCTCCGGAAATTCCATCTTCTCGAGAATGATGATTTTCCGCGGGTCGCACAGCGTTTCGCCGGTGGTCGCCTCCTTGAGGCCGACCGCGGCCGCGATGTCGCCGGCGCGCACTTCCTTGATATCTTCGCGCGCGTTGGCGTGCATCTGCAGCAGCCGGCCGATGCGCTCCTTGCGGCCCTTGCCCGGGTTGTAAATCGTGTCGCCCGAAGCCACCACGCCCGAATAGACGCGGAAGAAGATCAACTGACCGACGTAGGGGTCGGTCGCGATCTTGAACGCGAGACCCGCAAACGGCTCTTCATCGCTCGCTTTGCGCTCGGCGGGCTTGCCGTCGTCATCGTGGCCCGTGACCGGCGGAATGTCGATCGGCGCCGGCAGGTAGTCGATGACCGCATCGAGCATCGCCTGCACGCCCTTGTTCTTGAACGCCGAGCCGCACAGCATGGGCACGATCTCGTTGCGGATCGTGCGCGTGCGCAAACCGAGCTTGATCTCCGCGATCGACAGTTCGCCGGACTCGAGGTACTTGTTCATCAGTTCCTCGCTCGCCTCGGCCGCGCTCTCGACCATTTTCTCGCGCCATTCCTGCGCCTCGTCCCTGAGGTTGGCCGGGATGTCCTTCAATTCGAACTTCATGCCCTGGGTCGAGTCGTCCCAGTAGATCGACTTCATGCGCACGAGGTCGATCACACCCTCGAATTTCTCTTCCGCGCCGATCGGAATCTGGATCGGCACCGGGTTCGCCTTGAGGCGCGCCTTCATTTGCTCGTAGACCTTCAGGAAATTCGCGCCCTGGCGGTCCATCTTGTTGACGAACGCGAGCCGCGGCACGCGATACTTGACGGCCTGACGCCACACCGTCTCCGACTGCGGCTGCACCCCGCCGACCGCGCAATAGACCATGCACGCGCCGTCGAGCACGCGCAATGAACGCTCGACCTCGATCGTGAAATCGACGTGCCCCGGGGTGTCGATGATGTTGATGCGGTGCTCGGGATAGTTGTTGTCCATCCCTTTCCAGAAGCACGTGGTCGCCGCGGAAGTGATGGTGATGCCGCGCTCCTGCTCCTGCTCCATCCAGTCCATCACCGCGGTGCCGTCGTGCACCTCGCCCAGCTTGTGCGAGACTCCAGTGTAGAACAGGACGCGCTCAGTGGTCGTGGTTTTACCGGCATCAATGTGGGCACTGATGCCGATATTACGATACCGCTCGATAGGAGTTTTGCGTGGCACTTGTTAACCAATGTTGAGTGTCTAATGTTGAATTTTGAACCGGAAATCCGACTGCGTCCGCATCATTTATTCAACATTCAAAATTAACCGTTCAAAATTTGCGTTAGAACCTGTAGTGCGAGAACGCCTTGTTGGCTTCCGCCATGCGATGAACTTCCTCGCGCTTCTTGATGGCACCGCCGCGGCCTTCCGCCGCTTCGGCGATTTCGCCCGCCAGCCGTGCGCCCATTGATTTTTCGCCGCGGCCGCGCGCCGCATCACGCAACCAGCGCATGGCGAGCGCGGTGCGCCGCACCGGACGCACTTCGACCGGCACCTGATAGTTGGCGCCGCCGACGCGGCGGCTTTTCACTTCCACCATCGGCTTGACGTTGTTCACCGCCTGGGTGAACACTTCGAGCGGGTCCTTGTTGGTCTTCTTCTTGATCTGCTCGAGTGCGCCGTAAATAATGCTCTCGGCCACCGACTTCTTGCCGGCCTGCATCAGCACGTTGACGAACTTGGCGACTTCAACGCTCAGATACTTCGGGTCCGGCAGGACCTCGCGCTTGGGGATTTCTCTGCGACGTGGCATTTAAACCTCAGTTTCAAGTTTTAAGTCGTGAGTCTTGAGTTGGCTCTGGCGCAGCGCGTTCGTTTCACTCAACACTTAACACTCAACATTCAACACTGTTTTCAAGCGGCCTTCGGCCGCTTGGCGCCGTATTTCGAGCGGCTCTGCTTGCGATCCTTGACGCCCGCGGTATCCAGGCTGCCGCGCACGATGTGGTAGCGCACGCCCGGCAAATCCTTGACGCGGCCGCCGCGGATCAGCACCACCGAGTGCTCCTGCAGGTTGTGGCCTTCGCCGCCGATGTAGCTCGTCACCTCGAAGCCGTTGGTGAGCCGCACGCGCGCGACCTTGCGCAGCGCCGAGTTGGGCTTCTTCGGCGTTGTGGTGTAGACGCGCGTGCAGACCCCGCGTTTTTGCGGCGAATTGCGCAACGCCGGCACCTTGCTCTTGACGCGCCGGGTGACGCGCGGCTTGCGCACTAACTGATTAATCGTCGGCATTGTCAGCCTTATCAAATTCCCGTTAAAAAACCACGGATTGTGCAGTTTTTCCGAGCCCGAAAAAGGAGGGGACGGCGTAATCGCCGTCCCCTCCCGAGTGGGGTGTCCCAACTAACCCGCCCATGCGGACGGGGTTTCAAGCTAAAAAGACTGTAGATTTTAAGGGGTTACAGCACCCCTGTCAAGCAACCTGCTCGCGGCTTTCGGCGGCCGGCGGCTCCTCGGCAGGCGTTTCCGCGGTCGGCAGCAGCTCACCCGCTGCCACCTGGCGCTTGCGCGTGTTGTGGTAGGCCAAGCCGGTGCCCGCCGGGATCAGGCGGCCGACAATCACATTCTCCTTCAGGCCACGCAACTCGTCGCGCTTGCCCATGATCGCCGCTTCGGTCAGCACGCGCGTGGTTTCCTGGAACGATGCCGCCGAGATGAAGGAATCGGTCGACAGCGACGCCTTGGTAATGCCGAGCAGCATGTAATCGTAGGTCGCCGGCTTCTTGCCTTCGGCCACGACGCGATCGTTTTCATCGAGCACTTCGGCGCGCTCGAGTTGTTCACCCACGATAAAGCGCGTATCGCCGGCATCCACGATCGTCACGCGCCGCAGCATCTGGCGCACGATTACCTCGATGTGTTTGTCGTTGATCTTCACGCCCTGCAAGCGGTAGACGTCCTGCACCTCGTTGCAGATGTAGCGCGCCAGCGCCTCGACCCCGAGCAGGCGCAGGATGTCGTGCGGATCGGCCGGGCCGTCGACGATCATTTCGCCCTTGTTCACCACCTGGCCGTCGTGGGCCATCACGTGCTTGTCCTTCGGGATCAGGTACTCGTGCGCGACGCTGTCGAGATCGGTGATCACCAGGCGCTGTTTGCCCTTGGTGTCCTTGCCGAACGATACGGTGCCGGTGACCTCCGCCAGCAGCCCCGCGTCCTTTGGTGAACGCGCTTCGAACAGCTCAGCCACGCGCGGCAGACCACCGGTGATGTCGCGTGTCTTCGAGGTTTCCTGCGGAATGCGCGCCAGCACCTCGCCGACCGACACTTCCTGGCCGTCTTTCACGGTGATGATCGAGCCGATCTGGAACGTGATGTTCACCGGCTGGTCCGAGCCCGCGATTTTCACTTCGTGATTGCGCTCGTCGAGCAACTTGACCTGCGGCCGCAGACCCTTGACCTGCTGGCTGCCGCGGCGTTTGGGATCGACCACCACCAGGGTGGACAAACCCGTGACCTCGTCGGTCTGCTTGGCAACGGTGACGCCCTCTTCGACGTTCTCGAAGCGCACGCGCCCCGCGTACTCGGTAATGATGGGCCGTGTATGCGGATCCCACAGCGCGAGCACGTGGCCGGCTTTTACCGACTCGCCGTCGCGCGCGAGCAGCGTTGCGCCATATGGCACCTTGTGGCGTTCGCGCTCGCGGCCGTGCTCGTCGTGTATCAGCACTTCGCCGCTGCGCGAAATCGCGATCAGCTCGCTGCGCGCATTGGTTACATAGCGCATGCCGGCCGTGTAACGCACGACCCCGGCCGATTTGCTTTCGACCTGACTCACCACCGCCGTACGCGAAGCCGCGCCGCCGATGTGGAACGTGCGCATGGTCAGCTGCGTGCCCGGCTCGCCGATCGACTGGGCGGCGATGACGCCGACCGCTTCGCCGACATTGACGATCGAGCCGCGGCCGAGATCGCGGCCGTAGCAGTTGGCGCACAACCCGTAGCGGGTTTCGCAGGTGAGCGGCGTGCGGACCTTGATTTCGTCGAGACCGACCGCCTCGATCGCCTCCACCGCGTCTTCGTCGAGCAGCGTATTGACCGGGTACATGACCTGGCCGCTTTCCGGATTGATGATGTCGGTGGTGCAGACGCGGCCGAGGATGCGCTCGCGCAGCGACTCAACCACCTCGCCGCCTTCGATCAGCGCTTTCATCGCGACGCCTTGCGTGGTGCCGCAATCGTCTTCGGTCACAACGAGGTCCTGAGTCACGTCGACCAGACGGCGCGTCAGGTAACCCGAGTTCGCGGTCTTGAGCGCGGTATCGGCCAGCCCCTTGCGCGCGCCGTGCGTCGATATGAAATACTGCAGCACGTTCAAGCCTTCGCGGAAGTTGGCGGTGATCGGCGTCTCGATGATCGAGCCGTCGGGCTTCGCCATCAGGCCGCGCATGCCGGCAAGCTGGCGGATCTGCGCCGCCGAGCCGCGCGCGCCCGAGTCGGCCATCATGTAGATCGAATTGAACGACTCCTGGGTGACGACGTTGCCTTTCTTGTCCTTGAGCGGCAGGTAGTCGGTCTTCTTGTAGTCCCACGCCGCGACATCTTCGGTGCCGAGCTGATCCATCATCGCTTTCGCGACGACGTCGCCGGCGCGGCCCCAGATGTCGACCACCTTGTTGTAGCGCTCGCCTTGCGTCACGAGTCCCGAGGTGTACTGCGCCTCGATCTCCTGCACTTCCTTCTCGGCCGCCGAGATGATCGCGTCCTTTTGCTGCGGTACCAGCATGTCGTCGACCGCAATCGAGATGCCGGCGCGCGTTGCCATGCTGAAGCCGCTGTACATCAGCTTATCGGCGAAAATCACGGTTTCGCGCAGGCCGCAACGGCGAAACGAGTGGTTGATCAGCTTCGAGATCTCTTTCTTCTTGAGCGGCTTGTTGATGAGCTCGAACGGCAGACCGGCCGGCAGGATTTCCGACAGCAGCGCACGGCCGACGGTGGTCTCGTAACGCGTCACTTTCTCGCGCTTTTCGCCCGCGGCGTCGACTTCGTATTCCTTGATGCGCACCTTGACGCGCGCATTGATTTCGACCTGACGCGACTCGTAGGCGCGCGACACTTCGGCGATGTTGATGAACGCCATGCCCTCGCCGCGCGCGCCCATTTTCTCGCGCGTGGTGTAGTAGAGGCCAAGCACGATATCCTGCGAAGGCACGATGATCGGCTCGCCATTGGCGGGCGACAGAATGTTATTCGACGACAACATCAGCGTACGCGCTTCGAGCTGCGCTTCGAGCGACAGCGGCACGTGCACCGCCATCTGGTCGCCGTCGAAGTCGGCGTTGAACGCCGCGCATACCAGCGGATGCAGCTGGATCGCCTTGCCCTCGATCAGCACCGGCTCGAACGCCTGGATGCCGAGGCGGTGCAAGGTCGGCGCGCGGTTCAGCATCACCGGGTGTTCGCGGATCACCTCTTCGAGGATGTCCCACACCTCGGGCACTTCCTGTTCGACCAGGCGCTTGGCCGCTTTGATGGTGGTGGCGAGGCCGAGCACCTCGAGCTTGTGAAAGATATACGGCTTGAACAGTTCGAGCGCCATCTTCTTCGGCAGGCCGCACTGATGCAGCTTCAACTGCGGGCCGACCACGATCACCGAGCGGCCCGAGTAGTCGACGCGTTTCCCCAGCAGGTTCTGGCGGAAGCGCCCGCCCTTGCCCTTGATCATGTCGGCGAGCGACTTCAACGGACGCTTGTTGGCGCCGGTCATCGCCTTGCCGCGGCGGCCGTTGTCGAGCAGCGAGTCAACCGCTTCCTGCAGCATGCGCTTCTCGTTGCGCACGATGATTTCGGGCGCTTTGAGCTCGAGCAGGCGCTTGAGACGATTGTTGCGGTTGATCACGCGGCGATACAGGTCATTCAGATCGGAAGTGGCGAAACGGCCGCCATCGAGCGGCACCAGCGGCCGCAGCTCGGGCGGCAGCACCGGCAGCACTTCCATGATCATCCATTCCGGCTTGATGCCGGATTTGTGGAACGCTTCAAGCACCTTCAGGCGCTTGGCGATTTTCTTGATCTTGGTGTCGGACGTGGTCGCGGCGAGCTCGGTGCGCAGCGTTTCGATTTCGTGCTTGAGGTCGATTGCGCGCAGCAGCTCGCGGACGCCTTCGGCACCCATGATCGCCGAGAAGTCGTCGCCGAATTCCTCGACCTTGGCGAGGTAATCGTCTTCCGACAGCAACTGGCAGCGCTGCAGCGGCGTCATGCCCGGGTCGGTCACGACGTAAGCTTCGAAATACAGCACGCGCTCGATATCGCGCAGCGTCATGTCGAGCACCATGCCCAGCCGCGACGGCAGCGATTTCAGAAACCAGATATGTGCAACCACCGAAGCCAGCTCGATATGGCCCATGCGCTCGCGGCGCACTTTGGACAACGTCACCTCGACACCGCACTTCTCGCAGATCACGCCGCGGTGCTTCAGGCGTTTGTACTTGCCGCACAGGCACTCGTAGTCCTTGACCGGGCCGAAAATCTTGGCGCAGAACAGGCCGTCGCGCTCGGGCTTGAAGGTGCGGTAGTTGATGGTCTCCGGCTTTTTCACTTCGCCGTATGACCACGAGCGGATCTTATCGGGCGACGCAAGCCCGATCTTGATCGCGTCGAACTCTTCTTCCGGCGTTACCTGCTTGAACAAGTCCAGTAGTGCTTTCATTTAGAACCTCCGGTTCCAGCTGTCAGCTTTCGCCTGCCAGCAATCAGCTTTAACTATCGATGCCCCATATCTGCCGCTACGTTCACCAGACGGCCCCGCTTTCGATTCAAGCCGAGGGCCGAATGCTGATCGCTCCTCAGTACCTTTCGTGATCGAGATCGATATCGATCGCCAGCGAGCGGATCTCCTTGACCAGCACGTTGAACGATTCCGGCATGCCGGCTTCGATCTTGTGCTCGCCCTTGACGATCGACTCGTAGACCTTGCGCCGTCCCTCGGTGTCGTCCGACTTGACGGTGAGCATCTCCTGCAGCGTATAGGACGCGCCGTAGGCTTCGAGCGCCCACACTTCCATCTCGCCGAAGCGCTGGCCGCCGAACTGCGCCTTGCCGCCGAGCGGTTGCTGCGTGACCAGGCTGTAGGGACCGGTCGAGCGCGCGTGCATCTTGTCGTCAACCAGGTGATGCAGCTTCAGCATCTGCATGTAACCGACGGTGACCGGACGGTCGAACGCCTCGCCGGTGCGGCCGTCGAACAGCGGTACCTGGCCTGAGCGCGGCAGACCGGCGAGCTCGAGCATGTCCTTGATCTCGGCTTCGGTCGCGCCGTCGAACACCGGGGTTGCGAACGGCACGCCGCTCCTGAGGTTGCGGGCAAGCTCGACGATCTCGCCGTCGGTCAGCGCGTCGATGTCTTCGTGCATGCCGCTCGAGTTGTAGATCTTGTTGACGAACCTGCGCAGCTCGGCAAGTTTGGCCTGCGCCTTCAGCATCTCCCCGATCTTCAGGCCCAGCCCTTTCGCCGCCCAGCCCAGGTGCGTCTCGAGAATCTGACCGACGTTCATGCGCGACGGCACGCCGAGCGGATTCAACACGATGTCAAGCGTAGTCCCATCCGCCATGTGCGGCATGTCCTCGACCGGCACAATCCTGGAGATCACGCCCTTGTTGCCGTGGCGGCCGGCCATCTTGTCGCCCGGCTGCAGCCGGCGCTTGACCGCGATGTAGACCTTGACCATCTTCTGCACGCCGGGCGGCAGCTCGTCGCCGCTGGTGAGCTTTTTCTTCTTCTCTTCGAACGCCTTGTCGAACTCGACACGCTTCTGCGCCAAGCTTTCCTTCAACTGCTCCATCTGGCGGCTCACCTTGTCGTTGGCGATGTCGATGTCGAACCAGCCGTGGCGCTCGACTTCCGACAGATACACCTTGGTGATCTTGGCGCCCTTCGCGAGCTTCTTCGGACCCTTGTTGGCGGTCTTGCCAATAATCAGGCGCTCGAGCCGCATGAACGTGTCATCCTCGACGATCCGCAACTGGTCGGCGAGGTCTTTCTTGTAGCGCTTGAGCTCATCGTCGATGATCTGCTGCGCACGTTTGTCGCGTTCGATGCCTTCGCGCGTGAACACCTGCACGTCGATCACCGTACCCGACATGCCCGACGGCACGCGCAGGCCGGTGTCCTTCACATCGGAGGCTTTCTCGCCGAAGATCGCGCGCAGGAGCTTCTCTTCGGGCGTGAGCTGCGTTTCGCCTTTCGGCGTCACCTTGCCGACCAGCACGTCGCCGGCCTCGACTTCGGCACCGATGTAGATAATGCCCGACTCGTCGAGATTCCCGAGCTGGGTCTCAGAAAGGTTCGAGATGTCGCGCGTAATTTCCTCCGGCCCGAGCTTGGTATCCCGCGCCACCACCGACAGTTCCTCGATATGGATCGAAGTGAAGCGCTCATCGGCGACGACGCGCTCCGAGATCAGGATCGAATCCTCGAAGTTGTAGCCGTTCCACGGCATGAACGCGACCAGCATGTTCTGGCCGAGCGCAAGCTCGCCCATGTCGGTCGATGCGCCGTCGGCGACCACGTCGCCCTTGGCGATCACGTCGCCGACCCTGACCAGCGGCCGCTGGTTGATGTTGGTGTTCTGGTTCGAACGCGTGTACTTGACCAAGTTGTAGATGTCGACGCCGACTTCGCCGACGCGCGTCTCCTCGTCGTTGACGCGCACCACGATGCGGCTCGCGTCGATGTAGTCGACGACGCCGCCGCGGCGCGCTTGCACCGCGGTGCCGGAGTCGACCGCGACGGTGCGTTCAAGCCCGGTGCCCACCAGCGGTTTCTCGGCGCGCAGACACGGCACCGCCTGGCGCTGCATGTTGGAACCCATCAGCGCGCGGTTCGCGTCGTCGTGCTCGAGGAACGGGATCAGCGACGCGGCAACTGACACGATTTGCGCCGGCGCGACGTCCATGTACTCGATGCGATCGGGAGTGGCCAGCGTGAACTCGTTCTTGTTGCGGCACGACACCAGCTCGTCGGTAAACTTGTTTTTCTTGTCGAGCGCGGCATTTGCCTGCGCGATCACGTAGCGGCCCTCTTCGATCGCCGACAGATAATGGATTTCGTCGGTTACATGGCCGTTCTTGACTACGCGATACGGCGTCTCGAGAAAGCCGTACTCGTTGGTGCGTGCATACAACGCGAGCGAGTTGATGAGACCGATGTTCGGGCCTTCCGGCGTTTCGATCGGGCATACGCGGCCGTAATGGGTCGGATGCACGTCGCGCACCTCAAAGCCGGCGCGCTCGCGCGTTAGGCCGCCCGGCCCGAGTGCCGAAACGCGGCGCTTATGCGTGATCTCGGACAACGGGTTGGTCTGGTCCATGAACTGCGACAGCTGGCTGGAGCCGAAGAATTCGCGAATCGCCGCCGACACCGGCTTGGCGTTGATCAGGTCGTGCGGCATCAGGTTTTCCGATTCCGCCTGGCTCAAGCGCTCCCTGACCGCGCGCTCGACGCGCACCAGGCCGGCGCGGAACTGGTTTTCCGCGAGTTCCCCCACCGAGCGCACGCGCCGATTGCCGAGGTGGTCGATGTCATCGATCTCGCCCCTGCCGTTGCGCAGGTCGACCAGAATCCTGATCACGGCGACGATGTCTTCTTTCGACAGGGTGCCGGCGCCGGTCAACTCGTTGCGACCGACCCGGCGGTTGAATTTCATGCGACCGACCGCCGACAGGTCATAACGGTCTTCGGAGAAAAACAGGCCGTTGAACAGCGTCTTCACCGCGTCTTCGGTCGGCGGCTCGCCCGGGCGCATCATGCGGTAGATCGCGACCATTGCCGCCATCTGGTCGGCGGTTTCGTCGATCCTGAGCGTCTGCGAAATATACGGGCCCTGGTCGAGATCATTGGTGTAAATAGTCTGGATCTTGCCGGCGTTGGCTTCGGCGAGCTTCTTCAGCAGCTCTTCGGTGATTTCGTCGTTGGCGTTGGCAATGACCTCACCGCTGTCCTTGTCGATCACGTTGTGCGCAAGCACGCGGCCGAGCAGGTATTCCTGCGGCACGCTGATCCTGTTGAGGTGCGCCTCCTGCATCTCGCGCACGTGCTTGACCGTGATGCGCTTGTCCTTGGCGACGATAACTTTGCCCGACTTGGTCGCAAAGTCGAAGCGCGCGATCTCGCCGCGCAGGCGCTCCGCCACCAGTTCGAACTCGATGTCACCCTTGTGCAGGCGGAAGGAATCGAACGCGAAGAACTCGGCCAGCACCTGCTCCGGCGTATAGCCCAGCGCTTTCAACAGGATCGTCACCGGCATCTTGCGACGGCGATCGACGCGGAAATACAGGTAATCCTTGGGGTCATACTCGAAATCGAGCCACGAGCCGCGATACGGAATGATGCGCGCCGAAAACAGCAGCTTGCCCGAGGAATGCGTCTTGCCGCGGTCGTGCTCGAAGAATACGCCGGGCGAGCGATGCAGCTGCGACACGATCACGCGCTCGGTGCCGTTGATGACGAACGAACCGGTCGTGGTCATGCGCGGAATCTCGCCCATGTAGACTTCCTGCTCCTTGACCTCTTTCACCGTCGGCTTGGACGCTTCCTTGTCCATGATGGTGAGGCGCACCTTGGCGCGCAGCGGCGCCGCGAAGGTCAGCCCGCGTTGCTGGCATTCCTTGACGTCGAACGGCGGCTCGCCGAGCACGAAGCTCACGAACTCGAGGCGCGCATTCTTGGAATGGCTCTCGATCGGGAAAATGCTCTTGAAGGCCGCTTGCAGACCTTCCGTCTTGCGCGCGTCAGGCGCGGTATGTTCCTGCAGAAACGCCGCGTAGGAGTCGAGCTGGGTGGCCAGCAGGTACGGCACCGGCAACACGCTCGCGCGCTTGGCAAAACTTTTACGAATACGCTTTTTTTCGGTGAACGAGTAGCTCATTGAGGCTCCTCAACAGTAAAAACGGACCACGACCCAGTACACCGCTCGCGATGCACTCGGTTCTGGCCTGTCAGCTTCAAAAACACAAAAGGAGAAAAGGCTGGCGGTCGCCCGCCAGCCATGAATCGCCCGCAATCGTTACTTGACTTCAGCCTGTGCGCCGGCTTCGGTCAGTTGCTTCAGAATCGCTTCGGCGTCGGCCTTCGACACGCCTTCCTTGACCGCCTTCGGGGCGCCGTCGACCAGGTCCTTGGCTTCTTTCAGGCCCAGGCCGGTCACCGCCCGCACCACCTTGATCACGTTGACCTTGCTCGCCCCGCAGTTGGTCAGCATCACCGTGAACTCGGTCTGCTCTTCGGCTGCGGCAGCGGCCGCGCCGCCCGCCGCGGGCGCTGCCACCGCGACCGCCGCCGCCGCGGCGGACACGCCGAACTTTTCTTCCATTTCCTTGATCAGGCTCGACAACTCGAGCACCGTCATGTTGGAAATTGCTTCAAGCACTTCAGCTCTGGCTAATGCCATGATGATCTCCTAAGTAAAGTGAGGCGTGAGGAGCGAGGCGTGAGGCGGGGTCAACCGGGGCTTACCCTTCACCATTCACTATTCACCCTTCACTGAATTTATGCAGCCTGTTGTTTCTGGTCCCGCACGGCAGCGACGGTGCGCACGAACCTGCCGGGCACTTCGTTCAGTGTCCGCACGAACTTCGCAATCGGCGCCCGCATGGTTCCCAACAGCCTGGCGATCAGTTCCTCGCGGCTCGGCAGCGTGGCGAGATTCGCCACGTCCCTGGGGGACATGACGAAATTCGGCATCGCGCCGGCTTTGATTACGAACTTCTCGTGGCCCCTGGCAAACTCGTGCAATACCTTCGCGACCTTCACCGGATCGCTCGAAATGCCGTAAGCGAGCGGACCGACCATTTTTTCGGACAGTCCGGCGAACGGCGTTGCGACGACGGCGCGGCGCACGAGCGTATTCTTGAGGACGCGCAGGTAAATGCCCGAGCCGCGCGCTTTTTTGCGCAAGTCGGTCATTGCTGCGACCTCAAGGCCGCGGTATTCGGCGACTACGATGGCCTGCGCCCGCGCAACTTCCGCGCCGATTTCGGCCACTACCGCCTGTTTCTGTTCCAGATTAAGACCCAAGGTCTACCTCCAATTAAAAAATCAGTTGCGGGTTTCGGGTTGGGGGTTTCGGGTTTAGAACACAACTCGAAACCGGCAACTCGCAACCAAAAAAACGGCGACCTTAGCTCCAGGCATTAGCAACAAACCTGATTCATAGGGACATACCGTCTGCGTAGGGTGGAGAGGGGTGAGGCGAGAGGGGGGGAAACCCCACACCGCTTCACGCTTCGTCTCTCAAATTAAGCGCCCGCTCGAGCTTCGGAGTTCGAGCCGGCCGGCTTACGCCTCCCGCCTCTCACCTCTCGCCTCTCGCTGACGCCCCTACGGTCTTTGACAACCTGCCGGCAAACTGCACCGGCAGCCCAAAGCCTGCATTACCAATTCTTCAGCCCTGCATACTTCCCTGATCGACGCGCACGCCGATCCCCATCGTGCTCGACACCGATACCTTCTTAAGGTAGATGCCTTTGATGCCCGAGGGCCTGGATTTGTTCACGGCGTCGAGCAGCGCCTTCAGATTTTCGACCAGCGCATCGACGCTGAATGACGCGCGCCCGATCGTGCATTGCACGATGCCGGTCTTGTCGGCACGATACTGCACCTGCCCTGCCTTCGCGTTCTTGACCGCGGCGGCGATGTCCTGCGTGACGGTGCCGACCTTCGGGTTCGGCATCAGGCCGCGCGGACCGAGGATCTGGCCCAATTGGCCGACCACGCGCATGGTGTCGGGGGTGGCGATCACGACGTCGAAATCCAGCTTGCCGCCCTTGATCTCCGCCGCAAGATCGTCGAGGCCGACGAGGTCGGCGCCGGCGTCCGTGGCGGCCTTGGCCTTGTCGCCCTGCGCGAACACCGCGACGCGCACGGTCTTGCCGGTGCCGGAGGGCAATACCACCGAGCCGCGCACCGTCTGATCCGATTTCTTGGCATCGATACCGAGGTTGATCGCGACGTCGATCGATTCGTTGAACTTGGCGGTTGCGTTGTCCTTGACGATCTTGATCGCGTCGGTAATCGGGTAGAGCCTGGCGCGGTCGACCTTGGCCGCCATCGCCTTGTAGCGTTTGGAGAGCGCCATGATCACGCCCCCTCGACTTCGACGCCCATGCTGCGCGCGCTGCCGGCGATGGTCTTCACCGCTGCCTCGAGATCAGCCGCCGTCAGGTCGGGCATTTTGGCCTTGGCGATTTCCTCGGCCTGCGCACGCGTGAGCTTGCCGACCTTGTCGGTGTGCGGACGCGGACTGCCCTTCTCGAGTTTCAACGCCTTCTTGATCAATACCGAAGCGGGCGGCGTTTTGAGGATGAAGGTGAAGCTCTTGTCGGCGTACGCCGTGATCACGACCGGCAGCATCAGGCCGGCTTCCACCTTCTGGGTCTGTGCGTTGAACGCCTTGCAGAACTCCATGATGTTGAGACCGCGCTGGCCCAATGCCGGCCCGATCGGCGGGCTCGGATTGGCTTTGCCGGCGGGCACCTGCAGTTTGATATAACCGACGATTTTTTTTGCCACGATAACGCTCCTTTTAGTGGGTGCTGACGGGGTCAGGATTGAGGATTGAGGATCGAGGGGTGAGGGAAAAACCTCCGCTCCGCAAACCACACGCCTTGTTTCCTTCGCCCTCCCCGTTAATCCAAACTACCCTGTGCCGCTACTCAATCCTCAATCCTGAAAACTCAATCCCGCCCCTACGCCTTCTCGACCTGCCCGAAATCGAGCTCGACCGGCGTCGAGCGCCCGAAGATCGTGACCGACACCCGGATCTTGCTCTTGTCGTAGTTCACGTCCTCGACGTTGCCGTGGAAATCGGTGAACGGGCCGTCCTTGACGCGCACCGACTCGCCGATCTCGAACAGCACCTTGGGCCGCGGTTTCTCGACGCCCTCCTGGATCTGATGCAGGATGTTCTGCACTTCCTTCTCCGAAATCGGCGTCGGCTTGGTCGACGTGCCCCCGATAAAACCCGTCACTTTCGGCGTGCTCTTCACCAGGTGCCAGGTGTCGTCGGTCATTTCCATCTCGACCAGCACGTAGCCCGGGAAGAACTTGCGCTCCGAAATGTTTTTCTGACCGCTTTTCATTTCCACCACTTCTTCCACCGGCACCAGAATCTGGCCGAATCTTTCCTGCATGCCGGCGCGCGCGATGCGATCGACCAGCGTGCGCTGCACGGTTTTCTCAAAGCCGGAGTAGGCATGCACCACGTACCATTTCTTGCTCATGAATCGCTCTGCCCCATCATTGATCGCACCGCCCATAGCAATCCCGCATCAACCAGCCATAGAAATATCGCCATCACCACCACGAACGCGAATACCACAAGAGTGGTCTGCAGCGTTTCCTTGCGGGTGGGCCACACGACG
Source organism: Betaproteobacteria bacterium (assembly GCA_023266235.1). Classification (GTDB taxonomy): domain Bacteria; phylum Pseudomonadota; class Gammaproteobacteria; order Burkholderiales; family SG8-41; genus PALSA-1004. Next base: position 19,165 of record JAHFRL010000029.1, read on the forward strand.
CGCTTGCTCTCGTCGACCGACTCCTGCGCGAACGCAAAAAATTCCTTGCCCGGCGCCGTGGTCCACAACACCACCGCGCCGGCCACCGCGCCGGCGATCACCGACGCGACGCGGATGATCATCAAGCTCTCGGCCCAGTAGTAGAATGCCGCGATACCTCCCACCAGCAACGCTACTGCTACCGCAATCTTTATCTTGTCTGCCATCTTTTCCGTTTCGGGTTTCGAGTTCCAAGTTTCGAGTCAACTACCTGTAAATCGCCTGGGCTCCATGTTCAACTCGAAACTCGCGACCCGTAACCCGCAACTCGCAACTCTATCTTGGCAGGCCAGGAGGGTCTCGAACCCCCAACCTTCGGTTTTGGAGACCGACGCTCTGCCAATTGAGCTACTGGCCTATATTCGTGAGGCGTGAGGAGAGAGAAGATAGGAGCAAAAATTTCCAGAGCAGCGCTCCGTCCGGATTTTCCGCCTCTCGCCTCTCGCTTCACTCGATGACTTTGGCGACGACGCCGGCGCCGACGGTGCGCCCGCCCTCGCGAATCGCGAAGCGCAGGCCTTCTTCCATCGCGATCGGCTGAATGAGCTGCACCGTGATCGACACGTTGTCCCCCGGCATCACCATCTCCGTGCCCTTCGCCAGCTCCAGGCTGCCGGTGACATCGGTGGTGCGGAAGTAGAACTGCGGACGATAGCCATTGAAAAACGGCGTATGCCGCCCGCCTTCGTCCTTGGAGAGCACGTAGATCTCGGCGGTGAACTTGGTGTGCGGGGTAATGCTCGCCGGCTTCGCCAGCACCTGGCCGCGCTCGACCTCTTCGCGCTTGGTGCCCCGCAGCAGCACCCCCACGTTATCCCCCGCCTGCCCCTGGTCCAACAGCTTCCGGAACATCTCCACCCCGGTGCACACCGTCTTCAGCGTGGGCCTCAGCCCCACGATCTCGATCTCATCGCCCACCTTCACGATGCCGCGCTCCACCCGCCCGGTCACCACCGTGCCCCGGCCCGAGATCGAGAACACGTCCTCCACCGGCATCAGAAACGGGCCATCGAGCGCGCGTTTCGGCTCCGGAATGTAGCTATCGAGCGCCTCAGCGAGCTTCATGATCGAGTCCTCGCCCAGCTCGGATTTGTCGCCTTCCATCGCCTTCAACGCGCTGCCAATCACGATCGGGGTCTGCTCGCCCGGAAACCCATATTTGGAGAGCAACTCCCGCACCTCCACTTCCACCAACTCCAGGAGCTCCTTGTCATCGACCGTGTCGGCTTTGTTCAGATACACCACGATGTAGGGCACCCCCACCTGGCGGGCCAGCAGAATGTGCTCGCGCGTCTGCGGCATCGGGCCGTCCGCCGCACTCACCACCAGAATCGCGCCGTCCATCTGCGCCGCGCCCGTGATCATGTTCTTGATGTAGTCGGCGTGCCCCGGACAGTCGACGTGCGCGTAGTGGCGCTTCGCCGTCTGATACTCCACGTGCGCGGTGTTGATCGTGATGCCGCGCGCTTTTTCCTCCGGCGCGTTGTCAATCTGAGCGTAGGTCCTGACATCCCCCCCATACTTCTTGGCCAAAATCATCGTCATCGCCGCCGTCAAGGTCGTCTTGCCATGATCCACATGCCCAATGGTCCCCACGTTCACGTGCGGCTTGGTGCGCTCAAATTTGGCTTTTGCCATAGTCGTTATTTCCTCGTCGTCCTCTTTACTGTCTGGTGCCCATGGCGTGGATTGAACACGCGACCTCTCCCTTACCAAGGGAGTGCTCTACCACTGAGCTACATGGGCGAAACTTCTGCCTGTCCGTTCTGCCCCGGCCACGGTCGAACCGGAGGGCTGTTAACCCTCTGACCATGCGCAATCACGAATGCAGCCACCAGGGCTGCATTCGTGATTGGAGCGGGTGAAGGGAATCGAACCCTCGTCGTAAGCTTGGAAGGCTTCTGCTCTACCATTGAGCTACACCCGCGACTCTGATAGAGACCCAACTTCCCGGCTTACCACCGCTTTGTGTACTGGTGGAGGGGGAAGGATTCGAACCTTCGAAGGCAGAGCCGTCAGATTTACAGTCTGATCCCTTTGACCGCTCGGGAACCCCTCCGAACGAAACCGAGTATTATGGAGTGTTACTCAATTATCGTCAAATAATTGAGCGGCTTAAGCCCTGTCTGCGCAGCGTCGCTGCGGCCAGCGCCCGTTTTCGCTAACATGGCGAAAAAAGACCGCGCATTTGACCAACCGGCAAAGCTGCCGCCCCCACCTTGCGCAATCTCCTCAACCCGCGCTCAGTCGCCATCATCGGCGCCTCGGAAAACCCCGCGAAATTCGGTGGCAGGGTGATGCATTTCCTTGTGAAACATGGATTTGAAGGGAGCGTCCTGCCGATCAACCCGAGTGCTGGCGAGATTCTTGGCATCACCGCTTACGCCAGCATTGGCGGTGCCCCCGGCCCGATCGATGTCGCGCTGCTGGCGGTCCCGGCAGCACAAATTCCCGTCACGCTCGTCGAGTGCGGTAACGCCGGGGTTGCCGGTTGCGTGATCCTGGCCGCCGATTTCGCCGAGGCCGGTGACGAAGGGGCAGCGCGCCAAGATGAACTGGTGCAGATCGCGCGCGCCCGTGGCATGCGGCTGCTCGGGCCGAATTGCCTCGGCTTTATCAACCCCGCGCTCAAGCTAGCGCTTACTTCATCGGTAGCGCTGGCCGCGGAGCCGATGCCGACCGGCCACATCGGCCTCGTCAGCCAAAGCGGCTCACTGATGGCATCGCTGATATCGCATGCCCAGGATCTCGGCACCGGCTTTAGCGTCGCGGTATCAGTCGGCAACCAGGCGGATCTCGAAATCTGTGATTTTGTCGAGTACTTCCTCGAAAATCACGCAACGCACGCGATCTGCGCCTATATCGAGGGACTCAAGAATGGGCGACGTTTCCTCGAACTCGCCGCGCAATGCCGCGCCGCAGGCAAGCCGCTGATCGCGGTAAAAGCGGGAGGCAGCGCGGCTGGCGCACGCATCACCGCGTCCCACACCGCGAGCCTCGCCGGCTCGAACATCGTATGGGAAGCCGCGTGCCACGAGCACGCGGTGCTGCTGCTCGATGACCCCGAGGCGATGATCCAGTGCGCCGATTTCCTGCTCCGCTTCGGCGCGCCGCGCGGCGATGGCGTAGCCGCTCTGTCGCCTTCCGGCGGCACTACCGCCGTGACCGCCGACCGCATCGCCGCGGCCGGGCTGCGGCTCGCTCATCTGTCCGACGCCACGCAGCGCGAGCTGCACGCCATTGTGCCGCCAACACGACCGCTCAATCCGCTCGATATCGGCGGGCTCCCGCGCGAGCAAGGCCTCGCCGGTGCGCAGCGTTGTTACGAACTGCTCGCTGGCGATCCCGACGTCGCCGCGGTATTGGTGGCCGTCGCCACCACGCCGCAACTCGACGACAAAGTGCGCTTGTGGGGCGGGCTCGCGCTGGCGTGCGGCAAGCCGACCGCGATATTGCTGACGCCCGGATCGCTCGTCGATGGCGCACGCAAAACGCTGCGCGAGCTGGGCTGCCCATACACCAACCGCATGGACGATGCGCTGCGCGTGCTGAAAGCGGCGCTCGACTACGGCACCGCGCTCCATGCGCCGCCCGCGGCGGCGGCTGCCCCACCGGGGTTCGACCCGGCCGCGTGTCGCGCTGCCGCGCCGCGCAGCGGCCACCTTACCGAGCCGGAAGCGAAGGCGCTGCTCGCCGCTGCCGGCATTGCGACGCTGCCGGAACGGCTCGCAACGAGCGCGGACATGGCCGTCGCGGCCGCGCAGGCGGTCGGCTATCCCGTCGTGCTGAAAGCAGTCTGCCGCGGGCTCGTACACAAGAGCGACATCGGCGCGGTCGCGCTCGGCCTTGGTGATGAAAGTGCGGTGCGAACCGCCTGGCGCAATATCGGGCAGGGTGTCGCACGGGCGCTTCCCGCAGCAGCGCTCGAGGGCTGCCTGGTTGCGCCCATGGCCTCGAATGGCGTCGAGCTGATCGTCGGCGCAACATGGGACGCGCAATTCGGCCCGGTCGTGATGGTCGGCGCCGGCGGCGTGCTCGTCGAGTTGCTGCGCGACGTCCAGGTTGCGCTCGCACCGGTCACGCCGGCAACCGCACGCGCGCTGCTCGAACGGCTGCGCGCGTGGCCGTTGCTCGCGGGAACCCGCGGGCGTATACCGGCAGATGTCGACGCGCTCGTGAACGTGATGGTGCGCGTGGGTTGGCTCGCCGCAACACTGGGGCCCAGGCTCGTCGAGCTCGACATCAATCCGCTGCTCGTCGGAAATGCGGGCGATGGCGCGGTCGCGCTCGATGCGCGCGCGACCCTCGCCGCCGAACCGCAATGAAAAATAGAACGGGGACAACATGAGCGAATCCGCAATCAAGTACGATACTGTCGAGCGCGTCGCCATCATCACGCTCAACCGTCCCGGCCAGCGCAACGCGATCAACAACGACATCGCGCTCGGCCTGCGCGCGGCGTGGGAGCGCTTCAATGCGAGCGATGAGCGCGTCGCGATCCTGACGCACGCCGGCGAGCATTTCTCGGTCGGCGTCGATGTCAACGGTCCGCCCGAAGACTTTCCGGCGTGCGTGCCCAATGTCGGCGTGCGGCTGGAAAAGCCGCTGATCGCGGCGGTGTCGGGCTGGATCGTCGGCGGCGGCGTGGTGATGGTGCAGATGGCGGATCTGTGCGTCGCCGCCGACAATGCGAAATTCATGTTTCCCGAGGCGAAAGTCGGCTTCACCGGCGCATTGATCGCCGGGCTCGCCGCGCGCATCCCGCACAAGGTCGCGATGGAACTGATGCTGCTCGGCGATGAACTCGGCGCCGAGCGCGCCTACCAGGTCGGGCTGGTGAACAAGGTCGTGCCGCAAGCACAGCTGCGCGAGGCGGCAATGCATTGCGCCCGGCGTCTCGCCGGGAACGCGCCTCTCGTGTTATCGCTGCTGCGCGAATTCGTGAGCGAAGTGATTCCGCAAGGACCGTCCGAACATGTCGCGCGCGGCCGGCTTGCAATCCAGCGCGTGCGGCAAAGCGAGGATGCGAAGGAAGGGGTCGCAAGCTTCAAGGAAAAGCGCAAGCCCCGTTTCAAAGGCGAGTGAGGAGGGTGGTTTTGCATTCATTGAGAACGCGCAGCGTTTACGCCTCACGCCTGCTCCTTCGCCCCTCGCGTTGCTAATGCACTCTCCTTATACCCGTTGGTCGCCGCCGCATCGGCACTCACGGTTACGCTTGATAAGCGCCGGCTCGCAACCTAGAATCTGGCAGAGCGTAAGATAAGAAATCACACCGGTTCGCAAGGAGTTCCATCATGGACACATCCAATCACGTCGCCGCCAAACCTGCAGCAAAAAACGATACCTCGCCGCGCGACGCGGACAAGCGCAAGACCTGGAAGGGCGCCGAGATCATGGTCGAGTACCTGATCAAGGAGAAAGTCCCGTACCTGTTCGGCGTGTGCGGCCACGGCAACATCGGCTTTCTCGACGCGGCAGCCAACGCCGCCGACCGCATCAAGACGGTTTCCGTCCACCACGAGCAGGCCGCGGGCTACATGGCGGATGCCTATTACAAGGTGCGCCACGAGCCGGTCGCGACTTACACTTCGTGCGGCCCGGGTTCGTGCAACCTGCCGATCGCGCTCGCCGGCGCGATGATGGATTCATCGGCATTCCTCGCGATCACCGGCAACGTGCCGACCACGCAGTTCAACCGCATGCCGTTCCAGGAAACCGGCCGCTACTTTCAGGGCGATTTCCCGTCGGTGATCCGGCCGCTCGTGAAAAAAAGTTTTCAGCCGACGCGCGTCGAAATGCTGCCGCTCGCGATGAAGCAGGCATTCGGCCTGCTGCGCACCGGCCGGCCGGGACCGGTGAATATCGACGTGCCGCTCAACGTGTTCCAGGAAATCGCCGAAGTCGAAGTTCCCGCTCCCGATCCGCTGGTCAGACAACGCGCGCCCGGCGATCTCAACGCGCTCGAGCAGGCGCTCGATCTGCTGCTTGCCGCCAAGCGCCCGGTAATCCTGGTCGGACAGGGCGGCCTGATCGGTGAGGCGACCAGCGCGCTGCTCGAGTTCCTCAAGCTCGTGCGCATACCGGTGGTCACCAGCCCCAACGGCAAAGGCGCGCTCGACGAAACCAGCGAGCTCGCGTTCGGCCCGATCGGCAGAAACGGCCCGTACGCCGCCAACGAAGCCGCGCGCAATGCCGATGTGCTGCTCGCGCTCGGCTGCAGCTTCGACGACCGCGCGACGAGCGCGTGGATCAGCGGCTATACGCTCACGATCCCGCCCACCCGATTGATCCAGATCGACAACGACCCATCCGAGATCGGGCGCAATTATCCGGTGCACCTCGGCATCCTGGGCGACATCCGCGCGAGCCTCGAAGTGCTCACGCGGCGCGCGCGGGAAAAACTCAAGTCCGCGCCGAAGACATTCGACGACTGGGCCGCCAAGCTGCGCGACTGCAGGAAAGTGTGGGACGACTACCAGCGACCATTCACTGAATCCGACCAGTCGCCGTTGCGCCCCGAACGCCTGATGCAAGGGCTGTCGCGCGTAGTCCCCGCCGACGCGCTCTTTGCGACCGACGTCGGCGTCCATCACAACTGGGTAGTGCAACTGTGGAAACAACGGCGCGCGCGCCACCTGCTGCAATCGTGGGGCTTTGCGTCGATGGGTTTCGCCACCTGCGGCATTCTCGGCGCCAAGCTCGCGCAGCCCGAGAGCCCGGCGATCGCGGTCGTCGGCGACGGCTCGTTCCTGATGGCGCCGCACATCCTCGCCACCGCCATGGAATACGGCATTCCCGCAGTGTGGGTGGTGTGGAACAACTACGGCTACTGCTCGATCCGCGACATGCAGCTCGGTATGTTCGGCCAGGAACTCGCGACGAGCTTCCAGATAGACAAGACCAGGAAACTCTACAGCCCGGACTTCGTCATGCTCGCGCGCTCATTCGGCGTCGAAGCCAGGCGCGTCGACCGTGCGAACGATCTCGAAGGCGTGCTCGAAACCGCGATCAAGGCCAACCAGCCGTACCTGGTGGAAGTCATGGTCGACCGCGACATCCGGCCGGTCGGCACCGGCACCTGGTCGCTGCCGCCGTTTCCGCACGCTGAACCGAACTTCAGGAAACTCGCGGGACTCGACGGTAAGTAGGGCTGAAGGGACGAACCCGAAGGATGGGGATGAGGGGTTGTGCTTTCCGCCTCTCGCCTCTCGCTGTTGTTATCTTACCGCGTCGTGTATGTCCGGTTCATCGGCACGCACGCACCATACGACAGGATAGATGCGCAAACGATTTGAAGGAGCAGGCTAATGGAAATCAAGTGGTGTTTGGCTTTCTCCCTCTCACGCCCTCCCGGCTCTCCCTCCTCGCTCCTCAATCCTCGATCCTCAATCCTGCTTCTCCCCCTCCCGCCTTTTCGGCAAACACGCAGTACTCGCACTCGCCGGTGTTCGGCGGCGGCGCGGCGGCGCTCAGCGTGCGCCGGATCGCGGCCAGCGTTGCATCTATCCAGCCATCGTCGCCGTCGTACGGCAACAGCTTGATCGTGAATTCCAGCCGCCCCTCAAACGCGGGAAGATCACGCCGCCCGTTGCAGTAGACAAACCAGCCCCGGCGCGCCACCGCGAGCCCCTGGCGCCGCAACAGCCACTGGTAGAACTCCATCTGTCGCTTGTAGGAGATCTGCCAGTCCGCATCAAGCGACACCTCGGTCGCCTTCGACGTACTCTTGTAGTCCACGACGATGAGCTCGCCCGTCCCGAGGTCGCGCCACAGATCGTCGATCGCCCCGAACAGCTCGAAATTGGACTGCTCGTGCACGGTGCGCACGCCGCGGAAGTTGTTGCGCCAGTCCTCGAGCTGCGGGTGCGGGTGCGGCACCGCGTTGATGCCCGCTCCGGTGATCAGCGGGTGAGGCCGGCCCTGTGCGCGGTAGCGATCGAACTCGGTCTTGAGCAGCGCATCGACCGCAGAGTTGAGGTTGAACGGAAAGCCGGGTGGACGTGCGATGCCCAGCCGGCGATCCAGATAGAAACAGCGCGGACAATCCTGAAACAGCTCGACCTTCGAGCGACTGAGCGCGAATGGCTTCGCTGAATCGGGATCGAACAGTTTTCTGGCGGCCATGGGGATTTCTTTTCGTTAAGGCCGGTTGAACAGGGAACTGCCCGCGCGAGCGATTGTGCGCCCGAACTCGCGGTGTGACGCGAGGTGACCGTTACGAACCGAGTCCGAGGCCGCGGCGCAACTCGGCCGCGGTCAGCGCCTTGCCGTAGACCGGCGTGCCGGGGTCAAATTCCTTGGCCCGGACGAGCGGTCCCACCACGACCGGCTCGAAGCCGGCGTCCTGCACCATGCGCGTGGCGGTCTTGAGCGCGGCCGCATCGTCAGCCGCCAGCGGGATCGCGACCCGCTCGCCCGCGCGGTGCGCTTGGCTGCGCAGCGACGCTGCGCCCACCGAATTAAAAGCGCGCACCAGGCGCGCGCCGGGCAGGAACTGGGGTGATGCAACACCGGTTCCCTTCGCCCGTGCTTCGAGCGCCATCTCGCCGTCGCGGTTTGGAATGGGATTGCAGGTGTCGAGCACCACCTTGCCTTTGATGAGGTCCGCCAGATCCCGCCCTAGCTGCGGCAGCGCAGCGTAAGGTACCGAAATCAGCATCACTTCGCCGAAAGCGGCGGCTTCGCGCGGCGTGCCGGCCCGCGCTCCCGACCCGAGACTCGCCGCCAGCGCCTTGTCCTTTTCGAGGTCGAGCGACGAGAACATCACCTCGTGCCCGGCTTTCACCCACAGCTCGCCGAGTGTGCCGCCGATCCGGCCCGCTCCAACGATGCCGATCTTGAGGCTTGCGCCCGCGGGGCTCGCGGCACGCGTTGCAAGTGGCAGAGATCCCAAAGCCAGACTGGCTGCGGCGGCCCCGGCGGCGTGGAGAAAATCGCGGCGGTTTTGCTTCATGGCATTACTCCTTTCATCACAGATCTCCCGGATCGGATTTTCCGCAAACCCATCCGGATACACAAGGGATCGGACCACGTAATTTAAAGGACGAGGGATGAGAGGTTCAGCGCGCCTGCTGTTCGCGCATCCACTTGAGCCGCAGTTCGACACACTCCGCCTCGAGCACTCCGGTCACAATCTCGAGTGGACGCTTCGTCCAGCCCAGAAACCGCTCGACCGTGTAGTCGCCGATGTCCGTGCGCCCAAGCGCGGCGTGGCGCGCGCCCATCACCAGCCGTGAGACCCGGGTTTCCAGAATCGCCCACAGGCACATCGGGCACGGTTCGAGCGTGGTGTAGAGCGTCGCAGCGGGGAGGGTCAGCGTAGCGAGCTGACGGCAGGCGGCACGCAGCGCTGCGATCTCGGCGTGGGCGCTCGGATCCCGATCGGCGGCGACCGTATTGAGCCCGTGGCCGATGACCGCACCGTCGCGCACGATCACGGAGCCGACGGGCCGGTTGCCGGCAGCGTAGGCGCGGCGCGCCTGCTCGAACGCGAGCTGCATGTATTGAACGTGGTCCATGGTCCTCTCCTGCCATTGCGAAGCGGTAGCGCTGCATTATCGCAAATCCGCGGCGGGACCAAACGCGCACGATTTCCAGGCCGCCGCCAAGCGTAGTAGCCGCCCGTCGCGAAACTCCTTGCGCCAGCGCGAGAGCATAAACGGATAGATGTCCAACGCCTGCGCCACGTGCTGTATCTGCACGCCTCGCAGCTTGCTCAGCTTAACCGCAGTGAGCTTGAACTCGATGCTGTAACGATGCACTCGGGACTCGGGGCAGCTGGTTGGCCCTTGGCATACGACACCTCCTGTAGCGTTAGGTGGAAGTGTCAACTTTATCGAGGCAAGTTTGGAACGTCCATGACCTTTCCGTCAGGCCGGAACTTGTCCTCTTCCGGGTCGTATTCGAGCGCCTGGATCCCGCCATCCTCGGTTGGGATAGTCTGCAGAGCCCTGCCGTTATAAATCACGTGGATTGGAAGGTCCACGGTCCGCCCGGGTCAAGGCGAGGTCGATCCGAACTCAGGCGCCGCGGATGACGATCTTGCCGAAGTGCGCGCGGCTGGCGAGATAGTCGTAGGCAGCCCGGGCATCCCCGAACTCGAACTGCCGGTCGATGATCGGTTTGAGCTGCGCTTGAGACACAGCGCGGTTCATTGCTTCGAACATCTCGCGGCTGCCGACCTGGATGCCGTGCACATTAGCGCGCTTGGCGAGGATCATCTGCGGGTTGATCTGGGCCTCACCCGCGAGATTGCCGATTGCATAGAGCCGCCCGCCCATACGAAGCGCAAGGAGCGATTTTCTGAATGTTCCCGCGCCGCCCAACTCGATAACGTGGTCGGCGCCCTGTCCGCCGGTCAGATCCATTACCGCGCGCTCCCAGTCGGGCGCGGCGCGGTAGTTCACCACGTCGGTGACACCCATCGCCTTGAGCTGCGCGATCTTCTCTTCGCTGCTCGAGGTGACGATCACGCGCGCCCCGGCCATGCGCGCGAACTGCGCCGCAAATAGCGACACGCCGCCGGTGCCCAAGGTCAGCACGGTCTCGCCCGCAGTCAGCTTCCCACGGGCAAACAGCGCGTGCCAGGCGGTGACGGCCGCGCACGGCAGCGTGGCCGCCTCCTCGAAGGTGAGGTGCGCGGGAATTGAGACGACGCCTTCTTCCGAGAGCACGATACGCTCGGCCAACACTCCATCCGATGGGCCGCCGAGCGAAGAGGATGCGTATACCGGATCGATGCGCCCGGCGAGCCAGCGCTGCACGAAGATCGCCGCGACGCGATCGCCCACCTTCACGCGCGTGACGCCGGGACCGGCTTCCACGACTTCGCCGGCACCGTCCGAAAGCGGAATCGGCCGCGGCTTGATCGCCGTCCGCTCATAGGCGCCGGTGGCGACCTTGAGATCGCGGTAATTGAGCGAAGTCGCGCGGATGCGGATCGCAACTTCCCTCGGACCGGGGCGGCGGTCTTCCTCGTCGCCAAGCTGCAGATCGTCGAGGGTGCCGACCGGGTCGAGTCTGTAGACTTTCATGCGCTCTTCTCCCTCATGGATCCGGATGGTACTACGTGGCGATGGCTCAGTCGCAGATCTATGAGCGGGGCACCAACGCGGCGTAATTCCGGACCAAATACGCAACAACTCTTACCGCCCTAACCCAATGGCTGCGTCTGGCCGATAGCGGACCTTGCCTGTCAGATCAAATCCCGACTTCCACAGATGAGGGGTGAAGGATTGTGCTTTTCGCCACTCGCCTCTCGTTGCGGTCTTGCCAGCTACGCGAGGTTGGAGCTTCTTTCAGTCCAGGCAGCCGCCCAGGCAGCGATTTTCGCCGCTTCCATCGGGCGTGCGATGAAATAGCCTTGCGCCACATCGCAGCCGAGGCCCTTGAGCAGCTCCCAATCGGCGCGCGTTTCGACCCCCTCCGCAACCGCTTTCAAGCCGAGTTTTTTCGCGATGTCGAGGCTCGACTCGAGGATGACCCGGCATGCATTCTTTTCGATCGCGTGCATGACAAACGACTGGTCGATTTTCAGCTCGGTGAACGGGATGCGCGACAATTGCTGCAGCGAGGAGTAGCCGGTCCCGTAATCGTCGATCGACAAGCCGAATCCCTTGATGCGCAGACGGGCAAGATTCTCCAGCACGCGCGCCAGGTCCGTCATGGCGGTCGTTTCCGTCACTTCGAGAGTCATGTGTTTTGGCTCGAGGTCCTGCGCCCGCACCAGCGCGGTGACACGATCGGCAATACCCACCGTGATCAGCGAACGCAACGACAAGTTGACCGACACCGTCATGTCGAGCCCGCCTGCGCGCCAGTCGCGGCACGCCGCCGCCGCTTTCTCGAGCATGATCCAGGTCAGCTCGTCGATGCGCCGGTTGGCTTCCAGCGCCGGGATGAATGCGTACGGGCCGACGATGCCCTGCTCGGGGTGGTACCAGCGCGCCAGCGCTTCGGCCCCCGCCGGGCTGCCGGTCGCGACGTCGACCTTGGGCTGGAACAGCGGCTCGAACAGCCGCGCGGCCAGCGCCTCCGAAATGTCAGCCTCGCTGAAAAACACGCTTGCGGCCTTGGGCGGCGGCGTCACGGGAAGCTGGTGCAGCGCGATCAGCGCTGCGAGCTTCTGCGGCGTGACGGGTTTCTCAATCGCGCCCAGCAGGGTGATGCCATACGCCTCGGTCATGGTGCCGACTGAAGCGATCAACGCGCGGTCGTGCACGCTCGACAGTATCATCGACACCGGCATTCCCGCTTCGCCGACATGGCGTATGAACTCCATGCCGTCCATCCCCGGCATGTCGAGGTCGCTGATGACGGTGTCGATAGTCTGCGCGCGCATCGCCTCGAGCGCTGCGCGGCCATCGACGGCTTCAGCGATGTGCCGCGCGCCAAGGCCGGCGAGCATGGCAACCAGCGCTTCCCGCTGGAACACATGATCCTCGACTACCAGAAAATGAATGTCGGCGATCTTCATGGTTCTGGCTTGATGCTTCCGGATCGAGCGGTCACCAGCAGCGTATCGATATACGCGGTGACCCGGTCAAGCTCGCGAGCAAGCGCGTTTTGGTTCGCCGTTATGGTGCCCCAGTCGCCGGCGTGCCCCGCCTGCGCGATGGTTGCGCAGATGTCGGCGAGGACTGCGGCGCCCACCAGCCTGCTCGCCCCCATCATGCCGTGCGACGCCCGCGTTATTGCAGCAATGTCCTGTCTTGCCAGGGCCTCCTTGAGCGCCGCCGCATCGGCATCGTTGGCCTTGCGAAAAACCGTCAGCAGCCTGCGCTCGACCGCCGGATCTCCGCCCGTGATCACCGCCAGCGCCGAGCGATCGATGGGAGCGGGTTCGCGATCGTCCACCGGGCCTGACCCCGGCGCCTCCTCACCCCTCGCGCTCTCACGCTTCACGGATTCAATCGAGCTTGGCGCCCGACTCCTTGACCACCTTCGCCCATTTGGAAATTTCTTCCCGCACGTAGCGGCCGAATTGATCGGGAGTCTTCACCGACGGCTCGGCCCCCAGGGCGGCGAGGCGCTCCTTGAAGTCAGGCGCCGTCGTGGCGCCGCCGATCTCGGCGTTGAGCTTTACGACGATGTCCCTGGATAGCGCCGCCGGTCCGAACACGCCGTACCATGAAGTCACGTCGAATCCCGCCAACCCCGCTTCGCTCACTGTCGGGATCGCCGGCAACAGCGGCGAGCGCGCGGCGCCGGTCACCGCAATTGCTCTCAGTTTCCCGGATTGAACATGCGGCGTCGCCACCGGGAAACCCATCGAAGCGAGCTGCAGGTGGCCGGCGAGCAGATCGCCGACCACCTGCCCCGCGCCTTTGTACGGAATATGCACCATGTTCACGCCGGCCATGGCCTTGAATAGTTCGAGCGCCAGATGGTTCGGCGAGCCGTTACCGGCCGAGCCGAAATTGAGCTGCCCGGGTTTGGCTTTCGCGAGCGCGATCAACTCTTTCACTGATTTCACCGGCAATGAGGGATGCAGCACGAGCATGCTCGGGAATGAAGCGACTTCGGCAATCGCCGACAAATCCCTGACCATGTCGTAGGCGAGCTTGGTATAGAGGCTGACCGCAATTGCGTGCGGCACTCCGCCCATCAGCAGCGTGTAGCCGTCGGGCGCGGACCTGGCGACCTGCTCGGCGCCGATATTGCCGCCGGCGCCGACCCGGTTCTCGATGATTACCGGCTGGCCGAGACGCTCGTTGAGCTTCTGCCCGATGATCCGCGCCAGCACGTCGGTCGCGCCACCGGGCGAGAACGGCGCGACCAGCCGGATCGGCTTGCTCGGATAATCCTGGGCGCAGGCCGCGCCCGCAGCGCACAGCGCAACGAGACCCAAGCCGAGTTTCCTGGTGGCGCTCACGACTCCTCCGACTGAAGTGCGCGGTTCGATACGCGGCGCGCGGCAGTTTGTGGTATTGAAATTCCGCGGCCCGCGGTGTGACGTCTTTCATTTTGCCAAAAGGCCGCGCAAAATGACACCTTCATAATTTTCGCGGGCAAACACGCTGCGCAGGCTCGCTGGCGGGGCGGTGCGGTAAAATCCGGAAAACCGCGCCAAACCGGGGACCACGATGGACGGAACACCCAACACCGCGAAACTTGCGCATAACGTAAAGCGCCTGTCGCGTCTCGATCTGCCTGGCGCGGGCCAGGTGTACGTGGCCGGCAACTACGCCTATATCGGCCACCTGCCCAACAAGCAGAATCTCGGCACCAGCATCGTCGGCATCGCCGACCCGCGCAAACCGCGCATCGTGTCGCAAATTTTTCTCGACGACCCGCACTCGCACAGCCACAAGGCGCGCGTGATCGGCGACCTCATGATCGTCAACAGCGAGCGCAACATGACCGCGATCGGTCGCAAAGCCGACGAGTTGCCTGGTTTGCGCGCGCGCCTGCGCGAGGAGCTGGGGCGCGATCCCAACCACGCCGAGCTTGCGGCAAAACTCGGCGTGAAGGCGTCCGACATTCCGGCAGTGGAAGCCGCCGAGAAAAATCCGTACGACAAGGGCGGCTTCAAGATCTACGACGTGTCGGACCGCGCGAAACCGAAGCTCATCACGTTCCAGAAAACGCACGGCATCGGCGTGCACCGCTTCGACATGGACGCCGATTACGCCTACATTTCGACCGAGATGCCGGGCTACGTCGGCAACATCCTGGTGATCTACGACATCCGCAATCCGGCCAAGCCCGCAGAAATCTCGCGCTGGTGGCTGCCGGGCCAGCACCTCGCGGGCGGCGAACAGCCAACCTGGTCCGGACGCCAGCACCGCCTGCACCACGCGCTGCGCTCGGGCGACAGGATGTTCGCCGGATGCTGGCACGGCGGCGTGCGCGTGATCGACGTCTCCGACATTCGCCAGCCGCGCACCATCGGCGAATACAATTACCATCCGCCGTTCCCCGAGCCCAGCCACACGTTCATGGACGTGCCATTTGCGATCGGCGGCAGGCGCATCGCGCTCGCGATCGATGAAGAAGACCACGCGCACGACGCACACGAAATGGAGCGGCGCCGCGGCCGCCCGCACGGCTGCCTGTGGGTGCTCGACATCACCGATCTCCCGAAAATCCGGCCGCTCGCGATATTCCAGGTGAGCGAGCTCGATTCGCCGTTCAGCCGCGCGGCGCCCGGGCGCTTCGGCGCGCACCAGTTCCACGAGCGCATGGATGACACGCTGGTCTACTGCACGTGGTTTGCGGGTGGCTTGCGGATTGTCGATATCGCCGACCCGGCGGCACCGCAGGAAGCGGGGCACTTCATTCCGGAACCCGCGCCCGGACAACCCGGACCGCAGACCAACGACGTCGACGTCGACAAGCGCGGAGTGATTTACCTCGTCGACCGCGGCCCCGGATTCAACATCCTGGAATTCACGCGGAAGTAAGAGCAGGCGGATTTCGACTGGACCACCGCCCGCCGCTTCATCCGGCAAGATACTGCAGCCCCTCCAGCGCGAAGCGCGCGACCCCGCTCACCAGCAGCGCCACGCCGACCGACAGCGCCACCGAGAACAACGCTTCCCGGCGGCCAATGGTCTTCATCATCACGGCGAAGGTGGAGATGCACGGCACGTAGAACGTGAGGAACAGCAGGAAGGTCATGATCTGGATCGAATTCAGGTGCTGGCCGATCTCGAAGCTGCCGAGCGCCTGGTAGATCATCAGCAGCGACAGCTCCTTGCGCAGCACGCCGAACAGGATCGGCACGCCGAGCGCCACCGGCAGGCCGAGCCACCACGTCGTGATCGGCGTGAGCAGCGCGTTGATCGCATGGTCGGCGCCGACGTGCGCGAGCAGCGCGAGCACCACGCTGCCGCCGATGAGCAACGGCGTCACGATGAAGAGGATGTCGCGCGTGCGCACCCACGTCTCGCGCGCGAGCGCGCGCCAGCGCGGCAGCCGGTAGCACGGGATCTCCTGCACCTGGCCGGGCCCGCCGCGCGGATAGCGGCGCCGCAGCACCTGGCTTAAAAGCGCGATCACGATCATCGTCAGCAGGAAAATCGCGAATACGCCGACGCCGCCGAGATACTTGCCGGCGAGCGCGAGGATGATCGCCGAGCGCGCGGAGCACGGCACGAAGGTCACGAGCAACGAGGCCATCACGCGTTCGCGGCCGCTCGTCGTCGCGCCGATCGCCGAAATCGCCGGCACGTTGCAGCCGAGCCCGAGCAGGAACGGCACCGCGACGCCCCCGTGCAGGCCGAGCCGGTGAAAGGTGCGGTCGACCGCGAACGCGATGCGCGCCATGACGCCCGCCTCTTCGAGCGCGACGAGCAGGAGCACGAGCGGAATCATGTAGGGCACGACGATGCCAACGAGGCCGATCAGTCCGTCGGCCACCGCGCGCCCGACAACGCCGGCGGTCGATTCCGGCTGCCACGCGGAAACCGCTTCGACGAGCCGCGCCGCGGTCACGCTGTCGATCCAGGTACTGACAAAGAAAACGACGAAGAGCACGGCCGCGAACACGGCGGCGCTGCCAACGAAGCCCCAGTGCGGGCTCAGGAACAATTCGTCGAGCCAGTAGCGCCAGTCGCGCCGCTCGTGCGGCGCGCCGAGACGCGTGGCGGTTTCGAAAAGCAGCGCGGCGCGGTGGTGGCGGTCGGCGTGCAGCTCCTCCGCGAGCGGGCGCGGCAGCGCCTGTTCGGCGGTCCCGAGCAGCTGCTGAATCGCGGGCAGCCGTTCGCGAAAATGCTGCTCGAGCTCGCCGATGAAGTAGCGGTCGCCCTCCGCGATCCGCGTCGCGAGGAGCTGCGGCGGAACGCGGAACGCCCGCTGGAATTCGGCGGCGCCGAGCAGCGCGGCGAGCGGCTCCAGCCGCCCGGCAATATGCTTGCTCGCCGGCTGCGCGAGCGGGCACACGCCCTCGCGCACCGCGCCCACCGCCGTGCGGAAAAGCTCCGAGATGCCGTGACCCATCACCGCGACGGTCGGCACGACCGGCACGCCGAGTTGCGCGCCCAGCACCCGGCCGTTGACGTAGAGCCCGCGCTCCTGCGCCTCGTCCATCTTGTTGAGTGCGATCACCAGCGGGCGGCCGAGCTGCGCGAGCTCGAGCGTGAGCTCGAGATGGCGCTCGAGCGTGGTCGCGTCGGCGACCTGCACGATCACGTCCGGCGGCGTGAACGGAGCGGGCGGACCTTCGGGCTCGTGCACCGAGACCGGCGGGCGCTCGTCGCCCCACAACAGGTACTTGAGGGTTGCGCGGTCCTCGCGCTCGGGGTGACGCAGCGAACGGATGCTCGGCAAATCGATGACGCGCGCCTCGTCAAGCCCGACCTGGACCGCGCATTCATCGTACGCGCGATGCGTTCCGGCGAGTTCCCCGGTGTCGACCGACGTGCTCGACACCGCCGCGAACAGGCTGCTCTTGCCGCTGTTGGGCAGCCCCACCAGCGCAATGCGCAACCGCCGCTCGCCGCGGAAGAGCGGGCCGCGGATGGGGATCGTGGCGGTGTGAACGGTCTTTTTTTTCATCGCGCCTTGCGTGGCCCCGGATTCAACATCCTGGAATTCACGCGGAAGTAAGAGTAACGCGGCGCGCTCATTCCAGCCGCACGCCGGCGTCCTTGATGACCTTCGCCCACTTCGGGATTTCGCGCTGGATGTGATCGGCGAATTCCTTCGGCGTACCGCCGATGATCTCGGCGCCCAGCGCGCCGAGCCGTTCGCGCACGTCCGGCAGCTGCAGGATGCGGTTGATTTCGGTATTGAGCTTGTTGACGATGGCAGGCGGCGTGCCCCCCGTCGTCAACACGCCATGCCAGGTCATCGCCTCGAAACCCGGCAGGCCGGCTTCGGATATCGTCGGCAGCTCGGGCATCAAGCGCGACCGCTTGCCGGTGGTCACCGCCAGCGCGCGTAACTTCTCCGTCTTGATATGGGGCTGCACTGAAAGTGACGTGGCGAACATGAGCTGGCATTGGCCGGCGATCAGGTCGACCAGCGCCGGCCCGGCGCTCTTGTAGGGTATGTGCACGATGTTGACTCCCGCCATGCTCTTGAACAGCTCGGCCGCGAGGTGCGCCGCCGCGCCCATGCCCGAGCCCGCGTAGTTCAATTCACCCGGCCGCGATTTAGCCAGCGTGATGAGCTGCTTGACCGACGTGACCGGCAGCGACGGATGCACGACGAGGATGTTCGGCTGCGTGGCCACCAGCACGATCGGCGCAAAATCCTTGAGCGGATCGAAGCCCAGTTGCTTGTAGAGGCTCACGTTCGCGCCGAAGGTCGCGTTGTTGCCGGTCACGAGCGTATAGCCGTCGGGCGGCGATTTGGCGGCCGCTTCGGTGCCGATATTGCCGCCCGCGCCCGCGCGATTTTCGACGACGACAGGCTGGCCCATGCTCTCCGCGAGCTTCTGCCCGATGAGACGCGCAAGGATATCGGTCGGCCCGCCCGGCAGATTGGGAGCG
Source organism: Betaproteobacteria bacterium (assembly GCA_023266235.1). Classification (GTDB taxonomy): domain Bacteria; phylum Pseudomonadota; class Gammaproteobacteria; order Burkholderiales; family SG8-41; genus PALSA-1004. The sequence continues at coordinate 37,641 of JAHFRL010000029.1, forward strand.
ATGAAACGGATCGGCTTCGCCGGGTAATCCTGCGCGCCTGCAAAACTTGCACAACCGGCGAGCGCGAGCGCCCACACGATGCTGCAGTCGAGAAATCGCGTGCCTTGCATCGCCTTCCTCCTGAAAATCCAAAATCCCTGCTCTCGAGGCACGTGGCAGTCTAGCAACGCTACCCGCCAATGACAATTGCCGCGGCAGGACCACGCGGTATCAATCGAACATTGCCACTCGACCGGCCCTGTGCTAGAAGGCTATGTGGAGGTTGGAAGTCCCGGCGTGTCAACCAATCGCAAGAAGGGGCGCTTATGATGCGGAATCGACTGGGAATGGTAATGGCCGTGGCAGTCACTTTGGGAGCAGCTCCCGCGTTCTCCGCGGAGCAAGCGCTCAATTACGCTTTTTTCAAAACCCGCGTCGAGCCCATCTTTCTCAAGAAGCGGTCCGACCACGTCCGCTGCTACGTATGCCACTCGGACAGCAACAATGCTTTCAAGCTGCAGAAGCTCGCGGCGGGAAGTAAGTCCTGGAACGAGGAGCAATCGCGGCGCAATTTCGAAATCGCTTCGCAACTAGTGATGCCCGGTGACCCGGCGAACAGCATACTGCTGCTGCGGCCGCTCGCGCCCGAAGCCGGCGGTTTTCCCTATCACTCGGGCGGCAGGCAGTTTGCGAACAAGAACGACCCGGACTGGAAAATTCTCGCGCAGTGGGTCAGAGGGCCGAAACAAGCGGCCACCCCGCCGAAGAAGTAGCCGCCGGTCTCAAGGCGGAAAGCCCGGGCCGCAGCAGAAACTGAATCCGGGCTTCCCGGCGGACTTTCAGTTCAACGCATTACCAGCGTATTCATCCGCTTGGGAACTTGCCCGACCGGAATCGTCGCCGTCACTTTCATCGTCTTCACGTCGATGGCGACCACCGAGTTGAACGCCGAGTTGCCGACGTAAATCGTCTTGCTGTCGGGCGTAAACGTGAGCCAATCCGGTATCGCGCCGATCGCCTGGCGTCCCTCTAGCTTGAGTTGCGGCAGCTCCGCATGTCCGAACAGCTTGAGATCGGGCAGCGCATAAACAAAAACGGCATTCGCCACGTGGCTGTTGACCCACAAAGTCTTGCCGTCAGGTGCGACGCCGATACCGTGCGCGGGCGCCCCGGCGCCGACTCGTCCCTCGATGACTCCGAACCCGCCCGGCTGATCGGGGAATTTGATCCGGGTCGTCTCCTTGCGCGCCGCGAAATCCACCACCGCGAAGCCGCTCAAATTCGACAGCTGTAGGAAAATCCGGCTCGTCGAGCCGTCCGGCCCCGTCTCGAACGTCATCGGGCGCACGCCCTGATCGAACTTGACCTGCCATGCGACCTGTTCGGTGGCGAGATCGACGACGGCCATGAACTTGTGCCGCACCGAACCCGCGACCGCGTACTTGCCGTCGGGAGTCACGTAGACGTTGTGCATGCGGCCGTTCAGCGGGAGCGTCTTGGCAAGTTTCAGGGCGCCCGTGTCGATGAAATCCAGTCCGCCGTCGTTCTCCGCGATGCAGACGACGACGCGCCCGCCGTCCTTCGTCACCGCGATATTGTTCGGGCGGCCGCTGAGACGCACCTTCTTGATGATCTTGCCCGACTTCTGGTCGACCATATCGAGTGTGTGGTCGGACTCGTTGCTGAGGTATACCCGCTTGCCGTCGGGCGAGAAGCCGACTCCGTGCGCCGCTTCGATGCCCTTGATCACCTGCACAACCTTGTTGGTCGCGGGATCGATGACATGAACATTGTCCCCGGCGCTGTTTGTCACGTAGATCCGAGCCGTGGTCGCCGCCGCGGGCAATGCTGCAAGCGCAAACAGAATCCATAAAAGCTTCAGGCAAGCCAGACAGTCTTTTGCACGAATCGAGTTCACGGCGGGACTCCTCCTGGTGGGTTGCGCAAGTCTAGGCGCGCGTGTGCACAAAGGCAAGGCGCGAGCCGCGCGAGATTTTTCGACCCTGCGCGGCGCCGGGACTAGCCGCCGCCACGGTACTGACCAACAGAACGGCGGCCAATCCACGTATCAACGCAGCCATGTATGGCGTCCCTACTCAACGCCTTTGGCGGCGAAAATCGCTTTCGCTGCAGGCGTAGCGAGCTGGCGCAGCACCGCTTTCGCCGCTTCGTCAGACGGGGCACCCGTCATCACCGCCGCGTCGTAACTCGTGTAGTTCTGCACTTCCGCGGGCAGCGGACCGACAAACCTGAGCCCTTTCGATTCATGCGGCTTGATCTCGGTGATCGGGCCAAAGCCGATCTCGTTGCCCTTGCCCTTGATCACGTGCTCCATCACCGCTCCAGCGTCGGGATAGCGCGTGGTCTTCGGTTTGATCTGCTCGAGCACCCCCATCTTCGCAAAAAGCTTGTCGAGATAAATTCCGGAGGAAGCCGTGTTATAGACGACCGAATCGGCGCCGAGCAGCGCCTGCTTCAACGCATCGACTGTAGCGACGTTGGGCGCCGCTACGCCGCTGCGCACGACGACGCCCGCACCGACGCGCCCGACCGGCACGCGGGTTGCGGCCACGGCCTTGCCGTCTTTCACCGCCTGCTCGATCGGCGCCGGGGGCAAGATCAGTATGTCGTAGACCTCGCCCGCGGCGAGGCGCTTGGTAATTTGCGGCGTGGTGTTGAAGATGATCTTCAGCTCGTGCCCGAGGTCGCGCTTCACCTGTTCCGCAAATGCATGCAAACCCGGCTCGACTGCACCTGCGCTCAGCACCTTGATGTCCGCCGCCATCGCGCCGCCTGCCGCGCATAAACCCGCGACACCTGCAATCAGGATGTATTTCATTGACGTCTCCCCCTGGTCCGCTGCTGTTTAGCGGTGAATGAAGAATAGCATACGACTTTGCTACTGCCGCCGGCGACGGATTTCCTGGATCACCGCTGCCTGCGCGAGCGGCGCCCGCCCGCCATCGCAGCGAGCACTTCGCACACCGACGCGGTATCGTGCTGGCTCAATCCCTGCGCCATCGCCGCGGTGTAAATCGGCGCGCACGCGCTGAAAAGCGGCGTCGGGCAGCCGACCGCTTTCGCCATGTCGCCGATCACCTGCATGTCCTTTTGCCAGACCTCGATCTTCATTGTCGCCGGCAGGTATTTGCGGTCGACCATGAACTTGCCGCGCAGCCTGAATACGCCGGTGCCGATCACCGGGCTTGCCGCAAACAAGTCCCACACCTGCTGCGGGTCCAGCCCCATTTTTCGCGCGAAGGTCAGCGATTCGCCATACGCGACGTTATAGATCGCGACGAGGTGATTGGCGATGAACTTCATCCGGGTGCCGTTGCCGAACGCGCCGACATACGGGGCATTGCGCGTGAACACGGCGAAGATCGGCTGCACGCGCTTGCACGCGGCGGCGCTGCCGCTTGCGAAGATCGTCCATGCGCCCTGCTTCATGCGCACCGCAGTGCCGCTGATCGGGCAGTCGAGCAGCATGATGCCGGCGCGCCGCAAGCGCTGCATGGCCCGCACTTTGTCCGCAATCGGCAAGGTGCTGGTCTCGATCACGATCAGGCGCGGACGGCTCCCGGACCGTTTTGCGGCCGCGATTTTCCCGCCGGCATCATCGAGCGCCGCGACCGTGGCGAGCGACGTGATCAGAATGTCGGCGCCGGCAGCCACCGCGCTACTCGATGCCAGCGGCTGCCCGCCGGCTCTTTTCAGGCGCGCGCGCGCGGCTTGCAGCACGTCGTAGCCGACAACCCGATACCCGTCGGCAAGCAGGGCGGCGGCCATCGCGCCGCCCATGATGCCGAGACCGATAACTCCGATGGCGGGTTTCATTTGAATTTATCTCCTGGCTGCGGGGTTGCCGCAATTGTAGCGCCATGTGCGCCGCATCGGCCGGTCACGACCGGCTGCCTGCTGCGTGATCCGGACCTGCAACGATGGGGCTACCGCCATGCTGAAAAAGAGCCATGATTTGGCGTAGCGGGAAAGCCCGACATTGTGGATAATTCGACGACACTCGTCATTTTTGAGGAGGATCATAAAATGTTTACGCGGCGCAAACCCTATCGATTGCTGTCGGTGCTGATTGGAATGACACTGTGTCCGGCCGCATCTTACGGCCAGGCGTCGGCCCTGCCGAACAAACCCGTGCGTATTGTCGTCCCCAATGCAGCCGCCGGACCCAACGACTTTGTAGGCCGCATGCTCGCGCCCAAATTGAGCGAAACGCTGGGCCAAAACGTGATCGTGGACAATCGTCCGAGCGCCAACGGCGTGATCGGCGCGGAACTGGTTGCGCACGCGACGGCGGACGGCACGGTTCTCGCCGTGGGTAATTCCGGCACCCACGCTGTCAACGCCACGCTCTACAAGAAGCCGACCTACGACCCCGTACGCGATTTCGCGGCAATCAGCGAAATCATATTCAGCAGCCTGGTACTGGTCGCCAACCCCAAGGTCCAGGCCAATAACGTCACGGAACTTATCGCCGAAGCCAAGCGCGCGCCGGGAAAGCTCAATATTGGTGTTGCCGGCGCGACGGGCGAGATCGCCGGTAATTTGATCAAGCTGCAGGCGCATATCGAGCTGAACAACATTCCGTACAAGGGCGGCGCACCCGCGGTGATCGCCGTGATCTCGAATGAATCGCAGTTGCTGCTGACCCTCTATTCAAGCCTCAAAGGACCGATCGACTCCGGCAAGCTCAAACCCATCGGCGTGACCGGCTCGCGGCGCGATCCGCAACTGCCCAACGTGCCGACATTGGCCGAGAGCGGGCTCGACGGCTACCAGGTCGAATTTTGGGTCGGAATCTTCGCGCCCGCGAAAACGCCCGCCGCGACGGTGCAGGCGCTGGGCCGGGAGATCGTGCGCATCGTCAATATTCCCGAAGTGAAGGAGCGCTTCGTCACGGCAGGCTATGAAGTCGTCGCGAGCACGCCGGAGCAGTTCACCGAGCGCGTCCGGCGCGATACCGAGAAGTATCGCAAGATCATTCTCGAGTCCGGGATGCAGCAGCTGGATTGATTGCGCGGTCGTTCCGGTAATTCCGGCGTTCCCGTCATGCCCCGTCGAGCACCACCGCGCTGTCCGACTCGATCGACTTGATCACCGCCTCGAACGCGGCGACCGTATCGACCATCTGCTCCATCGGAATCGGGTACGGCGCGCGGCCGGCAACGGCGTCGGCAAACGCATCGAACTCGGCG
>JAHFRL010000134.1 GCA_023266235.1 Betaproteobacteria bacterium
CGGTCGAATCGAGGTCATTATGCAAGTAGCCAAGCCCGACCCCTCTCTGTTTGAATCGAGGTCATTATGCAAGTAGCCAAGCCTGACCCCTCTCTGTTACAGGGGTGGGTTTATCTGTTGCGGCGGGCGGTGAATCTGCCGTTAAGGGAGGTGGCCGAACGCAGCAAAATATCTGCCTCGCGAATTTCAAAAATCCAGTGCGCTATTGAGACGGGCGCAGTATCAGCAACCCTCCGGCAGCTTTTGTCTAAGTGTAAAGTCAAGAACTGACCCTATTTCCTCCTATTTCCTCCGCTCCGAGCACATGACCGCGGATCGCGGCGAGCACGTCGGAACCCTTAACAACAAAGGGGACGCACACCTTAAAATGTCGAGTCCCTTGTCGGACTACCGTACAACCGATCCCCAGATCTTCCTCAACCGCTTCACCGACACGGGATACGGCATCTTCAATTCCTGCGCGAAGAGCGAGACGCGCGGTTCTTCGATCTACCAGCGGAAATCTTCGAGTTTCGCGTCCATGACGCTGGCCTTGCGGAGCTTTTCGTCGCGGTCATGGTAGAGCCTCCACAGCTCGGCTCCACAAAGCGGGCTACGGATTGTCATAATCTGACTGTCAACCGCGATTGCATGCCTGCCGTTGACCGACTAAGCATGGCACATTCGGCGGTGCGAAGGGGATAAGTTACTGGGGATTTGAATTGCTGTACGCGACGTTGGTGGGGCACATGCCCGCTTGCGCGAAAAGACCCTGCATCCGCCGTGGACTGGAAAGACCAAAGAGCATGGCTTGCAGAGTGTCGTGTTTGGCAACGAGTTTGATCACCCGGCTGACTTCAGGCAATGTCCCCCGAATTAGAGGCACGGGTTCAGCGAGCCGCGTTTCCACCAGATCCTCACGCTCTATCCCGGTATTCGCCGGCAACAGCGCCAGTTCGCTCACAGGGTCGTCCTGGGACAGACGTTCGAAGCGAACTTCGGCCCACAACTCTTTACCTTCAGTCCTTCGTACCAGCTTTCTTTCAATAAAAAACCGGTGGGATTCGCGGACATAAATAGTTTCGATCCTGCCAGTTACCGTATTGCCGTCGGCATCATTTTGCCGTGCCGACGCCGCCGCCGCTATAGAGGCAAATAGTAGCCCCATGACAATTCGATCGATGCGCATGGCAACACCCCCTTAAAGGCCAAGGCTCGACTTGAAATCTATCATCGGGACGACACTCAACGCTGTAGGGCGCGCCCGACAATCGGTGTCAGACTTTTCCTGACAGGCGACGAAACCGATCCGGCTGTTGCGCCCTCCTCCGGCCACCGGCTCTTTGTTACGGATTGTCGCAAATTTCCGTCAATTCAAGGAGTCCTCTAGCCGTTGACACGGAATTTTGCAAGTCCATGGCCAACGTCAATATCGTGCGCATTCCTTACACAGGCGGCGGTCCGGCCCTGGATGACCTGCCCGGCGGCCGGATACAGCCGGGGTTGCTATCCCCGGCACCAGTATCACCGCACGTGAAGACGGGCAATCGTAAACCGTGTAATTGACATCCCATTCGTCCCGGTAGAATCTTCACATATGGCCGGCAAAGAACGAGATGCAACCTCGAACGTAAGCGACCCGCGCGTGCGGCAACCTGCGGCGGAACGCAATCGGGTGACCTCCTCCGACCGTCTTCTGCGCTTGGCCGTGGCGGCAGGCGACTTGCTGCCGTGGGAGTGGGACATCGCAAGGGACCGCTTCCGCTGGGGCGCATCCCCCGAGTGGCTGCTGGGGCCGGTCGGACGGGGCATGACGGCACACCCGGATTTGCGCGCAATCGTGCATCCGGACGATCGGGAGCGTTTTCTTGCCGCCGGCCGCGAAGCTAAAGAGCGGCTCGGTATATACCAGCTTGAATTTCGCATCATGCCGGGCGGAGGCGCCACGCGCAACGTGATTGCGCGCGGCCATTCTTACGCCGAGACCGGCGTAAAACCGACGCATGTCATCGGGGTCATCATCGATATCGGGCAACGCACGAGCGAGGAGTATGCCGCCGATGCACTCGCCCTCCAGTACCGCGCCCTGCTTGACAGCCTGCCGGACGTCGCCTGGCTCAAGGACGCGAAAGGCCGTCTGATTGGAGTCAATCTCGCGTTCAGCAAGCGCTATGGCATCGTCGCCGAAGCGGCCGTAGGCAAAACCGATTTCGACATCTATCCTCGAGACAAGGCGGCCAGACTGCGGCAGGAGGACACCGAAGTGATGTCGTCGCGCTCCCCCATCCGTTACGAGTCCTCGCAGGAATTCGACGGCCGCAGCTGCTGGGTGGAAGTCGTCAAGGCCCCGATCTTCGACGCTGGCGGGAGCGTCATCGGCACGGTCGGCACCTCCCGTGACATAACGGCGCGCAAGGTGGCCGAACGTAATATGCAGGAGTCCGAGCGCCGATTCCGCATGCTCGCGGAAATGTCGTCGGATTGGTACTGGGAACAAGATCCGGAATTCCGTTTTACGAGCATAGCGACCCGTTCCAATAACGTGCTCGACTTCAAAGGCATGATCGGCAAGCGGCGGTGGGAAACGCCCGTCGAAGACGTGACCGCCGAACAATGGCGCGCGCACCGCGCCGCACTCGAAGCGCACTTGCCGTTTCACAGCCTTGATTACACGTCGGTACAGCCCGATGGTACGCGCCGCCGGTTCCTGACCAGCGGCAAGCCCGTCTACGACGAGAACGGCAAGTTTGCCGGCTACCGCGGCGTTGGCAGCGACATTACCGAACGCGTGGCGGCGGAAGCGGAGTTGCGGCTAGCGAAGGAGCGCCTCGAACTTGCGCTCGAGGGCTCGCGCCTTGCGCTGTGGGACACCAATATTCAAACTGGGGAGGTGTACCTGTCCGAAGCATGGGCGCGCATGCTCGGCCTGCCGCCCGGCGAAACCCGTACGACCACGAATGAATTGATGGCCCTCGCGCACCCGGATGACCTGCCGGAGGTGAAGCAGCTTTCGCTCGAAACGCTGCGCGGCAAGCGCGACGATTACTCGGTCGAGCATCGCGTGCGGGCTGCCGACGGCGGTTGGCGCTGGATCATATCGCGCGGGCGCGTGAGCGCGCGCGACGCGAACGGCAAGGCGCTGCGCATGAGCGGCACCAACCTCGACATCAACGAGCGCAAAGCGATGGAAACCTCGCTGCGAGTCGCGCTCAATCGCAGCGAAGTGCTGCTGCAGACCACCCCTACCGCGATCGCGCTCGTGCGCGACCGCGTCATCATGCGCTGCAACCCGGCGATGGAGCGACTGTTCGGCGCCGGGCCCGGCGCGCTGGTCGGGTGTTCCACGCGCGTCCTGTTCGCGACTGATAAGGAGTGGCGCGCTGCCGGCGAGAAATTCTATGCGCCGGTTACACACGACGAGATCTACACCGGCGAATTCGAGTTTATACGTTCCGGCGGCGAGCGTTTCTGGGCGGTCACCGCCGGCCGCCAGATTGAACCCGGCTCGCCTGAGATGCTATTCGCGTATACCGACGTGACGCAACAACAGAACCTCGCGCGCGCGCTCGCCACCGCGAAAGAAGCTGCCGACGCGGCAAACCAGGCGAAGAGCAGTTTCCTTGCGACGATGAGCCATGAAATCCGCACGCCGATGAATGGCGTGCTCGGAATGCTGGAACTGCTGGAATTCACCAATCTGGATGGCGAACAGCGCGAGACGCTTACGTTCGCGCGCGAATCCGCCGTCGCGCTGCTGCGGCTGATCGACGATATCCTCGACTTCTCGAAAATCGAGGCCGGTCAGCTCGAAATCCGGCCCGAGCCGGTGTCGCTCAGCGCGCTCGCGAAGCGCGCCGCCACTGTCTACATCGATCTCGCTTCCCGCAAGGGGTTGCTGCTTGAGTGCCATTTCGACCCGCAGATCGCGCAGGCGCACCTCGCCGACGGGCTGCGCGTGACGCAGATCCTCAACAACCTGCTGTCCAATGCGATCAAGTTCACTTCCCGCGGCAAGGTCTCGCTCGCCGTCGAATCCGCCGAACGCGGCAGTCGGGAAGAGGTGGTGCGGTTGCGCGTGACCGATACCGGCATCGGAATCCCGGCTGAACATCAGGGCCGGCTGTTCCAGCCGTTCGTGCAGGCCGACTCCGACACCACGCGCAACTTCGGCGGAACCGGCCTCGGCCTGTCGATCTGCCGCCGTCTCGCCGAAATGATGGGCGGCACCATCAGCCTGCAGAGCGCGCCCGGCATGGGCACCACCATGACGGTGCTGCTGCGGCTGCCGCTCGCCGATGCCGCCTTGATCGACAGCCGGGACACAGCGCGGCGCGAGCAACCCGTCGCGTCCGGCGAGTCCGGTAAACCAGCCGACCCGATCGGTGTGAGAATTCTTATCGCCGATGACCATCCGGTAAATCTGACGCTGATCCAGCGCCAGCTCGCATTGCTGGGTTACCAGACGGATAGCGCGCGTGATGGCATCGAAGCGCTCGAGAAATGGAAGACCGGCCACCATGCGCTGCTGCTCAGCGACTGTCACATGCCGCGCATGGACGGCTACCAGCTCGCGCGCGAGATCAGGCGCCTCGAGGCGGCACGTGGCGCGGCCAAACCGATACCCATCGTCGCCTGCACCGCGAACGCCCTTGCGAGCGATGCCGCCTTATGTTTCGAGGCCGGGATGAACGACTATCTACCCAAGCCGATCACATTGTCCGCATTGAAATCCAAGCTCGCGCACTGGATCGTGGCGGACGCGGATGCAAAGACGGACGAAACCGCTCGTGAAATACCATCTGTGCCGATAGCGGCCGACTCCGCGCCGCAGGCAAGTCGCGCCGATCAGAATGACGCTCCGCTTGACTCGCATACACTCGCCGAGTTCACGGGCGGAGATGATACGCTGCGGCGCGGGATTCTGCGGCAATTCCTGGTCGCAAACGAGGCCGACGCCGGGGAGTTGCGTAGTCTCCTTGTCGGGGAGAACGTCGCCGCCATCGCCAAGGCTGCGCACCGTATCAAGGGCGCAAGTCGCATGATCGGTGCGCAATCGTACGCGGACGCAACCGAACGCATCGAGCGCGCCGCGCGCGCGGAAAACCAGACCGCAATACGGGAATGCATCGGGGAGTTCGACCGCGAGCACGCGCGCCTCGTAACCTGCCTGCGCGCCGAAATCGGCGACGCCCGGACGGCGCCAGACATAATGCAATCCGATGAGATACAGGAGTCGCAACGCACTTAACCTCACAGTTGGAATTAAAACCATGGAAATTTCCGATCTGCATTTCCTCGTTGCCGAGGACCACGAGTTTCAGCGCAAGACGCTGGTGCTGGCCCTCAAATCCCTGGGCGCAAAGCAGGTGCTCGAGGCCGCGGATGGCCGGGAAGCACTTGGCTACTTCAGCGACCTGTCGGAGCCGATAGATATCATTATCTGTGACCTTGAGATGCCGAATATGGACGGGATGGAATTCATCCGTCACGTGGGCAATGCCGGGGCCCCTGTTTCGATCATTCTGACCAGCGGAATGGAGCGCAACGTGATTTCGTCGGTGGAAACCATGACCCGCGCTTACGGCATCAACCTGCTGGGCGCAATCGAAAAACCGGCAACGCCGCAGAAGCTGCGCGATCTTATCAAGCGCCACGGGCAGAATGCGCCACGCGCCGCCACGGGCGCTGAGATCGACATTCCCGAGCAGGAAATCATCGCGGCTCTGAAGCAACGGCAATTCGAACCCTATTTCCAACCCAAGGTCGACCTTCAAACCGGCGATGCCGTGGGAGCAGAATCGCTGACGCGCTGGCGCCATCCGCAGCGCGGCATACTACCGCCAGGCGAATTCATCAAGCTGATCGGGCAAAAAGGCCTGATGGACGAATTGACGTGGGCAATGCTGGAAAAATCCGCCAGTGCCTGCGTCGCGTGGCACAGGCAAGGCTGGCCGTTGACGGTGTCGGTCAATCTGTCCCTGACTTCTCTCGAGGATCCCATGTGTGCGGACCGCATCACTCAAACCGTGGAGAAGCAGGGGCTCGCACCGCGGCACATGACGCTGGAAATCACCGAGTCCGCGGCAATGACAAACGTCGCGCCCTGCATCGAGGCACTGGCGCGCTTGCGCATGAAAGGCTTTGGACTGTCAATCGACGACTACGGCACCGGTTACTCGTCGATGCAGCAACTCGGGCGCATCCCGTTCACTGAACTCAAGATCGACCAATCATTCGTGACGGACTGCGCCGCGCATCCGCAGCACCGGATCATCCTCGAGTCCAGCATCGACATGGCCCGCAAGCTGGGACTGAAGGCGGTCGCCGAAGGCGTCGAGACGCGAGGCGACTGGAACCTGCTCAAGGAACTCGGCTGCAGCATCGCCCAAGGCTACTTCATCGCCAAACCAATGTCTGCCACTGACTTCCTCGAGTGGGTGCCCGAGTGGGCGCCACCGGACTGAACGCACTCGATTCATCCGCAGCATACGCTGCTACGGGCGTGTTTCGCCGCAATTGCAGTTTCAAAGGCGCGCTCAATCGCGCTGTCTGCCTATCCCGCGGGACTTGCTCAGGCCTTGACGTTCGGATTCAGGCTGTAGACGCCGGTGATTACCGCCTGCGCAAGCACGTAGCCGCGGATCGCGGCGAGTACGTCGGGCCCCTTGAACGTGCCGCTCACCGGGCACTTGTCGAAATCGAGTGCGTAGAGCGTGAATACATAATGGTGAGGAATCGTGTCGTTCCATGGCGGGCACGGGCCGTCGTAACCGAAGTAATTGCCCGACATGTCCTTGTCGGAAGCAAACCACATCGTGTAATCGTTGATGCCCTGGCGCGCGCCGCGCGGGCCATCGGGGCCTTTCTTGCCGCGCGGCGTGACGCCGTCGGAAAACTCGCCGGCTTGGATCGAGCTCGCGTTCGAGGGCAGATCGACCAGCACCCAGTGGTAAAAATCGACGCGCGGCAGTGTCGCCGAAATAGTGCGCCCTTCCTGGTTCACGTCGTCGGGTTTGCCCGGCACGTCGTAATCGTGGCAGATCAGCGCGAACGATTTGGTCGGGGCCGGCACGTCGCTCCACGCAAGTTGAGGATTGCGGTTCTTCGACAGCGTGACATGGGTCTTCGGGTCGGGCGCGCAAAACGCGAAGTCGGCGGGGATCCTGCCGTTGTTCTGAAAGCTGGAACTGGTGAGTTTCATGCTGGCTCCTCGTGCGAAACTATGCAAATTATAACGGCTCTCAGCGCGCAGGCGCCACGGCTGCGAGCCGCGCTGCGCGCTCGTCCTTGCCGAGCGCGGCGAGCTCACTGACCTCGCCATAAAACGCGGCGAGGTCGCCGTGGTGCTTTGCCAGCAACTGTTGGAATTGCGGCACCAGCGCGTTGTAAATCGCGACTGACGCGAGCTTTGCATTGTTGGCGTTGTCGAAGTAGCGGTCGTAACCGGCAAAGCCGCCCCACTGCCCCTTGAGCAGCTGGTACTCCTGCTTCATCGCGGCGAAGATGCCGGCTTTGCGGCTGCGCATCGCTTTCGGAGCAAGCCGCGTGCCGTAAAGCGCGTCGAGCTCGCCGCGGTATTTGAGCACCAGCGCGACAAATTGCGCGCGCCGCTCTTGCGAGCGGGCGAAATCGACGCGCATCCTGTCGTCGCCGTTGCGAGCGATCCAGCGCTGCACGCCTTCTCTCTCGACCGTGGCCGCGAACGACTCGTTGAACTCGCTGTCGCCTTTGACGTAGGCCACTTGATGCGCGAGCTCGTGGAAGATCAGCCGCGCAAGCTCGTATTCCGGATAGTTGATGAAAGTGTTGAGAACCGGATCGTCGAACCAGCCGAGCGTCGAATAAGCGGGCACGCCGGACACGAACACGTCGAGCCCTTCATCGCGCAGTCCGCGCGCGAAAACCTCCGCCCGGTCCTGCGCGAAATAACCGCGGTAGCCGACGCAGCCCGCGATCAGGAAGCACCACTCCTTCGGCTCGACCGAAAACTCCGGAGCGGCGAATACGTTCCACACCACGAATGGCCGCTTGAGATCGGCATAACTGCGGTAGCTCGGGTTGTCGGGAAGCTGCAGCTCGCGGCTCGCGAAATCGCGGATCGCCGTCACGCGCCCGAGTCTGGTTTTGAGCGATGGCGGCGTTGCCGGATCGGCAATCACGGCCGCAATCGGTTGCCGCGCGCGCAGTACATTCATCTGCCCGTCGATCGACTGCAGGTAGTAGCCGATATTGCTGCAGCCGGTGACAAAAGGCATTACCGCAAGGCCCACAAGCAGCAGGCGCCGCATATCAAACATGGCCTGCAGCGTGGTCGAACCTGCCGTCGCGCAGAAACGCGCCGACCTGATGCGCAACGCGGCGCGACAGCAGCATGCCGGTGTGATTGACCGGCAGCACGATGCGGTCGCACGCCGCCTCAAGTTCGGTTTCGGCAACCGTAACCACGCCGTCGCTCGGCTGCGGCAAGCCGCGCGCCACCATGCGCCCGAGGCCGACGCCGACCGAGCCGGCGATGACGCCGATTTCGCGTCCGGGAAAAGCCGCGGGCTTTGGGGATTCGAGCCACTCGCGCATGCTGCGTCCGAGCGCACGGGCGCCGAGCGTGTTGCCGGCCAGCACGCGCCCGGCGTAGCTGTCGCGATACGGCACGCCGAGCAGCACGACGCGCCCCGGTGGCAGCGCCGGTTCGCGCTCGAGCGCATGCAGGATCACGAGCCCGCCCAGGCTATGCCCGACCCAGTGGACACGGGGTGCGGCGAGCGTGCGCGCGAACTGCGCGAGGCGAACCGCGTTTTCGCTGAGCGTGAGACGCACCGAAGGATAGGAATAAGACACCGCATCGAAACCCGCGCGCGCGAGATAATGACGCTGCAGTCCCATCAGCGCACCGCGCACCCACAGGCCGTGCACCAGCACCACCGTCGCGCGTTGCGCGTTCACATCAGTCGACTTGCATCAAGGCGTAACCCTTGTTCTGCAGCGCAATCGAGTTCAGAAACACGTTCTCTTCGACCACGGTGCACGGCAGCAGGTTCTCGCGCGTCACCAGACAGCGCTCCATTGCGATCAGGCACACCTCGATTCGCACGCCGAGTGCCGCCAGCGCCGCGAGCAGCGCATGGATGTCGCCGAGCAGCGGGCACGCATCCTTCTCGAATTTGGTGCCGGCGTGGGTGCGCGCGACGAATCTGGTCGCCGGACCGTGGATCAGCATCACGAAATCGACCGCAACCTTGCGCGCGAGAAAACTTTCCGCCGTTTGCTTCATCAGGCTCACCCGGTCGAGAAAGCGGCGCTCGTCGCCGGTGGTGAAATCCCACACCGCGCGCGCCTGCTTGAGACCGTCGAGATCGGATCCCATTACCGCTTCTCGCGTTCAAGGATTTCCAGCGCGCCGGCGAGCGCCGCTTCGTAGCGCGCTTTCTCTTTGGCGATCGACTCGTCATCCCAGCGGTAGAAGCCCCGCTTCGCTTTCATGCCGATGTGGCCGGCTTTGACCTTGTCGCTCATGACCGGGCTGGTTACCGCGCTATTGCACAAATCCGGATAGATCGTCGAGCCGGCGGCATCATGCACATCGAGACCGGCGTGGTCGCGCTGCAGCAGCGGGCCGGCTGCGATATAGCGGAAGCCGAAGCCGTAGCGCACCGCGTTGTCGACGTCCTCCGGCGTCGCGATGCCGCGCTCGACGAGCGACAGCGCCTCGCGCGACAGCGCGTGCTGCATGCGGTTGGCGAGAAAGCCCGGGATGTCGAGGTTGACGCGCACCGGGACTTTGCCGACGCTCTTGAGGATCGCGCTCACGCGATCGGCGACCTTGCTGTCGGTATATTGCGAGCACACCACTTCGACCGCCGGCACCAGGTGCGCCGGCATGAAGTAATGCGTGCCGACCATGCGGCTTTGCGTCTTGAGCCCCGCGCCGATCTTGCCGATCGGGATCGCCGACGAATTGCTGCACAGCGGCGTATCGGCGCGGCTCAGACGCTCCAGTTCGGCAAACAGCTGCTGCTTGATATCGAGCCGCTCGGGGATCGCTTCGATCACAAGATCAATCTGCGCCCACGGCACCGTCGCGAGGGCCTCGTGCAGCGGGAACCGTTGCGCATCGTAACGGGCGCCCGGCTTCTCCATCGCCGCCGCGAGACGCGCTGGCAGCGACTCGCGCATTGCATCGGGCGGATTGACGATGTGCGCAGTCCAGCCGCACGCGACAAAGCTCGCCGCGATGTCGGCACCCATCGTGCCGCCGCCGATCAGCGCGACGGTATTGCCTGCCTTGCTCATGGTACGGGCGGTCCCTGGGAGTGCGAAGGCGGGTATTTTACCTGTTACACGCCATACCAAAGGCACCGTAACCGGAACCGGAACCGGAAAACACCCGACGTTGCCAACAGTGAAATGACAGGAGGCTACTGCCTCTGTCCCACAAATTCGCCGATGCGCTTTACCCCCTCGGCCAGCACGGGGATCGCGTTGGTGTAAGCGAAACGCACATGCCGCTCAGCGGCATTGGCGCCGAAATCGGCGCCGGGCGTGATCGCGACACCCGCCGTCTCGAGCAGATCGCGCGCAAACGCGAAACTGTCCCGGCTCAGCGCGCTGCAGTCGGCGTAAATGTAGAACGCGCCCTGCGGCACGACCGGAATGCGGAAACCTATCCCGCGCAGCGCCGGCACCAGAAAATCGCGGCGCGCCTTGAACTCGGCGCGGCGCTCTTCGAGGATCGCGAGCGTCTCCGGCGCAAATGCCGCCAGCGCCGCGTGCTGCGCCGGCGTCGGCGCCGACAGGTAGATGTTCTGCGACAGCTTGTCGAGCTCGCGCACACAGCCCTCGGGCGCCACCATCCAGCCCAGGCGCCAGCCGGTCATGTTGAAGTATTTCGAGAAGCTGTTGATCACGAACACGTCGGCGCTGAACTTGAGCGCAGTCGTGTATGCGTTTTCATAAACCAGCCCGTGATAGATCTCGTCCACGATCACGGCGCCGCCGCGCCCGCGCGCAATCGAAGCGATCGCGCGCAGCGATTCTTCCGGCATCAGCGTGCCCGTCGGATTCGATGGCGATGCGACCATTACGGCTTTGGTGCGCGGCGTCCATTGACGCGCGACCATTTCCGGCAGCAACTGGTAGGCGCTTTCCGCGCCGACCGCAATTTCAGCCGGCACGCCGCCCATCATGCGCACGAAATTGCGGTTGCACGGATAGCCGGGATCGGCCATCAGCACCTCGTCGCCGGGGTTGATCAGCATGGCGATCGCGAGCAGCAGCGCGCCCGAAGCGCCGGCAGTGATGATGATGCGCGAGGCCGGGACTTCGACGCCGTAGCGCTCGCGGTAAAAGCGGGAAATTACCGCGCGCAGCTCGGGCAGGCCGAGTGCCGGGGTATAGAACAGGTTGCCGGTTTCGATCACGCGAATGCCAGCGTCGCAGATCGGTTTGGCGGTCGGAAAGTCCGGCTCGCCGATCTCCATGTGCACGATGGAGCGGCCCTGCGCTTCGAGCTCGCGCGCGCGCGCGAGCAGCTCCATCACGTGGAACGGCGCGACTTCGGCGACGCGCCGCGCGAGCGGCAAACCTTTATCAGCCACGGGACACCAAAGATCGGTGAATGGTAAATGGTGAATAGTGAATGGGCATTCCAATCACGATTTACGATTCACGCCTTTCTCTGTGTTCCCTGTGATCCCTGTGGCAATGGCTTTTCAAGCTACGCCGTATTTCCTGAACCACTACTTCCGGTCTTTCATCTCCGGCATCAACGGGGCCCCGTCTTTTTGCTTCTTTCTGATTTCCTGAACCGTCTTGTCCAGTGCGACGAAACGATGCGAGGTTGCCGGATGACTCGCGGTGAAATTGGTGCGGATGGAAGACGGGTGCGCGGCCGCCATGCGGCGCCAGAAATTTGGCGCGTTATCGATGTCAAGCGCGGCATGCGCCATCATGTAAAGCCCGACATAATCCGCCTCAGCCTCGAAGTCCTGCGAATATATCTGGGCAGCCGCGTTGCCGAACATGCCTTGCGTATTAACGCCGTAGACTGCCGCCAGAATATCGAAGATCGAACCCAGCGCGAAGTTGGTCCGCCTGGCGTCCATGTGCCGCATCGCGTTATGCGCCAGTTCATGCGAGACGACCAACGCAAGCTCGGTATCGTCTTTGGCAAACCGCAGCATCCCCCGCGTGATGATAACGCGCTTGCCATCGGCGAACGCGTTGATGATGTCTTCATTGCTTACGGCGACCACAAAATCGCAGGATTTTTCGGGGTTGATCGTTAACGCTTCCTCTTTTCCGTCCCGCATGATCCTGACGCCGAAACTCTTGCCGCTTTTCATTATTTCCGCGTATTTCCCGGCAGCGAGCTTGAGCGATTCCTTGCCGACCGGAAGTTTCCAGTCGTTAAAAGACAAGGGGATATCACCCGCTTTGAGCCCGGCCTTCCGGGCGGGCGAGTCCGGCTGCACGTCCACGATCTTGATCACATCCGTCAAATTCAGCGCCGTCTGCGCGGCCTCCCTGAAGTCTTCCCCGAAAATAAAACTCGTGGCCGGGAAAAACCCGCTTTCATGACTGACTTGATCGCCGCATAGCGCGCTTGCCCTGGTCTTTATCCGGTGGGCTACGCGCCACAGCCGCAGGCGATCCTCATACATGCCCTGCACGGCAAGCTCGCGCTGTTTCTTGGCCTCCAGCTCGGCTGCAACATCGTCGACCGCGATTCTTTTCGTGACCGGCGCGCAACCGAGAACCAACAGAACAACCACCCATACAAGACATCGCATGATTCCTCCCGAGGCTGCCCGGGATGCCGGGGATGTGCACCGGTTTTCCGGATGCCGCGTCTGCTCCCGTTTAATGCGTATCCAGACGTTTATTTCCTGCCCTTTTCCCCGCTCCCGGCGCCGGTTGCACAACTGTCTGCGCCGAGGCTGCAGGGGCCGGCGCCATAAGCCATCACGTAGAGCATGCCGCCCATGATCGACAGGTTTTTCATGAAATTATTGAGCTTGTTCATGAAATTCGCGGCGTCGGCGGCCCAGAACGCGTGAAAGA
>JAHFRL010000233.1 GCA_023266235.1 Betaproteobacteria bacterium
ACGTCCAAAGTGAGCCGCGCTCACAGCAGAAAAACACCTGACTCAATATGCAAAACAACCAATCGAAAAACGAACAGCCTGTGAGCGTTGGCTCTACGGGTGGTTAGCCCTCCTATTTTATGGACTCCAACTGGAAAAAACTCATCGAGAAATACGCAGACGGAAGGCCGATCTGCAACTGCGGCTGCGCATACTACACGCCATGCGGGCACGGCATCGACCGCGATGGTAAACGCCGGACCGACATGCTCGTCTGCGCTCATGGGTGCAGCTCAAACCAAATAACCGCTCGTGACGAAATCGCCGGACGTGTGATCGCTGACTTGGCTAACACCCAAGCTCACCTATGACTGCCCGCAAAAAGACATCCAAACTCTCCAAAACCGTAGCCGGGCAGTCATTAGGTGCAGCGCCTTGTTCGGCATCCGACGAGGTAATCCGCATGGTGTTCGCCTTTGGAGACAAGGAGAGGCAGGACGCTGTGAAGAAACTTGCGGAAAGAGTGCGGAGGTTGGAATGGTTCGTGAAGGAATGCCGGGACGACTTCGACTGCGACCACGACGCCCACCGATACAAAACAACGTGCCGAGCGTGCGCCGCCGCCGCTCTGATGCCGAACGATGAAGCGCAGCGAGGGCGGGACGCTGGGCGAGAAATCACCTGAAGCGCGAACCCGCCCTTCGCTGACGCGACTTGTTATGCCCAACGAATACGAAATCAAACTCCAAGAATGGAAAGAGCGGCATGGTGTCGGATACATGCGGGACACCAACCAAGACGAACTGCTCATGGCCGCCGAAGAATCGCAGGCCAAAGGCAAGTCGTGGTGCTTCGGGTGTGACAAGGAAATGCCGATCCGCGAAATGAAGCTCATCACCAGAAGCGTGGACGCCTACGTGCAATACGATGAAGGCGAAACCGACTACATCAAAAAGGACTGTCGAGTGCGGATGTGCCCGCCGTGCTACGAAGAACACTATGGGCATAACAACAGGAAAGAGTGACATGACTACAGTCCAGAACGTCTGTAGCTTAGGCAATCTATTAACCGTCAGAAACTTGTGACAATCTGAGCCATGCGATTCGATCCGCAAACTCTTTCGCCTACGCTGCGTGCGCTCAATCCGCATCTACTCGGTGGTGCTGATGTTACCAAGACGACAGAGCCGAAACCGATCACGCGCATTCGGCAATCGGAAAAGCCATTGCTCAACAAGTTGGAGCAGGAATGGTTTGATATACTAAGCGTCCAGTTTCCGAACTATCCAAGGCCGCGCGCACAGGCGAAAAAATACAAAATCGGAAACAATGCTTGGTATAAACCAGACATTACTATTTCCCAGTGGCCGCGCGAGAACGGACCTGCGTGCGAAACCGCGTTCGAGTGCAAGGGGCCATCGCAGATGAAAGGAGTAGATCGTGGAATTCTGACGATCAAGGTCGCTGCGCATCAATGGCCTGATGTTAGGTTTGTGCTCGTCTGGAAAGACTCTGGCCGATGGCATCAACAAGAAGTCTTGCCGTAACCCTTATGAGCCAAACCCAAAAAGTGCTGGCCGTGTTGGAATCACGACGCGGTGAGTTCGTCCCCATGCCTGAACTCGTAATGGCCATGTCGCCAACCGGGATTGGGGTGGCGGTGCATTCGAGGATAAACGATCTCCGGCAGAAGTTCGGACTGACGGTTGAGCATCGGCAGGAGAGGGTCAACGGACAGGTCCACAGCTTCTACCGAATCCCCGTCGGGGTTCATTGTGATCTGTTACTTGAAGACATTGACCGGACTTGATAGCCGGGCACCGAGCTTTTCAGCATGTTGCTTTTTCCGGTGAGCACGCGCAGCTTCTCGGGTCTGGAATACCCAAAGGAACCCTTTCCCGCAGTCTCGCTTCCAACCAGAGTGACCATTGGACATGTCCCACATTATCCATGCCTGCCGATAACCGCACCGAACGTAGGTTCCTTCATACTTTTTGACAGCGGTCATCGACACGAGATGCGTAATACTCCGATGGCGTTCGTGATTCAAGAGATTTCGTGTCCGCCCGGTGTCCAGGCAGCCCCGCCAGCGCGTCAGAACATCCTGCGGGGGACATTGTGGCGGGGACCAGAGACGACGCGCCAGAAGCCGTTCCTGAGAGATTTCTGGAATCCCCAAATAATCGGTTGCAAACAATCCAATCCCAACTTCACATGCCTTCAATCCGTCAGCATCTTTTCACCAGGCCTCACATCAAACTCCGGAGACTCGGTCGGCGCTGGCGTTGGTTCCTCCTCGACCCACTCTCCAACCACCCAGTTGCTCACGGGGATGAACCCACCCAAACCGCCGCTCAGAAAGCTGCTTCACAAGAGCAAGCGCGCTGGAAATTTGAGAAATTCAAGCTCTATTGACCATGCAAAACTCTGAAATCAATCCCGGTTCATTCTGGGTTTACCTCGGACCTGGTGACGGCAAGCAGTTCATCCACACCGTTACCTCAGTCTCCACAGACGAAATCACCACTTGGAGCCAGCCATCCCCTATACCACATCCAACCGTCGGCGGATGGTCTTGGATCGGAACGGTTAACGACTTCAGGCGTTGCTTCCGTAAGTGCTCTTAATCAGTCTTTCCAGCCGTCCGCCATGCCTAAAAACTAGGTTCTACTATCTCTTCACCCCCCCCCCCCTCCCCCATCCCTTTAACCTTGACTTTCCTCACCCCATCCCAGTATCATCGCTGCCATCACCACCCTAATCCAAGGCGTTACTGATTCAATTCCAAGTAATTGAACATCCAACCAGACCCTCACGGACACCACCAGCCACTCAATCATCCTACGAAAGCCTATTCTCAGTCCAAGTCAGGAATCGAGACGGGTCACGCATGTAACTCACATCAACCTCCCCCCGTCACCCCCGGACAACCCCGGTGAGTCGGACCAAATGGACCTTGGTGTCATCCAGGAATCGCCCAGCGTTGGCCGTCGTTGCACTCGCGCCGCGGACGACGGTCGTGGTTTCCGCTGGTGCGGCCCCGAGGAACCACGGGAGCATAACCGCCAGCACCGCCACCGCCCGTGCCGGGGCGGTGAACGATCCCAGTTCCACTCGAAGGTCCTCACCAGTTGTGAGCGATGCGCTGCATCTGGTTGTTGGGCATCCATCGAATTACCAATAGAAACAATCGTACAAATCCCTCACTTTTTTCTTGTAAGCTTACTAACCGATTAGTAAGCTTGTTTACGTAATGAAACCGATTGGGGTAAAAATATGAACACCTACCGCATCGTCGAACCCTTCAGTGGTAGAACCGTCGCCGAAAATAAACTGCGAGGAGACAAGACCGCCCGGTGCTGGTTCAACGGGCTCCTCGACCGCGGCGTCATCACGGGCATACCCGTGAAGCTTCAAAGACGAGTGATGACAGATGAACAGGCAGCGGCGCTTCCACCGTTGTTCTCCAGTGGCAGGAAGCAAACCGCATGGAGGTCCATGGGCCGCCAGTGACGTCACCGTCAGCGTGAGGCCGTTTCTGCGGGTGATAGAAACAGGTTGTCTCACCCTCGATCACGGTGGTTTTCGCGGCCCGGCCTGGATCGACCGCTCGAAAGTCGGAATCAAGTGAACAAAGCTGCTCAAGCACTGGGACGCCTCGGAGGACAAGCAACCTCCGAGGCCAAGCGGCTGGCGAACCGCTCCAAAATCAAATCCTACTGGGCCGATGTGCGGGCCGGAAAAGTCGCTGCGCCCAAACATGACAAGCGCAGGACGTAAACCGCGCGGAGCAACGGATCCACGGCGAGATAGGCGAGGCCGGACGCAGCGGCGAGGAACGTCGTGTTGAACACGGCCCAGCCGCCGAAGGTGAAGGGGCTTTCCACGCCGACGAACATCTTCAACAACGCCGGCACGGT
>JAHFRL010000030.1 GCA_023266235.1 Betaproteobacteria bacterium
CTCAGGATGGGCGCCCAGGTCGGCGAGCTGATCGCCGACGCGCGGGACGTGTACGGTCACGACGTGAATCTGGCGGCGAGGCTCACGACCTTGGCGGGGCCGGGCGAAATCGTGGTGTCCGCGGATGTCCGCGATCAACTCACGCCGACACTCGACGCCGATATCGAAGACCTAGGCGAACGCCGCCTCAAGAACGTGCAGCGCCCTGTCCGAGCGTTTCGGGCATGGCCGCCCGGCCAGGCCGCGCGGCGCGCGGTTGCGCCCAGAGCACGCATGGGTGACCGTCCCTCGATCGCGGTGCTGCCGTTTCGCAATCTTTCCGGCGATGTGCAGCGCGATATTCTGGGCGACGTGATTGCCGACGACGTCATCGGCCATCTGTCGCGCGTCGCTGAGCTGACTGTCATTTCCCGCTTGTCGACCACTCCCTTTCGCGACCGCATTTACGAACCGAAGAACGTCGCTGAAGTCCTTGGCGTTCGCTACTTGCTGACTGGCAAGATACAATTTTCCGGTACCCGCCTGCGACTCATGGCCGAACTGGTGGAAGCCGAAGGCGGGCGCGTCGTCTGGGCTGATCGTTTCGATGGCTCGATCACGAATATTTTTGAACTTCAGGACGAGATGTCGCTCGCCATCGCCAAGCGCATCGTGCCGTTTGTGCGCGAGCTCGAGCTTAAGCGCTCACGCGCGCAACGCCCGGAGAATTTGACGGCCTACGAGCGCACGCTGCAGGCCATCGACCATTTGTATCGTGGCACGCCCGAAGACATGGAACACGCTCGGGCGATGCTTGAAGCGGCGATTCAGTCGGACCCGTCGTTTGTCGCGCCCTATGCATGGCTCGCCCGGTTGTGTGTGCTGCGGGTTGGCCAGGGCTGGTCGCCCGACCCGAAGCGCGACGCAATCGACGCAAAACGGTTTGCCGAGTCCGCCCTCGAAAAAGACGGCACGGATTCGTGGGCGCTTTCAGTATATGGCCTGGTCGCGGCTTATTTGAACAAGGACCTTGAGACAGGTATTGCCCGATATAACAAGGCGCTTACCATCAATCCCAGCGCGGCGTCAGCTTGGGTATGGAGCACCTCGGCGCATGCCTGGCTCGGACAAGGCGAAGAAGCAGTCAAGCGCTCCCATCGGGCGATCGAACTCTCGCCGTTTGACCCGCACATGTATACATTCACCTCGATTGCCGGCACGGCACACGCGGTCGCCGGCCAGTACGACAAGGCGATTGAGCTTTGCCAGCGCTCGTTGCGAGAGAACAGACTATACATCGCTACCCACCGAATACTCGCGATTTCGCTTGCGCTTTCCGGACGGGTTGAAGAAGCACGACGAGTTGCCACTGAGTTACTGACGCTGGAGCCAAGGCTGACTGTGAGCGGCTGGCGGCACCGCTATCCGGGAAGCGCCAGTGCGCACGCCGAACTATTCTGTGAGGCGCTCGCAACGGCGGGCATTCCACGACAATATTAACCGGGTCCACTAGCGTCAACGACTACCGAGGGTACCTTCACGAGAAGCAACATTCGTCAATCAAGTAAGGGAGGAGATCATGCAATTACTATCCACTGGCTTCCGCAACGACGGCAATGACGGCAACGACGGCAACGACGGCAACGACGGCAACGACGGCAACGACGGCAATACGGGCAATACATTTTCCCTGTCGAGCATTGCGGCGTATCAGGGCCTCGTTACCAGTCCGCTGCTGGCCCAGGCGCTCTGGACGACGCAGGGAGAACTTACGCGCGGCATCTCGGGCATCGGCAATCCGGTGCCCACAGTTGGCCCGCTCAATCAGGACGTAGCGTTCTCGAGGTGGTCGCGGGATGTCCGCGGCCATCAGTACGAATTCGAGCTCGTGTCGGGACTTCAATTCGATAACACTAATCCCGCCAAGGGCAAACTGCATTTTCCGGCCGGCGCGCCAAATCCGAATCCATTCGAACTTACAACGCCGAAATACGAAGACCCAAATCAGCAGCCCCAGGCGCTGAACAACGCGCTCCAGGAAGTATTCAACAAGGCGGCCCTGCGCGCCGACCGGATGAATGAGATCCTGACCCAGATCGCGGTTCCGTACGCCTTCTTTGCGATGGTGCTCAACCTGCAGCCCGGACGTCACCGTTTCACCTACGAGCTGATGACGGCGATTTTCCGGTTCTCCACGATCACCGTGATGCAATTCAAGCATCATTTCAGGGTGAGGAGACCCGCTGATCACTCGCCGCTAGTGCAGCCCGTCGTCCTCACGCCGGGCCATGGTTCATATCCTGCCGGCCATGCGACGCAGGGCGCGTTCGTTGCCACGGTGCTCAAGGCATTAGTCGGCAATGTGCTGGGCGCCGACCTCGCGAATCAACTCGACACGCTGGCTTTGCGCATCGCCGAGAACCGCGTAGTCGCAGGATTGCATTTCGTCGAAGACAACGATGCTGGCGCCAAGCTGGGGGCAGCACTGGCGCAATATTTTCTTTTCATGGCAACGCCCGCTAACGCGGCCCTGCCGCCAAAGACAGCCCTGAACTGGCTGTGGCTCAAAGCGAGCGCCGAGTGGCAGTGAGCGCGATCGGAATGCAGGCGCGCGGGCAGCTCTCGCCGGTCGTCGACGGGCTTTGCGCGCTTCGCGCATTCAACGAACAAACGTAGGAGAGGTCCATGGCTGAGCACACGAGTGACTCTCATAATAGCCTGTACTTGCAGCGCGACAATTCATGGAATCATGACCTGCCTGACCAGTCCAGGCTTGATCCCTATTTGCGGCGCATAGTATCGCTTGTCGAAGCAAGAGATTACGCGCAGTTATTCCTCCGAACTGGAGTTCTCCTGATGCCGAAGGGCGAGAGCCCACCGAACGGCAAACACCCGAAGGTCAAGCAACCCCAGCATCTTCCGTTGTTCGTTCAAATCAAGACCAAGGACGGCAAGCTCGCGGTAACGCGGGAATACCTGAAGAAGAGCGGGCTGGAGATTCCCGCGGCCTACTTTGAAGAGTCGGAGCGCAATAACCAGCTCGACCAGGTAACCGCGCGAATGCCCGTTGATGCGGAGCTGGCGGGGGGTAGCACAGCGGGCTTGCGCAAAGCACTCGTCGGCGTACTCACTGATGCGAATATCCCGCGACTGAGCATTGCAACTCCTTTGCGGCCCAGCCTTGCGGATGCGATGAGCGATATCGGCTTGCCGGCCGATCGACACTACAAACAGTTCACCATGAATGGCAAGGGGGTGATCGTCGGCATTATTGACGATTGCTGCGCGCTTGCGCATCGTAATTACGCTCGCCTGACACGGCGGGGCAATCAGACGAAGTTCGAGTCCCGCATTCAATATCTGTGGGACCAATCCGAAGCCGCCAAGCCGCAAGCCAGCGGGTGGGCATCGCCACCGGAATTCGGATACGGGTCGGAGCTGACCAAGGCATCCATAACCAAGGCACTCAATCGTGCGGGGCACGTGCAAAACGGCGTCATACGCGAGGACAAGATCTACTCTTACCTGGGCTACGAGATGACCGATCCTGCATCACACGGCACCCATGTAATGGACATCGCGGCGGGAGGCGGCGAGTCGATCTTCGGCTGCGAAGGAATGGCGAGCGACGCCGACATCATCTTCGTTCAGCTGCCGACCTTCGCGATCGAAAGCGGCGCCGGCGCACTGAGCAACTACATCCTCGACGGCGTGGCCTACATCTTCGACCGCGCTGCGTCCTTGGGCATGCCTGCCGTGGTGAACATCAGCTATGGCGGCTATGCCGGCCCGCACGATGGGTCCAGCCCGCTGGAGGCTGGCATCGACAGCTTGCTCAATGCACCGTTAACCGCCCACCCCGGGCGCACCGTAGTCGTGGCGGCGGGCAACGGCTTTGAAGCCGATTGTCATGCCAGGGGAACAGTGCAGCCGAATGCTGCGCGGGAAGTGGAGTGGATATGCCGGGCGGAAGACCCGACGTCCAATCAACTCGAAGTCTGGTATGGCGGAAATGGCCAGCTAGATTTCAGCCTCGCAACGCCGGGGGCCGGGCCAGTCCTCGGGCCTGTGCTGCTGGGCGAGCATGTCGTAATCCAGCGTCAATCCGACCAGCGGATCATAGGCTGGATAGACCACCAGAAGGATCCAACCAACAACGACAACAAGATCGTGGTGACGTTGAATTCCACGAGCGGCGAGGACTTGTCCAAACTGCTTGGATTGGTACCGCCACCTGGAACGGTACCCTCGACGGCGCCTGCTCCGTCAGGCGTATGGAAAATCAAGCTTGTGAACACCGGAGTCAGGCCGGTTGACTTCCACGCCTGGATCGAACGAGACGATTCCGGCCGGGGCCGCAGCCGACGGCAGCAGTCCCGCTTTGCCGCTGCCCAGGCCGATCCAGGATACACGCTGGCTGGCCTCGCCACGGGTCAAAATACGATTGTCATCGGCGCGTACAACTCCGCCACCCATGAAGTCTGCCGATACTCCGCGTGCGGCCCGACCCGGGATGGCCGCTCCAAGCCTGAGGTCTGCGCTCCCGCGGAGGAATTGCCGACCGGACGCGGTATTCTGTCGGCGTCCTCGGCGCGGTCACTGCCGACGCGGATGAATGGCACCAGCGCGGCGGCGCCGTTTGTCACTGGCCTAGTCGCGCTGATGTTCCAATATGCCCGGGATGCCAACCGCGGCCCCCTCAGCGTCAATGACGTTCGCACCAAGATTATGGCCGCTGCGCAGGCCAGCGCCCAGAACGCCGGCGCCGCGCTCAAGCTGAATGCGCATCAGGCAGCCGACAATACGCGGCCTCACAAGCAGAAAGACGTGAAGTGGGCCGACCTGGTCGGACAAGGCAAAATCGACGTTATCGCCACTCTAGATCAGATTTGAGCGATGTCGCTCAGGTGGTAACGGGAGTCAGCGGAACTGCTGGGCCAATGTCCTTTCGTCGGTCCTGGGAACGTAGGTGATTCCCTTGCGGGTGGCCCAAGTGACGACCTGGAAATGCACGGGGATCAGACCGACGTCCATTACCGCGACCGCGACTGCTTCCTGCAGCAGCCTCTCCCGCTTTCCGTCGTCGACCGTGCGCAATCCTTCTTCCAGCAAGGCATCGAGTTTCGGATTCGAATAGAGCCCGAAATTCACCGTGCCCATGCCCTTCTCGGGATTGATCGTAGCCAGGATGGAGCGCAATGGCGATGAGACTTCTCCGGTCTGCGAACCCCACCCGACGAGCGCCATCGAGAATTCCTTCTTGTTCGCGCGCGAAAAATAGACGGTTAGCGGCATGGCCTCGACTTTCACCTGGATGCCGATGCGCGTCAGCATCTGCGCGACTGCCTGCAGGATCTGCTCGTCGTTCACGTAGCGGTTGTTGGGCCCATGGATGGTGAGCGCGAATCCATCCAGGTAGCCCGCATCCGCGAGTAACTTGCGCGCCCCGTCGGGATCGTATGGCTCGACCTTGAGCGCGGGGTTGTAGCCGAACATGGGACCGGGAACCAGGTTCGCCGCCGGAATTCCCAAGCCCCCCATTACGCGATCCGCAATCGCCTCCCGGTTGATGGCCTTGCTGAATGCCTGCCGCACGCGGAGGTCCTTGAACGGATTGCGGGCGAGCGGCTTGCCCGCCTTGTCGGTCGCGAAGGGCGTTACGTCCCGCCCCTGGTCGAGGGTGAAGTAAATCACGCGATTGGAGACCTTCGAAAACACCTCGAGATTCGTGTTGGTCCTGATTTTCGCCAGATCAGCGGGTGGAACATTGTCGATCGCATCGACATCCCCCGCCAGCAGCGCCGCGAGACGTGACGGATCCGTCGTGATGAAGCGCAGCGTGGCGCGTTCCCAGGCGGGTTTCGCACCCCAATAGGCATCGTTGCGCGCGAGCTCGACGCGCTCGCCGCGCCGGAAGGAAACGAAACGATAAGGCCCGGTGCCGATCATGCCTTTGCCCTGGGCGAATTCCTCGCTGGCGAGCCCCTGCGCGGCCTTTTTCGAAACGATGAAGACTGTCGTCAGGTCATTCAGCATCAACGGGTACGGTGTCAACGTCTTCAGCCGTATCGTCAGCGGATCGACAATTTCCTTGCCTATGATCTGGCGCGTATAGAGGGTGAATGCACCGGGAGAATTCTTGATGGTGGCCGGGCGGTCAAGCGACCATACGACGTCCTCTGCCGTCAGCTCGCTCCCATCGTGAAACCTGACCCCCTTGCGCAGCCTGAATTCCCAGGTCGTGTCGTCAACGAGGCGCCATGACTCGGCGAGCGCGGGAACGAGCTTTTGATCCGAATCAAAGCGCGTGAGCGCCTCGAACACATGAGCAGCGATGTTGTTGTTGGAAGCGAGATTATGAAAATGCGGATCCATCGAGCTGGGCTCGGAACTCAGCGCGATCCGCAGTTCCGCAGATCGCGCATGTCCCGCGGCGAGGCCAAACGCGATCAGCCCCAATACAACCAACGAGACAACACGACGTATCACAGCCCCTCCTCTGCGCCGGGCTGAACCGGCGAGGCCTTGTGAATGAAAGACCGGCACCATTATGCCAAAAACTATCCGGCCCCGTTCTACAGATTAGCGCATCGCCACCAGCGAGCGATTGGCCGGCTGTGCCGCTTGGCCTATAACGTTTTGCGCCGCGGCCCCGCCTTGAAAGCGCGCCCGGCACGCGTCGAACACCTGTTTGCGATGCGGCTGTGAGCGCATATTTGCGCGTGCGCCCGCCGCGGCTGCGAGGGTGGCAGACTTCGGGGCGGGCGCTGCGACGTTGATGGGCGCGCCCAAACCGATGACGGCGATCAGCGCGACCGCCGCCAGTCCCACCGCGCATTTGATCAGCACCATCCATCTGCCGACCGGCGCTTTGCCCATCAGCGTCAATATTCTTGCACGCTAAATCTGGCTTTTCATGGTTTTCTCCTGGATCCCATGGCAGCATTGTCAGGGAATGCGATACGCTGCTGAATACGGCTGAAGGACTACACTAATGGGGCTACATGACAACCGGATAACGCCCGCGGAGCGAGAGCAACGGTGCGGGTTCGCCGCTTGGCACCGGCATATCAACGCGCTGCAATTTATAATAGACTAATCATCAGAAAAACAAGGCGCGCAGCCTTTCAGCATGCGCGTTGTCGCTTGGGGGAGCAGCTTGAAAATCCTGATCGTCGACGACCACCCTTTGATACGCGAGGCGCTGCGCCATGTGCTGACGGTGCTCGACGACAGGTTCGATTTGATCGAAGCGCAGAATTGCGCCGAAGCGCTGGCGGCGGTGGATGACAATCCCGATCTCGATCTGGTGCTGCTCGATCTCGCTCTGCCCGATGTCGACGGCATGCAGGCGCTCGCGCGGCTGCGCGAGCAGCATCCCGGCCTGCCCGTGGTCGTGCTGTCCGCCTCCGAGCAGGCTGAAAAAGTGATGCAAGCGATCGATGCCGGAGCGATGGGATTCATACCGAAGACCTCGTCGAACCAACTGCTCCTTAACGCGCTGAGGCTGGTCCTGTCAGGCAGCGTGTATCTGCCGGTTGAAGTGCTGCACCAGCATCGGGGCACGCCTGAGCATGCGTTGAAGCGCGCCGCCGAAGCGCACCAGAGCGGCGCCGCGCTGTTGCCGCGCGATATCGGCCTGACCGCGCGCCAGGCCGATGTGCTGGCGCTGCTGGTGCAAGGCAAGCCCAACAAGCTGATCTGCCGCGATCTCAACCTCGCGGAAGGCACCGTCAAGATACACGTGACCGCGATTCTCAAGGCGCTCAACGTGTCGAACCGCACCCAGGCGGTGATCGCGGTCGGGAAACTGGGTTTGCAGCTGCCGCAACCGGGCTGATTACCGCGACATGACGCCAGCGCAGACGACTGACGCGGCATCAGCGTCACGCCCGGACCCGAATTTGACCGGCCCAGTGACCGTCATTCCGGAATACGAGCTCCGCAAGCTGGTTTTTAACGAGCTGGTAAACATGCTGTATCGCCAGCTGCCGGTGTCCATAACCAGCACGATGGTAGTCACCGTCATCATGATCGCCGCATTATGGCGACAATTACCGGGTCACTGGCTCGTGATCTGGCTGGTTCTGATGTCGGCAAACCAGGCGTCGCGATTGTTGCTTTACCGGCTGTTCCGCGACGACAAACTGCAAAGCTACCCGATCCGCTGGCGCGCACGCGTGTGGGCGACCGGCGCAGGCATTTCGGGCCTGCTGTGGGGCGCGACGGCGGTTTTTTTCTTCACTCCGGATTCGGTCATCCATCAGGCAATACTGGCGATACTGGTGCTCGGCGCCACCACCGCCGCCGTTCCCCTGATCGCCTCGCACATGGCGTCGCTGTACGGATTTGTGGTGCCTGCGCTGACGCCTTTCATCGGCCGGCACCTGCTGGAAGGCGACCTCGCGCATGTGGCATTGGGCCTGATCCTGCTTGCCGTAACCCTGGCGCTACTTTCGTTCGGCCGTAATTACAACCGGCTCATCGTCACCTCCCTGCGTAACCGTTACGAGAACGAGGCGCTTGCGCATCAATTCGCGCGGCAGAACGTGGATCTCGGGCACGCCCGCGTCGCCGCGGAGCAGGCCAATCGCTCGAAGACGCAGTTTTTCGCGGCGGCGAGCCACGACCTGCGCCAGCCGTTGCACGCGATGGGCCTGTTTGCCTCGGTGCTCAAGCAAAAAGTGCGCGATCCGGAGGTTGCCGGCGTGGTCTCGAGCATCAATGCCTCGGTGCAGGCGCTCGAGGCGTTGTTCGACGAGCTGCTCGACATCTCCAAGCTCGATTCGGGCGTGATCAAGCCCGCGCTGAGCGATTTCGCGATCGCTGACGTGTTCGATCGATTGCGTGCTGAATTTTCCGCCGAGGCCGCCGCGAAGGGCCTGCGGCTGTCGATCGGCGACGGCCATCACGTCGTGCGTAGCGACGCGATGCTGCTCGAACGCATTGTGCGCAACCTGATGACCAATGCGATCCGCTATACGACCGCCGGCGAGATCGCGGTCACCGCCGCGCCCGCCGACGGCATGCTGCGGATCGAAGTGCGCGACACGGGCATCGGCATCCGCGAGGAGGACCAGCAGCGGATCTTCGAGGAGTTCCTGCAGCTCGGCAACCCCGTGCGCACCAGCAAGAAGGGGCTGGGCCTCGGGCTGTCCATCGTCAAGCGGTTCGCCGATCTGCTCGGCTATCGCGTCCGCGTCGCATCGCTATTCGGCCGGGGCTCGACATTCGGCTTCGACGTGCCGCTCGGCGCGGCCCGGGCGCAGACGCCGGCCACGACGACTGCGGCGGCAGCCGGCGCGGCCCGCCTTGGCGACCGGCTGGTTGTCGTGATCGACGACGAGGAAGCGATCGTCACCGGCATGCAGGCGCTGCTCGAAAGCTGGGGCGCGCAGGTGATCGGCTCCACCACCGGCGACGATGTGATCGCAGCCGTGCATGCGTCCGGCAAGCTGCCGGATCTTCTCATCGTCGACTACCGCCTCGGCGCGGAGGAAACCGGCATCGCGCTGGTCCAGCGCCTGCGCCGGGAGCTCGATCCGGAAATCCCGGCGCTGCTCGTCACCGGCAGCATCACGTCCGATCTGGACGGGCAGGCGCGCGCGGCGGAGCTGGACTTGCTGCTCAAGCCGGTGACGGCCGCGAACCTGCGCCGGCGCATCGCGGCGCTCCTGCGCGCGCACTTCCCGGCCGGAGATTAGATGGCGGCGCTGCTTGCCGATGCCATTCTCGTCGCCCACTTCGCGTTCGTGCTGTTCGTCGTCGGCGGGCTTGCGCTGATCGGGACCGGTGCGGCCGCCGGCTGGCGCTGGGTGCGCAACTTCTGGTTTCGCATCGCGCATCTCGCGGCGATCTGTTGCGTCGCCCTCGAAGCGCTGATCGGGATGGTGTGTCCGCTCACCGAGTGGGAAGACGCGCTGCGCGGTGCGCCCAGCGAGACGAGCTTTATCGCGCGCTGGCTCCACCGCGTGCTGTTCTACAGCCTTCCCGAATGGGTGTTCGCCACTGCTTATGTGCTGTTCGCGCTCGCCGTTGCGGCTACGTTCTGGCTGGTGCCACCGCGGCGGCGCGGGATGTAGATCGAGAGCGCGTATGCGGTTGAAGACTGACGAGGGCCGGCGCAGAATGCTCTGTATCGCCGCTTTTCGGCGGCCCACATGAACGGGGCGGAGTGCTTCAAGCTGTCGGGGATCTGGAACATCGCGATGGAACACACGATGCCAACCGTGAAATTCCGGGACGCAGTCGCCAGGCAAACAGAATCGGATTTGCTCAAGCCGATCGGGCAGAAAATCAGGGGGCAGCTCGAACTGCCCTTATCTCCTGTTTCAACGTGGCGGTGTCTGCGCCGCGAAAACATGTGCGCCTCTGCCGCCGCTCCCGCAATCGGGCGTTCCGCTAACGTGTCGCGGCGGCCTTCTCCCGGAGGAGGCAGGGGTGCGGGCAGAAAAAAGGGGCGCCGCAGCGCCCCCTGGTTTGGAACAATTACGCAATCACGCCAGCATATCGGCCCAGATATTCTTGGCCCACGACATCGCATATAAGCCCTCGAGCTCACTCGCTTTGTCGGACACCCCGGCCGCGCCTTTGACCACCGTCATCGTTTTCTGCGCGGCGTCATAGGCATGCACCGACGCGACGTGCACCACGTTCTTGTCGTCGATGAAGCTGTAGCAGGTGTTGATCATCATCGGCTGCGCGTTGACCGGCTGGTTCTTGATCAGCGCAATGACGGCAGCAGCAGCGACTTTGGCGTGCTGGTTCGCCATATGCCCCGATTTCGGCATCGCGGGCGCGGATAGCGTCGCATCGCCGAGCACGTGCACGCCCTTGACCTTGATGGATTCCATCGTCAGCCAGTCGATGCCGCACCAGCGGTTGTTGGCGGTGATGAGCCCGGTCTGCCGCGCAATCTGTCCCGCCCCGTGCGGCGGCACCACGTTCAATACATCAGCCTTGACGTTGTCGAACTGCAGTTTCGCGGTCAGCGTCCTGACGTCGACATCGAGCAGCTCGCTGTTGGGCCGGTATTCAACCATGCCCTTGTAAGGCCCGTTCCACGCCGCCATGAACAGCCCCTTCTTCGACTGCACGTCCTCGTTGGCATCGAGGATCAGCACTTTCGATTTCGGCTTCGCGGTCTTGAAGTAATGCGCGACCTGGCACGCGCGCTCGTACGGCCCGGGCGGGCAGCGGTATGGCGCTTTCGGGATCTGAATCGCGTAGACGCCCCCATCGCGCATCGCTTCGAGCTGTTTGCGCAGCGCCACGGTTTGCGCGCCCGCCTTCCAGCTGTGCAGCACGCGCTCCTGGGCCGCGGCGTTATTGAGTCCCGGAATCGTCTCATACATGAAATCGATGCCGGGCGCGACGATCAGCCGGTCGTAGCCGAGCGTGGCGCCGGATGCAAGCCGCACTTCGCGCTTGACCGGATCGACCGCGACCGCGTCGTCGCGCACGCGCTTGACGCCATACTTGTCGAGCCCGCCGTAGCCGACGGTAATATCGGCGAGCGTCTTGCTGCCGCCGAGCACGAGGTTGCTGATCGGGCACGAGATGAACTCGCCGTTGCGTTCGACCAGCGTGACTTCAATGTCGGGCGCCCACATGCGTATGTATTTCGCCGCCGTCGCGCCCGAATAGCCGGCGCCGATCACCACCACGCGGCCGACGGTCGATCCGTAGCCCGTTCCCGCACAGCCGGCAACCGCGGTAACGCCCGCACCCGCCGACATCCACTTGATGAATTCGCGTCGATTGAGTGTCATGGCCGCCCCCTTATTTCTTCTGCGCCGCGAAATACGCGGCCATCTGTTCGATCTGCTCGTCGGTATAGCCCTTGGCGAGCTGGTGCATGATGGTGCCCGGGCGCTTGCCGGTTTTGAAGTCCTTCATCTGCTGCGCCAGGTAGGTTTTATCGACACCGGCCAGGCCGGCGACCGTGCCGACGCTGCGGCCGTCGGTGCCATGACAGTTGGCGCAGGTTGCCGCCATGCCGCGCACCGCCGAGGAATCCTGCGCGTACGCGGCGGGCCAGGTGGCCGCAACGGCGACCAGCACTGCCACGGGGCAAATCGCGAGCTTGATTTTCATGTCCTCCTCCAGGTGTGATGAAAACGGTGGATGATAGCGCCGCCGCGCGGCTGCCGGCACTCGGCGCTACGAATGATCGAGCCTAGTTTCCGGATTCGGTGCAGCCACGTCAAGCGCCGGCCGGCCGCGGGACATGATGCAGATCAAGGAACGCAGTGCAACATTGCGCCGAGTTAATAATCCAGCCGCGGGCGGGCTAGGCGACGCTCGCCATTTCCTCGGCGAACACGAGGCGGATTTTCTCCTCGCTGTCGAAGTCGACAGTGACCTTGCCGCCGTTCGCGAGCCGCCCGAACAGCAGCTCGTCGGCGAGCGCGGTGCGGATCGTGTCCTGAATCAGCCGCGCCATCGGCCGCGCGCCCATCTGCGGGTCGAAGCCTTTCTTCGCGAGGTAATCCTTGAGCGCCGCCGTGAAAGTGACCTCGACCTTTTTCTCGTGCAGCTGCTCCTCGAGCTGCATCAGGAACTTGTCGACCACGCGCATGATGATGTCGCGGTCGAGCGCGGCGAATGAAATGATCGCATCCAGCCGGTTGCGGAATTCCGGCGAAAACATGCGCTTGATTTCGGCCATTTCGTCGCCCGCCTGCGCCGATGTCGTGAATCCCATCGTGCTCTTCGTCAGGTCGGAAGCGCCGGCGTTGGTGGTCATAATGATCATCACGTTGCGGAAATCGGCCTTGCGCCCGTTGTTATCGGTCAGCGTGCCGTGATCCATCACCTGCAGCAGGATGTTGTAGACGTCCGGGTGCGCCTTCTCGATTTCGTCGAGCAGCAGCACCGAGTACGGATGCTTGGTGATCGCCTCGGTCAGCAGCCCGCCCTGGTCGAAACCGACGTAGCCGGGCGGCGCGCCGATCAGCCGCGACACCGCGTGACGTTCCATGTATTCCGACATGTCGAAACGGACCAGCTCCACACCCATGATGTAGGCGAGCTGGCGCGCGACTTCGGTCTTGCCCACCCCGGTCGGGCCCGAAAACAGGAAGCTGCCGGTCGGCTTTTGCGGATTGCCGAGACCGCTTCTGCCCATCTTGATCGCGGAGGACAGCGCGTCAATCGCCCGCTCCTGGCCGAACACCACCGCTTTCAGGTTGTGGTCGAGATTCTTCAGCTGCGAGCGGTCGTCGGAGCTCACGCTCTGCGCCGGCACGCGCGCGATCTTGGCGACGATTTCCTCGATCTCGTGCTTGGTGATCACCTTCTTCTGCTTGGATTTAGGCAGGATGCGCTGCGCCGCGCCCGCTTCGTCGATCACGTCGATCGCCTTGTCGGGCAGATGCCGGTCGTTGATGTAGCGCGCCGCCAGCTCCGCCGCCGAAGTCAGCGCCGAAGCGGCGTACTTGATGCCGTGGTGCGCCTCGAAGCGCGTTTTGAGGCCGCGCAGGATCGACACCGTCTCCTCGATCGAAGGCTCGGCCACGTCGATTTTCTGGAAGCGGCGCGATAGCGCGTGGTCTTTTTCAAAAACGCCGCGGAATTCCTGGTAGGTGGTGGCGCCGATGCACTTCAGCTGCCCGGTCTGCAACGCAGGCTTGAGCAGGTTGGACGCATCGAGCGTGCCGCCCGAGGCGGCGCCGGCGCCGATCAGGGTGTGGATTTCGTCGATGAACAGGATGGCATGCGGGTTGTCGACGAGCTGCTTCAACACCGCCTTCAGGCGCTGCTCGAAGTCGCCGCGGTATTTGGTGCCGGCCAGAAGCGCGCCCATGTCGAGCGCGAAAACGTTGCACTTGGCGAGAATCTCGGGCACGTCGCCTTCAACGATGCGGCGCGCGAGGCCTTCGGCGATCGCGGTCTTGCCGACGCCGGCCTCGCCGACCAGCAGCGGATTGTTCTTGCGGCGGCGGCAGAGTGTCTGCACCACGCGCTCGAGCTCGCGCTCGCGCCCGATCAGCGGGTCGATCTTGCCGGACAGCGCGAGTGCGTTCAGGTTCAGCGTGTAGTTCTCGAGCGCGCCACCTGCGGACTGCTCCTGCTCTGATTCGGCTTCGCCCTCGCCCTTCCCCGGCGCCGCCTGCGGCACCTTGCTGATGCCGTGCGAGATGAAGTTGACGACGTCGAGCCGGGTAATGCCCTTCTGGTGCAGGAAATATACCGCGTGCGAATCCTTCTCGCCGAAAATCGCGACCAGCACGTTGGCGCCGGTCACTTCCTTCTTGCCGGAGGACTGCACGTGCAGGATCGCGCGCTGAATCACGCGCTGGAAACCGAGCGTCGGCTGAGTGTCGGTGTCGTCGGTGGTCAGGATCGGCGTATGTTCGGTGACGAATTCCGACAGCAGCTTGCGCAAGTCGTCGACCTCGGCCGCGCAGGCCTTGAGGACCTCGGAGGCGGACGGGTTATCGAGCAGCGCCAGCAGCAGGTGTTCGACGGTGATAAATTCATGCCGTTTCTGGCGCGCTTCCATGAACGCCATGTGCAGGCTGACTTCGAGTTCCTGGGCAATCATCAGTTTGCCTCCATCACGCAGCGCAGTGGGTGTTGATGCTGGCGGGCGAACGCAATCACCTGCTCGACCTTGGTCGCCGCCACGTCGCGCGGGTAAACGCCGCAGACTCCGGCACCTTCGCGATGAACCTTGAGCATAATTTGAGTCGCCTTCTCGCGGCCGATGGAAAAAAACTTTTGCAGCACCACGACTACAAAATCCATGGGAGTGTAATCGTCGTTGAGCAGCAAAACCTTGAACATTGGGGGCGATTTGACCTTGGCCTTTTTCGCCTCCACCACCGTGTCTTCGCGATGCCGTGTCGCCATGCTCCGCACCACCGTTCCGCCTGCCCGCTACCAGTGGTTATTTTGACTATAATCCCAGATTTTTCAAGTGGTAAACGCGGTCTTTTTTTGACAAATACTTGACTTCCCCCGGCAAATAGCCTAGAAAGCCAAAAGGTGTTTGGCTTCAAGCTTGATCGCAGTACCGGTTTGGCCGTTTTGCCGTATGCGCGTCCTTGAAACTCAAACAGTCTCCGGAAACTTTTTCCGGTAATTTTTTAGTTAGCGAGGAACTGCAATATGGCAACAGGTACTGTGAAATGGTTCAACGATGCGAAGGGTTATGGCTTCATTACGCCGGACGACGGCAGTGAAGATCTGTTCGCGCATTTCTCGGCAATCCAGATGGGCGGGTTCAAGACCCTCAAGGAAGGCCAGAAAGTTTCATTCGAAGTGACCCAGGGTCCCAAAGGCAAGCAGGCGTCCAATATTCAGGCCGCCTGACAACACGGCGCATCCCAGAATACCTTAAATAAAAGCCCGCCCGGCATCCGCCGGACGGGCTTTTTTTTTTGCGCTATCGGCGGCCGGTCGGCGCACTGAAACCATGCCGCCGGCCCGCGCGCTCAGTGCATGCGGCGCTTGAGCTCGGCGTCGATGGTCGTTTATGCGAAACGCAATAAATGAGATAATCCCGACACGGACCACCATGAAAACCGTAGCGGGCGCAGACCTTGCGAACCTGCTCGAAGAACCTTTCGGTACGCCCCGAAATATCGCCGTAACACGCCGATCACCTGACCTGCCGCATTCGAACGGAGACTGAGAATCATGCCTGAAAGACTCGATCTGCTGAAAATCGCGCAGGTAGAACAGAGCGGCGATCTGTTCAAGCTGCTGGACAGCATATACAAGCGATCCAGGATTCAGCCACGCGGATTTTCCGATGCGGTCATCTGGGAAGGCGGAAACCAACACGGCAACGTCAAGCCGGTCGCGCACGCGTTCACCGACATGTTTGCGCTCAACGGCACGCTGATGGCGCTCGATGTGCTGGGATTGCCGTTCCTCGGCGTGCCCATGATGGCGCAGTTTCGGCACGATACGAAACTGATCTCGCTCGAATGGTTCGGCAAGCTCGAGTACACGGCGTTGAAATGGTCCACCGCCGGCGACTTCATGGTCAATGAAAACGGCAGGAAGGTTGTCGTCGCGGGCAAGTCCGCCAACGCGCCGCTGCGCACTGCGGCCGGTGTCTATTGCAACGTCCGGCCCTATGGAACGATCACCAGCATTCGTTTCATGCCCGGCCTGCCCTATTCCCAGGACAAGAAGAAATTCAACGTCGATCGCGGTACCGGCAACATCCACTCCGAGATGAATACCCCGGGAGTGCGGATGGCCTACGCGGCGCGTCTGTTCCTGAAGACCGTGCATGAGACCGGTCAGATCGGGCGCGTCGCCACCAAGCCGACCCAGGCCCAGGAAGACACCGTCAACGCAGGCATCATGCGGTGGTTGTTGCAGGGCACGAAGTTCCAGCTCAAACGAAAATATACGGTCGACGCCTACGAAGAACAAAAAGCGAACGTCGATGCGATCGTCGCCCTGCTGCCCAAGGATTTCAAGGCCGGCATGGAGAACTGGGGCGGAGAAATTTACGAACACATCTCCGACACCAACTTCGGTTTGCTGCTGCATGACATGATCCGGCAGCGCAAGGTCATCGTCTATGCGACAGACCTCGACGGCGACCGATTGACGGACCTCATGGCGGACGCGCCAGAAGTGTTGCGTAACTGGGGGCAAATGGTCCTCGATCACGTCAAGGCGGGCGCGGACATGAAGAAGGTCTGGGCCGATATGGGCTTCACCATGAAGAGCGGGCACGACATGACGAGCATCATGTATCGCGTCACCGGCGAACCGATCTTCGAACAGACGCTGGGGTCCGCCGACGCGATGCTCCTGCGCCTGCTGGCCGGGGATGAAACGGTCGGCGGCGAGAAGCAGCCCTACGATCCGAGGATCCACTTCGTCCTGATCAACGAGGCATACAAGGCCGCCAATCCGGGCAATACCGAACTGGCTCGCTGGCTGGACGCGCAGCTGGCGACATTCGACAGGATCTATGGCGGCAAGCGGCCCCGCTACATCGACGGGTACAACAAGCTCAAGGACGCGATCAAGCCCTGGGGCAAGTAGGCGCTTTCCCGCGCTGGGAGTCCGATCAGAGCATCGTCCGGCAACAACGCCCGCGGCAGCGGGACGCAACCCGCTCAAAGCGGCTTGGCGGAAGCCGCTATCTCGTTGTAGTGAGTATCTCCCGTTTGACGTCAGTAATGTCTCGAGCGCGAGTCGCCGGAGCCACGTCGCATTGTCCCTGGCGCGGACAACGTGAACTGCGAGGGCAGATTATGCGAGCAGGTTGCTCCAGGGACTCCTCAACCCAGGCGATGCTGAGAATATTGGCTACTGCGCGAATGGCCTCTGCTGCAGGGCGACCTATCCTCGCCTGGCCGCCTTTCCGAAAGCAGCTTTCTCCGATGCTATCCACAATCTGAGTTCCGTTGGCCTCGTTTGAGGAGAGCGCAGGCACCAGGTCGATTCCTACCGATAGTACGTGGGGGTTCCCCGCCATATCACGGGTGCGAAGAGTGTGACAACAGTAGAGTTGCCACCGATCGTTCTCTCTAAGGACGGAAATCTGCGAATTCGAGTCGTTCTGGGCATTGCCGATCATGCGGAACACAGCCCAATGCGGGCAGGGGTCTGTAGCCTGCGTCATGTTGCCCCAAGGTAGTGGGATGCCATTGCCCCGATACACGGCGCGGAAGTGCCCCGGCGCAGTCGCGTCAAAAAAGTGCCAATACGGATAGGGGGACACCTTTGTCATCCGCCGCATAATGACTGCTGGTGTAAGATCGAGTGCTCGTCTTGCCTCAATCCGATATCGTTCTCTCATCAGGAAGCGGCGGAACGGCACTTTCGGACAGAGCAGTGCGCCGGCGAAGAAACTGCATTCGAAGTCTCTCCACGCAAGCAGAACATCCCTTGCCTCGATGCCGGCGTGAAAGGGTGAGCCGCTGTCCGGGCTTCCACCCATATCACCTCCCGTGGCGTGAGGCGATTTCAGGCCGTCTCCTCCATGCAGCACTTTATGCCCGATGTGAGACGCCAGATCGAACTTCAGACGCGCCGTATCCGACTGCAAGGCCTTATTCAGATAAACGGTGCCGGGAGGATCGAAAAAGGACCGAACCACGCTTCGCACCTCGTGGTCATTGTCACGTGCAAGCACCGGCTTGCGCTCGAACCAGCGAATCTCAAGTCCATGGCGCATACAGAGCGCCATCAGATCATCGACCTTGAGCGGGAACGCCCGCTTGCCGACCTTTTCGGCGGCACGTTCCAAATCGGGATATTCGTTGCGCGATATTTCCTGATGCGCGCGAATCAACAGATGCGCGAACTGTCCTCCCGTGGTCCCCGTCTGCGACAAAAGCTCGGGAATCGCGGCCTGCAGCAGGTTCTTGGAGAATAGAAACGAGGGCTCAAAAGGAATCCGTGCCGCGCCACCCGCCGCCTTTTCGCGACTTACCGGCGCGAACTCCGCGTTATGATCGAGAAACCACATTGGTTTGCGCTGGAAGACGCTCGCGATCAGGGCAAGCACTCCCTGAGACGGACTCCGGCGCCCACTTTCAATCATGCTGAGGTAGGACACCGACGGTGCAGACTGTGGATCAATCTGGGCGCAGCGCGCAGATAGATCGTCGAGCGTAATCCGGTGCTCTTTTCGCAGGGTCCGCAGCTTCGCTCCGAGGAAGTGGTTGTTCCTGATGATTCGTTCCATTTTTCGTTCCTTCAGTAAAAATGACCTTGTGAAGTCATAGAAGCCGAATTGTGTAAAGTTGACATTGTAAACTTTTATTATGTGGAATTCACACAATTCCTGCATTAGGGTGCGCTTGCCCACTTCCACAACGAAGGAGATTGGCATGATCAAGAGTGCTAGCAAGCACGCGTCTGCGATCGAAGCGATCAAGGATGACTGGGAAGAGAACCCGCGCTGGCGCGACGTCAAGCGCGACTATACGGCCGCGGACGTATTTCGCCTCCGCGGATCGTTGGTCATCGAACATACCCTGGCCCACCGCGGCGCCGAGAAGCTGTGGCGGTTGCTTACCACCAGGCCTTACGTAAACACGCTTGGCGCACTGACCGGCAATCAGGCGATGCAGCAGGTGAAGGCGGGATTGCAGGCCATCTACCTGTCGGGCTGGCAGGTTGCGGCGGACGGAAACGACTCGTGCCAGATGTATCCCGACCAATCGCTGTACTCGGTATCGAGCGTGCCCAGCGTGGTGCGCCGGATCAACAACGCTCTCATGCGTGCCGACCAACTGCATCACGCCGAGGACGACGATGCGGTGGACTGGTTTGCGCCGATCGTGGCCGACGCGGAGTCGGGATTCGGCGGTGTGCTGAACGCACACGAGCTGATGAAGGCGATGATCGAGGCCGGCGCGGCGGGCGTGCACTTCGAGGACCAGTTGTCGTCCGTCAAGAAATGTGGCCACATGGGCGGAAAAGTGCTCGTGTCCACGCAGGAAGCGGTGCAAAAACTTTGCGCTGCGCGGCTCGCGGCGGACGTCATGGGCGTGCCCACCCTGTTGCTTGCGCGCACGGACGCTGAAGCCGCGACGCTCGTCACCAGTGACGTCGACGAAAACGACAAACCGTTCATCACCGGCGAGCGCACGGCGGAAGGCTATTACCGCGTGCGTGCGGGCTTCGACCAAGCGGTGTCGCGCGGTCTTGCGTATGCGCCTTATGCAGACATGATCTGGTGCGAGACCGGGACACCCGATCTTGGTTTCGCCAAGAAGTACGCCGAGGCGATCCGCAAGATCTATCCCAACAAGATGCTCGCCTACAACTGCTCGCCGTCTTTCAACTGGCGCAAGAACCTCGACGCCACGACGATTGCAAAATTTCAGCGCGAACTTGGCGCAATGGGCTACAAGTTCCAGTTCGTTACACTCGCCGGTTTCCACGCGCTCAACTACAGTATGTTCGAGTTGGCAACCGGCTATGTGCACGAACAGATGGGCGCGTACGTGCGCCTGCAGGACGCCGAGTTTGCCGCCGAGAAGCTTGGCTACACGGCGACACGGCACCAGCGCGAGGTCGGCGCCGGCTATTTTGACGCCGTGACGCAGATCGTCCAGGGCCAACAGTCTTCGACCACGGCCTTGTCGGGATCCACCGAAGAAGCGCAGTTCCAAGATGCGCCACCCAAAGTCGCCGCCGTGCGCTGACCTGTGTGGTCTTTCGCCTGCGTTGTCGAAGACGCGTTTCCGTACCGGCAGGACGTGCGTTTCAGGCGGGCGAATCAGCCATGAAATGGACACTCCCAAACTCTTTTCTGCCGACTAAGGAGCTCTTCGCATGAAACAGAATGTTTCGTTTTCGTCGGGTGTCGAGGTGCTCGGCAGAATCACGCCACAGTACGCCGAAATCCTGACGCCGCAAGCCTTGGCGTTCGTCGCCAGGCTGCATCGCACGTTCGATAGCCGCCGGCAGGAACTGCTCGCGAAGCGCGCCGTGCGCCAGAAGGAATTCGATGCCGGCAATCTGCCCGACTTTTTGCCGGAAACAACAAAAATCCGCGAATCGGAGTGGACCGTCGCACCGCAACCCGCCGACCTGCTCGACCGCCGTGTCGAAATCACGGGCCCGACCGACCGCAAAATGGTGATCAACGCGTTGAACTGCGGCGCCTCCGTCTTCATGGCCGATTTCGAGGACGCCAACTGCCCGACGTGGGACAACATGATCGACGGGCAGATCAACCTTCGCGACGCGGTCAGCCGCACCATTACTCTGGAACAAAACGGCAAGCAATACCGGCTGAACGACAAAGTCGCGGTGCTCATGCCGCGCCCGCGCGGCTGGCACCTTGATGAGAAGCACGTGCTGATCGACGGTAAACCCGTCGCCGGCGGCATTTTCGATTTTGCGCTCTACTTTTTCCACAACGCCAAGGAAACACTCGCGCGCGGCACCGGCCCTTACTTCTACCTGCCGAAATTGGAGTCGCACCTCGAAGCGCGCCTGTGGAACGATATCTTCAACCTGGCGCAGGACGAACTCAGCGTCAAACGCGGCTCTATCAAGGCCACTGCGCTGATCGAAACCGTACTTGCTGCGTTCGAGATGGATGAATTCCTGTGGGAGTTGCGCGAGCACTCGGCGGGGCTCAACATCGGCCGCTGGGACTATATCTTCTCGTGCATCAAGAAATTCCGCTCGAATCCGAATTTCTGCCTCGCCGACCGCTCGCAGGTGACAATGACCGCGCCGTTCATGCGCGCCTACGCCCTGACGCTGGTCAAGGCCTGCCACCGCAGGAACGCCCCTGCGATGGGCGGCATGGCGGCGCAGATCCCGATCAAGAACGATCCGGTCGCCAACGCAGCCGCCCTCGAGAAAGTGCGCCACGACAAAATCCGCGAGGCGACCGATGGCTGCGACGGCACCTGGGTCGCGCATCCGGCGCTGGTGCCGATCGCGAAAGCTGTGTTCGACCACTACATGCCGGGTCCGAATCAGTACTCGAAACAGCGTCCGGACGTGAACTACACGGTGCATGACCTGCTCGATTTCCAGCCCGAAAAGCCGATCACCGA
Organism: Betaproteobacteria bacterium; assembly: GCA_023266235.1. Classification (GTDB taxonomy): domain Bacteria; phylum Pseudomonadota; class Gammaproteobacteria; order Burkholderiales; family SG8-41; genus PALSA-1004. The sequence goes on from JAHFRL010000030.1 coordinate 21,489, forward strand.
AGCAGGCTTGCGCAACAACATCTCCGTCGGCATCCAGTATCTGGGCGCGTGGCTCGCGGGCAACGGTTGTGTGCCGGTATTCAACCTGATGGAAGACGCCGCCACCGCCGAGATTTCGCGCTCGCAAATCTGGCAATGGATGCGCAGTCCGAAAGGCGTGCTCGACGACGGCCGCAAAGTCACGGTGGAGCTCTTTCGCAGACTGCTCGCCGAAGAGTTGCCGAAAGTGAAAACGCATCTCGGCGACGAAGCGTGGCAAGCCGGCAAATATGAAGATGCGGTGCAGCTCTTCGATCAGCTTACGACCGGTGATTACGTCGAGTTCCTGACCCTGCCCGCCTACGATTGGATCACCAAGGGCAACGCCGACAGCAAGACCGCGATCGCGGCCTGACAGCACCCATTGGCAACCAACGCCCCCTCACGCGCGGGGGCGTTTTTCTGTACTCTGCTGCCTATAACGCTCAAAAAAGCAGGGTCGCTCCCTGCTTTTTTGTTTTATAAGCCTGTGATTTTCAGCGGCACAAGTAATTTATTTTTAAAAATCATGGATTTAGCTTGAAAACCCCATTCGAAATTGATACTTTTGTCAACGATTTTTTGACCAACACGTTAAAAACGGTGACCCTAAACCGGTCGGATTTCAAAAAATCAACCTTCATCAGAGGAAAAAACATGAGCAAACTACTTGCTGCTATCGTTGCTGTTATGTTCGCGTTCGGTACGACCGCTGTGCTCGCCGCCGACAAAGAAGCGAAAAAAGACGCGCCGAAGGTGAACTGCAAGGACCCGAAAAACAAAGACAACGCTGCATGTAAACCCGCTCCCAAGAAGTAATCTTTCTGTTTTTCAGGAAAAGGCAGGGCTACGGCCCTGCTTTTTTTTGGCGTGTGGTCCCGCTAACGCCAAGGCACGGTCAGAATACAACTAATTCCTGAGCTGGAAGCGGACCGGCACGTCGACCACATGTGCCACCGGGGTATCGCCACGCCGCGCCGGCACGAACGTCCAGCCCTGCACCGCCTTCAGCGCCGCCTCGTCGAGCACCGGCGCACCCGATGTCCGCGTCACCGCAACCTGCTCGGGCGCCCCGGCAGCGCTGACCTGCACGCGCAGCACCACCAGGCCTTCGAGCCCGAGTTTGCGCGCAATTGGCGGATAAGCAGGCCGCGGATTGTTCAAATAAGCAACATTGAAATGCGGCGGCTCGATCGCATCGGCACGGCGCGGTGCATTCATCGCGGCCGGAGCTGTGGCGACGAGCGTCGGCGCGGGCGCATTTTCCGGTGCGGGCGTGACGGCCGGCAGTGCTGCTTCAACGCGTTCCATGACGGTCGGCCCGGGAGCGGGCACATGGTGCACGGGCTGCACCGGCACAACACGGTTGCTCGCCACGCGCGGCACAGGATTACGTTCGGCCTGCGGCGGCGTACTCCCGATCAGCGATGGAGGTGCGGCTTCGAGCGTCACCGTCAGCGGTTGCGGCAACTCGGCTGGCAACCACCGCCAGTTGTTGAACAGCAGGCCGCCGGCAGCGGCGTGCACCGCGAGCGAAAAAAGCAGCGCAAGCAACAGCACCGGCGGCGGCCGATGCTGGCCGGCGAGACGCGAATATTCGCGACTATCTGACATCGGATTACGGTTTGGTTTACGCAGGCAGCCCGGGCTGGCCGACCTTGATCCGTAATTATGCCATCAAAACATCAGCACTTTGAGCGGGGCTACGCCAACCGTTAAAATGGCGCCATTAACGCTAATGACACCATTTGGAAGACCACTGTGACGGTTGCCGCGGTGATCGAACGCGATGGCAGGTTCCTGCTGGTTGAAGGGGAAACCGCGCGTGGCGCGTTGTTTAACCAGCCGGCCGGGCACCGCGGGCTCGACGGGTCGCCGGTTACCGGCGTAATCCGCGCAACACCCGAACTCATTACTTGCTGCAACTGATCCACGATGGCCAGGCAACGCATAGTCGTCGGCATGTCGGGCGGGGTTGATTCCTCGGTCGCCGCCTGGCTGCTCAAAGAGCAGGGGTTCGATGTCGTCGGCCTGTTCATGAAGAACTGGGAAGACGATGACGATGAGCAATACTGCAACTCGCGCCAGGACCTGATCGACGCGGTATCGGTGGCCGACAAAATCGGCATCGGGATCGAGGCCGTCAATTTTTCCGCCGCATACAAGGAGCGCGTATTCAGCGAATTCCTGCGCGAATTCCAGGCCGGCCGCACGCCGAATCCGGACGTGCTGTGCAACGCCGAAATCAAGTTCCGCTCGTTTCTCGACCACGCGCTGGCGATGGGCGCCGGGCGCATCGCGACCGGCCATTATGCGCGGGTGCGTGAAGTCGACGGGCTGTTTCAGCTGCTGAAGGCCGAGGACGGCACCAAGGACCAGAGCTATTTTCTGTACCGGCTCAACCAGGCGCAACTGTCGAAAACGATGTTCCCGCTCGGCATGCTTTACAAGCGCGAAGTGCGCGACATCGCGCGCCAGGCGGGGCTGCCTAACCACGACAAAAAGGACTCGACCGGCATCTGCTTCATCGGCGAGCGGCCGTTCCGCGAATTCCTGAACCGCTATCTACCGGCCGACCCCGGCGAGATCTGGACGCTCGACGGGCGCATGGTCGGCCGCCACATGGGGCTCACGTTCTACACCATCGGGCAACGCCAGGGACTCGGCATCGGCGGGCAACGCGACGGTGACGGCGACGCCTGGTATGTCGCGGCGAAGGATATCCCCAATAACCGCCTGCTGGTGGTGCAGGGCCATGATAACGACGCGCTGCTGAAAAACACGCTGACCGGCATCGATCTCAACTGGATCAGCGGCTCGCCCGCGCACTGCAAATGGGTCTACGGCGCGAAAACGCGCTACCGGCAAAAAGACGCGCCGTGCACCATCGCGCGCGTCGCTGCCGACAGCTGCGACATCGAATTCGCGGAACCGCAGTGGGCAGTGACGCCCGGCCAGTCAGTGGTGATCTACGAAAGCCGGGTGTGCCTCGGAGGAGGAATAATTCAGTAGGATTGAGTTATCAGGATTGAGGATTGAATTTCCAATACCGCGCGCCATGCGCGCCTGCCCCCTTACTCCTCAATCCTCGCTCCTCAATCCTAGCTCTTTGGCGGTGCCGTGTCCTTGAACGGCGCGCGTTGCAGCAATTTTTCGAACAGCTTGGCGAGGTTCGGGTAAAGCCTGCGCCAGTTGAGATCGGGCAGGCGCAGGTCAAGAAAACCCAGGGCACAGCCGACCGCAATATCGGACAGGTTGTAAAGGTCGCCGCTGCACCACGGCCTGGTTCCGAGTTCTTCCGACATCGCCTTCAGCGCGCGGTCGATCTTGCCCTGCTGGCGCGCGATCCATTCCCCGCTTTGCTTGCCAGCCGGCCGCCGCTTTTCCATTACGATCAGGACCGCGGCGTCGGTACAGCCGTCGGCAAGCGCTTCCCAGCGCCGCACCTGGATGCGGTGGCGCGTATCGTCCGGAATCAGCCGCGCCACCGGGCTCGCGTTGTCGAGGTGCTCGACGATTACGCGCGAGTCGAACAGCGTGGTCTCGTCATCGAGCACCAGCACCGGAATCTTGCCGAGCGGGTTGTATTCGGGAACGTGCGTCGCGGCATCGCCGGGGTGATCAACCACAAAATCGTAATCAATGCGCTTTTCCGCCAGCACGATGCGTACTTTGCGGCTGAACGGGCTGGTCGGGCTTGCAATCAACTTCATCTGTTATCCGCTTCCTCGGGTCGTGACAAGGTGAAAATTATATCATTCGATCAATTGTTCCTTTCCCGCCGCGACGACGTCATGTCCGACACAAGCTGCCCGGCCATGATTGCTTGACGCGCCGGCGCTGCGGGTAGTAGGCTGCATGCTCTCCCCGTCTATAACGCATACATGGGCTCCGTCGCCGACAAGTTCATCCTGTTCACCCAGCCCGGGTGAAGCAGCTGCCTCCGAGCGAAAGAGTTTCTTTCGAAAAAAAGCATCGATTTCGTCGCGATCGACGTGCTCAATGACGCCGGCGGGCGCGAAAAGCTCCTCGCGCTCGGCGTGCGCAATGTGCCGGTCGTGGCCCGCGGCGGGCAGTTCGTATTCGGGCAGAACCTCGAGGACGTCGCCGAGTTCGTCGGCCTGCAGGGCACCGGTCATAAGCCGCTGCCGCCCGAGCAATTGATCAAGAAATGGGTCCTCGTGCTGCGCGCCGTGCAGCGCTACCTCCGCCAGATGCCAAACGAGCGCCTGAACGAAAAGGTGATCGATAACCGCGACCGCTCGATCCGTCTGATGGGCCACCACGTGTTCCGCATCGGCGAGGCTTTCCTCGAAACCGCGGTCGACGGCGTCGAATACGCGGTACAGCTCGCCAACATTCCGCCCAGGGACGGCACTTTCGTGAGCGGTGACGAGATCGCGCGTTACGGTGATACCGTCATTGCGCGGCTGCAAAAATGGTGGGACGAGCTTGCCGACAAATCATGCCAGCAGAAAGTGAAGACTTTCTTCGGCATGCAGCCGATATACATGCTCTACGAGCGCTCGACCTGGCACTCGGCGCAGCACGCGCGCCAGTTGATCGCCGTGCTCGAGCGCTTCGGCATCGAGCCCGACGGCCGTCTGACCGCTGAGGATCTCGCCGGCCTGCCGCTGCCTGAAAGGCTATGGGAATAAGGATTTGAAGCGCACAAAAAACCTCGCGCGACGAGGTTTGTTTATTGCATGCGCTTAAAGCGGGCGCAGGCGGACGCGGGCATCGAAGCACCGATGCATGCAATATAGTGCAGGCAAGCGCAGCAGTTGTGCAGGCACTTTGACACGCATTGCGTGAGTCGGCTTGCTTTACGTTATTCCGGATTCATCAATCCTGCAGCGATGTATTGACTAAACAGTCGGGGCTTCTTAGCATTGCCGCTTCCCCGGATGAAAGGAACACCCATGGCTGCCCTCGGTTTGACCATGCTTTCCCCGCTGGCGACGTATCTCGACGAAATCTCCGACGCGAGCAAGCTTGCCCCCCGTCCCGCCACGCTCGACGGCAAGGTCGTGGGCCTGCTGCCCAACTGGCGCCCGTCGGCGATCCACATCCTGCGGTCGCTCGGCGACCTGCTGCAGGAGCGCTACCGCCTGAAAGCGGTGATCATCGAGCAGCCGGTGCGCGAGCTGCCGCTGCGCGCGGGCAAACTGCTCGACACCATGAAAGAACAACTCGACAGCCTGGTCGGGCGCGTCGACGTTGTCATTACCGCGAGCGGCGACTGAGGGTCGTGCACGACGTGGTGTAGCCACGTCACGCCCGCCCTCGAAGAACTCGGCATCCCCACGGTGATGGTGGTCACGGACACCTTCTCGAAATTCGCGCGCCGTATGTCGTCGACGCAGGGGTTTCCCTACGTCGTGATCGCGGAAACCCCCAACCCGATCCGCCAGCTCGAGCCCGAGGCGCTGCGCCCGCGCGCCGAAGCGATGATCCAGACCGTGATCGACGGCCTCACGCTGCCGCCGGCCGAAATCCAGGCCCGCATGAAGGACGTCGTCAAACAGATCCACCCGCAGGGCGTCGCTCGTTCCACGATACCCGTATAGGAAGGGACTCCGCCGATGATACAAGCGCAAGTACAACTTGCGGGCGAGTCGGTCGCTGAACTGCTGACGCGCAGTTACGAACATGCCTACGAGCAGGGCTGGACCGACGGCCTGCCGATCATCCCGGCCACGCCGGAAGCGGTGCAGCAGTTCGTCGCCGTCTCGGGCCGCAAGGCCGGCGACCTGATCGCCGTTCTGCCGCCCCGCAAGGGCCGCGCGACGGTCGAGGTGATCGCGGTGAACGCCATCATGGCGGGCTGCCGTCCGGAGTACATGCCGGTGCTGATCGCCGCGGTCGAAGGACTCACCGACCCGACGTATCCGCTGGAGTTGATGCAGGTCACCACCAACCCGATGACGCCGTTCCTGCTGGTGAACGGCCCGGTGCGCAAGCGGCTCGAAATCAACTACGGCACCGGCTGCCTGGGTCCCGGCTGGCGCGCGAACTCGACCATCGGCCGCGCGGTCCGCCTGATCCTGATCAACGGCGGCGGCGCCCTGCCCGGCGTCTATTCGAAGACGAGCTTCGGCTCGCCGCTGCGCTATTCGTATATCTGCGGCGAGAACGAGGAAGAAAATCCGTGGACGCCGTTCCATGTCGACCGCGGCTTCAAGCGCGGGGACAGCACGGTCACCGTGTTCAAGGCCTCCAACTTCTGCAACATCTCCGGCGGCGAAGGCGTCGGCCCCGCGGAGATCCTGCGCCAGATCGCGACCAACATGCCGCCGATGTACGGCGGCGGCGACGGCGTGCTGCTGCTGCTCGGCGTCAATCATGCGCAATCGCTGCACGAGGCCGGGCTCACCAAGTGCGACATCCAGCAACGCCTGTGGGAACTCGCGCGGCTGCCGGTCTCTCATTTCGCCGAAGCTTTCGCCTCCACCGAGCGAGGCGCCGGACGCGGCGACGCTGAAACCGTGTGGCGCGCACGCAGCCCCGACGAAATTTACATCGCGGTCGCCGGCGGACCCGGCCCGCAGAACGTTTACATCGGCGCGGGAATGCCGCAAACGCGGGTGATCCGGGGAATTTAGCCGGCCGCGAAATGAATACCAGCCCCCGGCGCAATTGAGGCCGCGCGCGGCGGTATCCAGCGTATGGAGCCGTGAGGCCTCCGCAACTCCAGCCACCGCACAATTGCGCTAAACTGGCGGTTCCGCCATGCAGTGAAAGCCGCAGGATGTCGTCTTCCACATTCAATCCGCAGTCGCGCCCGTCGTGGCGCCCGCTCCACCGCGGCTGCCTGCCGCCATGCTGAATCCCGCCGCCACCGCGCGTCGCGCGATTCCATCGGTCGACCGGCTGCTCAAACTTGACCCCGCCGGCGTCCTGATCGCCGAGTATGGCCGCCCGCTTGTCGTAGAAACCATCCGTGCCGTGCTCGATGAGCAGCGCGCGCTGCTCAACAGCGATGGCGCCGCATCCCTCGATGAAGACTCGCTGCTCGCGACTTGCAGCGCGCGGCTGCGCGCCGCGACCAGCGCGTCGCTCAAGCCGGTATTCAACCTGACCGGCACCGTGCTGCACACCAATCTCGGCCGCGCGCTGCTGCCCCGCGCCGCCGTTGAAGCCGCGGTTACGGCGATGACGCGCGCAGTCAACCTCGAATACGATCTCGACGGCGGCGCGCGCGGCGAGCGCGATAGCCACGTCGAAGCGTGGCTCAAGCGCCTGACCGGCGCCGCAGCCGCGCTCGTCGTCAACAACAACGCCGCGGCGGTCTACCTCGCGCTCAACACGCTCGCGCTGCGCCGCGAAGTGGTTGTGTCGCGCGGCGAGTTGATCGAGATCGGCGGCGCGTTCCGCATTCCCGACATCATGGCGCGCGCCGGCTGCCGTTTGCGCGAAGTCGGCACTACCAACCGCACCCATGCCAAGGATTACACCGGTGCAATCAACGCGCGCACCGCCGCGATCATGAAAGTGCATGCCAGCAATTACGCGATCCAGGGTTTCACCGCGAGCGTGCCGGAAACGGAGCTTGCCGCAATCGCGCGTGCGCACGAACTGCCGTTTATCGTCGACCTCGGCAGCGGCACGCTCGTCGATCTCGAGCGCTACGGGCTGCCGCACGAACCGACGCCGCGCGAGACCATTGCCAACGGCGCCGATGTCGTGACCTTCAGCGGCGACAAGCTGCTCGGCGGCCCGCAGTGCGGGCTGATCGTCGGCAACGCGGCGCTGATCGCGAAGATACGCAAGAATCCGATGAAACGCGCGCTGCGCGTCGACAAGGTCACGCTCGCCGCGCTCGAGGCGACCTTGCGGCTCTACGCCGACCCCGAACGCGTTGCGCGCGAGCTGCCGACGCTGCGACTGCTGACGCGTGCGCAGGTGGAGATTGAAGCGCAAGCCCGGCGCGTGCTGCCTGCAATCGCAGCGGCGGTCGCCCGCTGCGCCGACGCGCAAATTATCGCCTGCGCTAGCCAGATCGGCAGCGGCGCGCTGCCGGTCGATGCATTGCCGAGCGCCGGCATCGCGCTGACGCCCCGCGCCAAGCGCAGGGGCACGGCCGCAGCTGCGATCGCCGATGCGTTTCGCGCGTTGCCGGTGCCGGTCATCGGCCGCGTCAAGGACGGCGCGTTCATCCTCGATTTGCGCTGCCTCGATGACGAAGCGGGCTTCATCGCCCAACTCGCCCGATTGAAGGTACGAGAAAACCTGGACGCAAAGACGCCAAGGCGCAAAGAAGAGCATTGATGTTATTTCCTCCCCTGTTCCTGTTCTCGATTTTCTTCGCGTCTTTGCGTCTTTGCGTCGAGGCTTTCAAGACAAAATCATGATAGTCGCAACCGCAGGCCACATCGATCACGGCAAAACCACGCTGGTGAAGGCGCTGACCGGCGTCGACACCGACCGGCTGCCGGAAGAGAAAGCGCGCGGCATTTCGATCGACCTCGGCTTCGCATACTGGAAGCTTGCCGACGGCGATACCATCGGTTTCGTTGACGTGCCCGGCCACGAGCGTTTCATCCGCAACATGCTGGCCGGCGTGTGCGGCATCGATTACGTGATGCTGATCGTCGCCGCGGACGATGGCGTGATGCCGCAAACCATCGAGCATCTGCACATCGTCGATCTGCTCAACGTCACGCGCGGCATCGCCGTCATCACCAAGACCGACCGCGTCGCGCCGGAGCGCGTCACTGAAGTCACCGCCGCCGTGCGCGCATTGCTCGCCCCGACTGCGCTCGCATCGATATCGGTATTGCCGGTATCCGCGACCAACGGCGATGGCGTTCCCGCGCTGCGTGACGAACTCGCGGCTGCCGCGAAAGCGCACAGCAACCGTGAACATACGGGCCGGCATTTCCGCTACGCGATCGACCGCGCGTTCTCCGTCGCCGGCAGCGGCACCGTCGTCACCGGCACCGTGTTCAACGGCGTGATCGCAAGCGGCGACAAACTCATGCTGTCGCCGCGCGGACTCGAAGTGCGCGTGCGCGCAATCCAGAAACAGGGCCGGGCCGCGCAGCAGGCGGTCGCCGGCGAGCGTTGCGCACTCAATCTGGGCGGCGTCGATCTTGCGCAGGTCGGCCGCGGCGACTGGGCGGTGGCGCCGGCAGTGCATGCGCCGACCCAGCGCCTCGACGTCCGCCTGCAGGTGCTCGCAAGCGAGGCCCAGCCGCTCAAACACTGGACACCGGTGCATCTGCATCTCGGCACTGCCGACATTACCGCGCGCATTTCGAGCCGGCGCGGCGCATCGATCGCGCCCGGCGCCTCGGCGCTGGTGCAGTTGATCGCCGACCGGCCGCTGGCTGCGCTGCATGGCGACCGCTTCATCGTGCGCGACCAGTCGGCGGCGCATACCATCGGCGGCGGCACCGTGATCGATCCGTTTGCGCCGGCGGCGCGCCGCCATACTGAAGCCCGCGCCGCCCAGCTTGCCGCGCTCGCGCAGGCCGAGCCCGGCGCGGCGCTGGCCGCGCTGCTGGCGTGCTCGCCCGCGGGCATCGACCTCGCGCAGTTCGAGCGCACCTTCAATCTGACTCCCGAGCGCATCGACCCGCTCGTTCACCAAGGTGACGCCGTGACCGTCGGCAAGGAGCAACGCGTTGCGCTGCCGCGCGCGACGGTGCATGCGATCAAACAACGCCTGCTCGAGGCTTTGGCGCGATTTCACCGTGACTCGCCGCAGTCGCTCGGCGCGGACGCCGAGGCCCAGCGCAAGGCGCTCGCACCGGCGCTCGCCGCAACGACCTTCAGTGCACTGCTGCGCGAGCTTGCCGACGAACATAAAATCGAGGTCTCCGGTTCGCTCGTGCGCCTGCCGCAGCATGTTGCGACCGCCAACCCGGCCGACGACAAAATGTGGCAAAGCGTGAAGCCGGTGCTCGATGCGGCCGGCTTCAACGTGCCGCCGCTGCGCGAGCTCGCGCCTGCCGCCAACGTCAAGGAGGCCATGCTCAAGGATTTCCTGCACCGCAAAAGCCGCACCGGCGAAGTGATCCGCGTGACGCCCGAGCGTTTTTATCCGCGCGCCACTCTCGCCCAGCTCGCCGCGATCGCGCAGGCAGTGGCGCAGGCCGCGCCCGGCGGGCAGTTCACTGCCGCGCAGTTCCGCGACGCGAGCGGCATCGGCCGCGGCCTCGCGATCGAGATCCTCGAGTGCCTCGACCGGCTCGGTGTCACGCAGCGCCTCGGCGATGCGCGCAAAATGCGCAAAGACTTCGTGCCGATTCTGGGCGCCGCGACCGCGCCGCCCGCACCCGCCGCGGTAGCGCCCAATCCCGCCGCCAAGCCCGACCCGCAGGCGCAGCGGCGCGCGCCATTACCTGATATCAAACGCTGAGAGGGCAACGTGTCCGCATCGAATTTCGACGTGATCGTGATCGGCGCCGGCATCACCGGCCTGACGGCGGCCAAACACACCACGCAACAGGGACTCGCCACCGCGAGCATCGAGGCGCTGCTGTTCGGCGGCCTCGTCATCAATATCAATGAACTCGACCCTGCGCCACCGGGCGGACACGTCTCGGGCACCGACCTGGCGTCGAACCTGATGCTGGAAATCACCGAGCTCGGCGCCGCCACGCTTTCCGAAACCGTGACTGCGCTGGCGCGCGATGGTGATTTTCTGTCGGTTGTGACCGACGCCGGCCAGCATCGCGCGCGCGCCGTGATCGTCGCCTCCGGCGCGAAACTCAAGCGCCTGGGCATCCCGGGCGAGGCGGAATTCGAGCACAAGGGCGTCTCGCAATGCGCGGACTGCGACGGTCCGATGTACAAAGACGAAGACGTGGTGGTGGTCGGTGGCGGCGACTCCGCTTTGCAGGAAGCGCTGGTGCTCGCCAACTACTGCAGACGCGTGCACCTGGTGCACCGCGGGGCCAGATTCCGCGCGCGCCGGCACCTGATCGACGCCGTCGCCGCGCGCGCCAACATCCGCCCGGTGTGGAATACCGTCGCCGAGGAAGTGCTCGGCGCGCAGATGGTCAACAAGGTGCGGGTGCGCAACGTGGGCAGCGGCCAGACCACCGAAATTCCATGTGCCGGCCTTTTCGCCTATATCGGGCTCGCACCGGACTGCGCTTTCGCGCCACCGGAAGTCAAGCGCGATGCCGACGGTTTTCTGGTCACTGATACCTCGCTGCAGACCGCAATGGCGGGCGTATTCGCCGCCGGCGCGGTGCGCTCAGGCTACGGCGGCATGCTTACCGATGCAGTCGCCGAAGCGGAAACCGCGGCAGCGGCGGCATGCGCCCGGCTTGGGAAACGATAGGCACCGGCGTTTCGCCTATAATTGGCGCTTGAATTGAGGATCTGATTTGACCGCACTGACTTCAGCCAGGATCGACGGGCCCGACGACATCTACGCGCTGTTCGGCGACATGTGCGCCAGGGGCCTCACCGACGGCCTGCCGGTAATCCCGCCCACCGAGCAATACGTGCGGGCGATGCTCGATTACGTCGGCCTGCCGCCGGAGCAGGAAATCGCGGTGATCCCGCCCGAAGGCGGCGTGGCGACGGTCGAGAAGCTGGCAATCAACGCAGTGATGGCGGGCTGCCTGCCGGAATATTTTCCGGTCGTGATCGCCGCAATCAAGGCGCTCGCCGAGCCGCGTTTCAATCTGCTCGGCGTGCAGACCACCACCAATCCGGCGAGCCCGGTGCTGGTGGTGAACGGCCCGCTGCGCCGGCAGCTCGACATCGCGTGCGGCCGCGGCTGCATGGGCAATGGCTTTCGCGCCAACGCGACGATCGGGCGCGCAGTCAAGCTCGCGCTGCGCAACATCGGCGGCTGCGTCCCCGGCGACGTCAGCAAGTCGATCCACGGCATGCCGGGACGCTACTCGTTCTGCTTCGGCGAACTGGAGGAGGAATCGCCGTGGGAGCCGTTCCATGTCGAGATGGGGTTCAAGCCGGAGACCAGCACGGTGTCGGTATTCGGCGGCCAGGGCACGCAAAACCTGTATGCGTCCTATCGCCGGCCCGAGAGCATCATCCACATGGTCGCCGACGGCATGCGCTGCTATGGCAACAACGGCTACCTGCGCGGCAGCGGCAACCCGCTGGTGGTGATTTCCCCGGGGCACGCCCAAGTCTTCGCGCAGCACGGCTGGAACAAGGCGAGAATCAAGCAGGAGCTGTTCACGCACACCGGCATCCCGCTCACGCAGGTCGCGGCAGAACAGCAGCTGGCGCATCCGATCTACGCCGACTGGGACCGCAGCCGCAGCATCCAGTTGTGCCGCCAGGCCGGGGACATCGTGATCCTGGTCGCCGGCGGCGCGGAAGCGTACCACGTCACCTACATTCCGAGTTTCGCGAGCACCGACATGGTGATTCAGCCGATCGATGTTCCGCGGCAGTGAGAGGAGATCCCGTGCAATATCTCGATCCGCGCAATCCGCATCCGCACCAGCGGCCGTTGGTGCCGGCGGTCGGCAGTCTCAAGGGCAAGACGCTCGGCTACCTCAACAACGGCTGGATGAGCATGGCCAAGATCGGCAGCCGCATCGAGGGTCAGCTCAAGGCCCGATATGGCATTGCACAGGTGATCTTCTATGACGTGCCGCGCAGCACGGCGCCGCCCGCAGGCCTGCTCGACCGGGTCGCGCGCGAGTGCCAGGCCGCGATTGTCGGCATGGCCAATTGAGGGTCGTGCACATCGTGGAGTGTCCACGATACGGCGCAACTGGTGAAAAAAGGCGTACCAGCGGTAGTCATTGCGACTGAGCAGTTCGAGACGCTCGCCAAAGTGATCATGCAAGCGCAGAACGTGCCCGCATCGGTGGCGATTCTCATCAAGGGCAATCCGGAATTCATTGCCGATGATGAGTTGATGGTGGTCGCCGACAGGGTAATGGAGGAAGCGGTCGATCGACTGACCAGGGTTCAAGCGGGCTGAGCGGACACTATCCCGCGGCGGCCCGCGGTAAAGACTGAACGGAAGGGAATCGTCCCCGGTGGGGCGGCCGGACTTCAAACCCGGTAGGGGCTGTTTACAGTTCTGCGTGAGTTCGACTCTCACTCTCTTCCGCCACTGCTTTGCGGGGGCTGCCCGCCAAGGCGCGCCCCGGCACAAGGAGGAGTGCAAAGAAATGATCCGACCCGGGATCACCGCTGGCGCATGGTGGTGCGCGGCTTGCGTTGCAAGCATCGGCATTCCTGCCGCGATCGCGCAATCCTATCCTGCGGGGCCGCTGCGCATCGTGGCGCCGTATCCCCCCGGCGGCGGCACCGACATTCTGGGACGCACGATCGGCCAGAAACTCAATGAGCGCTTCGGCCAGCCGGTCGTGGTCGAGAATCGGGCAGGCGCCAACGGCACGGTTGGAGCGGCCTATGTCGCGAAAGCCGCCGCTGACGGCCACACGCTGTTGATCGTGCCCGCCGGTTACGCCGCCAACCCGGCACTCTACAAGAGCCTGCCCTACGATCAGGCGCGCGATCTGGCGCCGGTTTCGCACCTCGCCTCGGGCCCGCTGGTGCTGGTGGTGCACCCGTCGCTGCCCGTGCGCACGGTGCAAGATCTGATTGCGTTCGCCAAAGCGCGGCCGGGCGAAATCAATGTCGGCTCGGCCGGCAACGGCTCGCTGCCTCATCTGTGCGCAGAACTGTTCAACGCAGCGAGCGGCGTCAAGCTCAGCCACATCCCGTACAAGGGTTCGGGCGCCGCCGTTATCGACGTCATGAGCGGGCAGGTGCCGGTCTACTTCATGAACATCCTGCAAAGCCTGCCGCTGATCAAGGCCGGCAAGCTGCGCGCGCTCGGCGTCACCAGCCCGCAGCGATCGGCGATCGCGCCCGACCTGCCGGCGATCGCGGAAGCAGGACTCAAGGAATTCGACATGACCAACTGGTACGGCATGCTCGCTCCCGGGGCGACGCCACGCGAGGTAATTAGCAAGTTGCAGCAGGAAGTCGCGCGTATCCTGAACCTGCCCGAGCTCAAGGAACGGCTCGCCGCGGACGGCATGACGGTCGTCGGCAGCACGCCCGAGCAGTTCGTCGAATTCCTCGCCCGCGAGACCGCCAAATACAACCGCATCATCCACGCTGCGGGCATCACGGGCACGTAGAATTTATTTCAAAAACGATTTGGAACCGCCGATGAACGCCGATGAACGCAGATAAAATCAAGATCGGTAATAGAGAAATACGTGAAATGTGAAACGGAAGAATGCCCTCTCCCTCGTTATCGAAACCTGCTCACGCGGCAACCCCGTCAAGGAGAAAACATGACGCGCCCGAACCAACCCGACGCCGGTGAACCGCGTTATGACGTGCTGTGGCCGTTGAGCCGCAAGGCGGTCAAGGCGACCGCCGCGGCGCCGCGCATTCCCGACCTGAACGGCAAGGTCGTCGCCGAGTTGTGGGACGCGATCCTGCGCGGCGACATCATCTACCCGGTGGTGCGCGAGCACATCAAGGCGCGCTTTCCGCGCGTCAAGTTCGTCGGCTACTCCGAGTTCGGCAATTTCCACGGCCCGCGCGAGCGCGAGGTCGTCGCCGCGCTGCCGGACAAACTGCGCGCCCACCGCGTGGATGCCGCAATCGTCGGCGTCGGCGCCTGAGGCAGCTGCACGCCCGCCGTGTTGCGGGCGGCAGCGGTGGTCGAGAAGATGGGCATACCGACCGCATCCATCATCGGCTCGGGATTTCTCAAGCAGGCCGAAGTGATCACCAAGGGCCTGGGCGTGCCGCTTGCGATCGGCGTGTATCAGGGCGCGCCGATGGTGGACAGTGAAGCGGAGGTCAAGCGCAAGGCCGGGGAGATGGTCGCGCCCGAGCTGCTCCAGGGACTGACCGGGAAGGCGCCCACCGCCGCCGACGCCGCGGCCGAGCCGCGGCCGGGCGAAGTCGTGTTCACCGGCACATTCGACGCCGTGCAGGAGCACTTCCACCGCCAGTTGTGGACCGACGGCCTGCCGATCGTGCCGCCGACGCGTGAGCGCGTGGACGCGTTCCTCGCGTGCACCGATCGCGCCGCCGACGAGGTGATCTGCGCGGTGCCGCAGGAAGGTCGCGAAGCAAGCATCCTCGCGATCGCCATCACCGGCGTGATGGCGGGATGCCGGCCGGAGTACATGCCGGTCCTGATCGCGGCGATCGAGGCGATGTGCGACCCGCAGTTCCGCATCGAGGACTGCGGCTCGACGCCGGGCTGGGAGCCGGTCGTGATCGTGAACGGCCCTATCATCGGGGAACTCGATTTCAATTGCGGCCAGGGCATGATGCGCGTCGGGCGCCAGGCCAATACCTCGATCGGCCGCTGCGTGCGCCTGTTCCTGCGCAACATCTGCGGTTACCGCATTCCGCCGGGCGCGGGCGACAAGGGCTCGATCGGGCAGAGCTTCCTGGTGGCGATGGCCGAGGACGAGGACAGCGCGCGCGAAATCGGCTGGCCGACGTTCGCCCAAGACCGCGGTTTCGCGCTTGGTGAAAATATCGTTACGGTGCACAGTGTGGTCGCCATCACCTCGCCGATCTACAGCGGCGGTGACCGCGCCGTCGACCATGTGCAGCAGTGGGCGGAAGTGATCGGCGGCAGCTTCACCTACTGGGCGCACACGGGCTTCAAGACGGGACTGTGGAATCCGCTGATCGTGGCCGGCCCCGGCATCGCGAAAGTGATCGCAGCCGAATGGTCGAAAGACGAGGTGCGGCGCTATCTGCACGAGCACATTCAGGTCACCGCGGAGCGCGCGACCCATTACGCGCGCATGACGAGCACGCCGACTTTCAGCCTCGAGGAGCTCGTGCAAGACGGCATCCTGCCGCCCGAGTACGCGGCGTCAAACGACCCGCAGCGGCTGCTCAAAGTAATCATCAAGCCGGGAATGATCGGCATACTCGTCGCCGGCGACCCCGGCCGCAATCAGTCGCGCGCCTACATGGGCAACCACATCCAGGGCCCGCCGACGAGCCGGCGGGTCGAACTGCCGCGCAACTGGAAGCGGAGGATCGGACGCGGCCGCTGAATATGGAGAAGAATTTCAACGCAAAGACGCAAGGATGGGTGAGAATTCCGCGCTTTGCGTCTTTGCGTTGGATGTCTTTTTGGTTCCGGCTGCGCCGGCTTAAGAGGAAACGAATGTTGATGCGCCGTGCCTTGGGAATCTGCAGCGCGGTACTCGTGACGCTGGTCGCGGGCCACCATGCGTCGGCTCAGGTACAAAGCTATCCGACAAAACCCATACGGCTTATTGTACCGTTCGCACCCGGCGGCGGTACCGACATCACGGCGCGCGGCATCGCGCTGAAACTGGGCGAGGCATGGGGACAGACCATCGTCGCCGACAACCGCGCCGGGGCCAACGGCACCATCGGCGTTGATCTCGCCGCGAAGGCGGCGCCCGACGGCTATACGCTGACCATGATTTCCTCGAGCCATTCGGTCAACGTAAGCCTCTACAAGAAGCTGCCGTACGATCTGCTCAAGGATCTCGCGCCGATCACGCAGGCGACCACCCAGCCATACGCGCTGGTCGTGCATCCGTCGGTGCCGGCAAAATCGGTGAAAGAGTTGATCGCCATTGCCAAGGCCAAGCCGGCAACCCTCAATTACGGCTCGTCGGGGACCGGCGGCCTGAGCCACTTGTCGGGCGCATTGTTCTCGTCGCTGGCCGGTATCAATATCACCCATATCCCGTACAAAGGCGGTTCGCCCGCCATGACCGACGTCATCACCGGCCAGATCCAGATGCTGTTCTCGACCATTCTGCAGTCGCACGCCCACATCAGGGCCGGGCGGCTGAGAGCGCTTGCGGTGACGACCGCGAAGCGTTCGGCTGCCGCGCCCGAGCTGCCGACCATGCACGAAGCTGGCGTGCCGGGTTACGAAGTCGCCGGCTGGTATGGCGTGCTGGCGCCCGCCGGAACGCCGCGGCCGATCATCGCCAAGCTCAATCAGGAGATCGTCAAAATCCTGCACACGCCGGAGGTCAAGGATCGGCTCTCCGCCGACGGTTCGGAGCCGGTCGGCAGCACGCCCGAGGAGTTCGGCGCGCACATCAGGTCCGAAATCTCCAAATGGAGCAAGGTCGTCAGGGAAGCCGGCATCCGCGCTGAGTGAAATTTCAAAAGCTTAGCCGCGAAGGACGCCAAGGACGCGAAGGAAATGCGGGTGAACAGTAAACGGTGAACGGGGTAGCCATGCGCGCACGAGACAATTGCAAGCCGGGCCTAACGGTGACACCATGGTATCAACACGGAATTGATATTTTTGTCCGCTTTTCCTTGGCGTCCTTTGCGTCCTTGGCGGCGAGGCTGTTCGTTTTTGTAGAGGTTGTATGTCTTTTGCCTTAGAGCTTGCGAAACGCATCAACGCACTGCGCTTTGAGGATCTGCCGCCACCGGCCGTGCATTGGGCCAAGGTCGGCATCCTCGATACCGTCGGCGTCACGCTCGCCGGCAGCCGTGATCCGGCGGCGCAAATCGTCATGCACGCGCTGGCCGCGACGCCGGGCCCGGCGCTCGTGTTCGGCAGTGACCAGCGCGTCAGCGCGCTCGACGCGGCGCTGATCAACGGCACCGCTTCGCACGCGCTCGATTTCGACGACTGCAACAACACGCTCGGCGGCCACCCGTCGGTGCCGATCCTGCCGGCGCTTTTTGCGCTGGCCGATGAGATCGGCGCGAGCGGCCGCGAGTTCATCGCCGCCTACGTCGCCGGGTTCGAGACCGAATGCAAGATTTCGCTCGGCGTCAATTTTTACCAATACACGCATGGCTGGCATCCCACGGCCACGATCGGCGTGTTCGGCGCGGCCACTGCTTGCGCGCGCCTGCTGCGCTTGAGCGACGAGCGGACCGCCACCGCGCTCGCGATCGCCGCGTCGCTCGCCTCCGGCATCAAAGCGAATTTCGGCACGATGACAAAGCCCCTGCACGTCGGCCACTGCGCGCGCAACGGCCTCTTTGCCGCGCTGCTTGCACGCGGCGATTTCACCGCAAGCGCGGTCGCGTTCGAGCACAAGCAAGGCTATTTCGAGGTCTTCAACGGCGCGGGCAATTACGACGCGGCGAAAATCCTGCCCGCGTGGGGCAAGCCCTGGGACATCGTCGAGCCCGGAATCGCCATCAAGCAGTACCCGTGCTGCGGCAGCACCCACCCGGCGATTGACGCCATGCTGATGCTCGTGCGCGAGCACGATCTCAAGCCGGACCAGGTCGAGCGCGTCGATTCGTGGACCCACGCGCGGCGGCTCGAGCACACCAACCGGCCCGACCCGCAGAGCACGCACGATGCCAAATTCAGCGTCCAGTATTGCCTCGCGCGCGCGCTCGCCGACCGCAAGGTCGTGATCGGGCATTTCGAAGGCAACGCTTACAGGGACAGGAAAATTCGCGAGCTGCTGCCGCGCATGCACGCCGCGCCCTACTCCACCGCGCAGTTTCCCGCCGACAATCACTTCGGCGCCGAGGTCAGGATCACGCTGCGCGACGGGACGGTGCACGCGCACAAAGTCGACCAGCCGTTCGGCCGCACTTCGTGCAACGCGCTGCCGCCCGAGCTGCTCAAGGAGAAGTTCGTCAACTGCGCGCTGCGCGTGCTGCCCGAGCCAGACGTCGCGCAGTTGCATGCCGCAATCGAGAAATTCGAGCAGATCAATGACGTGCGCGGCCTGACCGCGCTGATCACGCCGCACGGCAAAAGCAGTTTACGTCCCCCCGCAGCCGCCCGCGCTTAACGTCTTTTCCGGGGGGCAGCCCGGGAGCTGGTGACTTTCTCTTGCGCGGCCAAGAGAGAAGTCACCAAAGAGAAGGCCGCCCCGGTTCACCGCCCTGACGGGTGTCCCTGTGCTGCTCGCCGAGGAAGGCGGCTGTGGAACTCGCCCTCGTCAAGAGAACAAGGCGAGGGCTCACACAGTCCTCGCCGACGACCCCTTCCTCGGCTGCGACTGCTCGGCGGTTCTCAGGGGAGCTCAGGTGGTACGGTGTCGCGAAGTGACGCGGTGTCGAGAGTCGATGTCATATCTACCTGCTCTTCCTTCGCGTCCTCTGCGTCCTTCGCGGCAAGGCTTCTCTGAACTAATCAACCTTCGCGCCCGAGGCCCTGGCGATCGGCCCCCACTTGTCGTACTCGGACTTCAGGAACGCCGTAAATTCCGCCGCCGAACCCGGAATGGGATCGGCGCCGCGCGCGATGAGCTTCTCGCGCATGTCGGGTGCGTTGAGCGTTCTGGCAAAAAATTCGTTGAGCCTGGCGACGACATCCGGCGGCGTTCTGGCCGCAACCTGAATCCCGTACCAGTTGATGGCCTCCACCTTGGGCAATCCCTGTTCGGTCATCGTCGGTACATCCGGGAACAGGGGCGAGCGCTTCGGCGCGGCGATCGCAAGCGCGCGCAGTCTCCCGCTCTGGATATGCGGCTGCAGCACCGGCAGATCGGCGATCAGGCCCATCACCTGACCGCCCATGGTATTCGCGAGCGCCGGCGCGGCGCCGCCGAACGGCACGTGCAGCATGTTCGTCCGGGTCTCCATTTTAAGGAGTTCCTGCGCAAGATGCGGCAGCCCGCCGCTGCCGGTCGAGGCAAGCGTGATCTCACCCGGCCTCGCCTTCGCAATCGCGACCAGCTCCTTGACGCTTTTGGCGGGGACGGAAGGATGCACCACCAGCAGCTCGGGGGTGCTGGTGACGAGCGTCACGCCGGCAAGATCGCGCAACGCGTCATAGGGCATTTTCTGGTACAAGTGCGGGCTGATGGTCGCCGTGCCGGTGCTGATGAGGATCATCGTGTAGCCGTCGGGCGACGACCTCGCCACGAGTTCCGCGCCGATAAGGCCATTGGCGCCGGCGCGGTTGTCGATGATGACCTGCTGGCCGGCGATCTCGGAGAGCTTGGGCGCGATCATCCGGGCCACGATGTCGATCGGGCCTCCGGCCGGGAAGCCGACCACGATTCTGAGCGGCTTAGCAGGAAAACCCTGGGCCACGACGAACGGACTGGCTGCAAACACAGCCAGCAACAGCACAACACGCAACCACAGCTTCATGTCCATCCTCCGCTGGCGAATACCGTCCGGCATATTGCCGGTGGCGAATGATATTCTCGGGTGTCGCGATTGTGCTGGAAGCGCGGCATAAACTCAACCACGCATTCGCCTCGCGCCGGCGCGCCTTGACAGTGCGCGAACGCGCGTCCTAAAGTCTAGAGCCTGTTATGGACTTGTACTTTGAGGGGCGATATGGCACATAGTAGGGATGAAAAATCCCACGAAGTCCCCCAAGCCTTACCCCAGCGACGTAAGTGACGAAGAGTGGTCATTTG
>JAHFRL010000135.1 GCA_023266235.1 Betaproteobacteria bacterium
TCGGTATTCAACGCCATTCTCGAGAATGCGACGCGCTTGTGCGACGCACATCTCGCGTTGCTCGGATTGTATGACGGAGAAAAGTATAAGTTCCTCGCGCACCGCGGCGCCAACGCCGAGTACGCCAATCATGTAATCAGCAGGGATCGGTTTGATCCTTCTGCCAGTTCCGGCGTCGGACGCATGATCGCCGCGCGGCAACCCATTCACATCCCGGATCTAAGGGAGTCACCCGCGTACCGTGAGCGTAATCCGAACGTCGTCGCGATAGTTGAGCTGGGCGGAGCGCGGACCTTACTCGCAGTGCCCATGCTCAAGGAAGGACGCGTAGTCGGCGGCATCTCCATTTATCGCCCGGAAGTTCGCCCGTTTACGCAGAAGCAAATCGACCTCGTAAGCACTTTCGCCAACCAGGCGGTGATTGCGATCGAGAACGTGCGGCTGTTCAACGAGACGAAGGACGCGCTTGAGCAGCAAACCGTCATCAGTGAAATCCTGGGCGTCATCAGCGGCTCGCCTACCGACACAAAGCCAGTGTTCGACGCGATAGTAAAAAGCGGCGTTCACCTGTTCGGCGGCATGGAAATAACGCTGCGGCTCGCCATAGGAGATCACACGGAGTTGGTGGCAAGCACAAATTCGTTTATCGCCAGGGGCACCAATCCGCTTCCACTCAATGACGAAAGCGCGCCCGGCACCCGCGCCATGGTGCGCCGGGAGGTCGTGCACGTCCCCGACATTCTGGCGGAAGAGTGGGTAAGTACGAAGATGAAGCAACGGGCCAAGGACGGGGGCTTTGGCGCGATCATGTGCGCGCCGTTGCTCCGGGAAAACGCTGCGATCGGGGCGATCTCGGTGACTCGCGCAAATCCGGGTTCGTTTACCGAAAAGCAGAAAGAGTTGCTCAAGACCTTCGCCAGCCAGGCCGTGATCGCCATCGAGAATGTGCGCCTCTTCAATGAGACCAAGGAGGCGCTGGAGCGCCAGACGGCGACGAGCGAAATCCTGCAGGTGATTTCGACTTCGCCAACGGACATCCAGCCGGTCCTCGACGTTGTCGCGGAAAGGGCCGCGCGTCTCTGCGGAGCAAATGACGTCATCATCCGCCGCGTCGACGGCGACATGATGCACGTGGTGGCGCACTTCGGCTCGATGCCCGTGCCCGCGGCGGCGAGAACTCGCAAGATTTCGCACGGCACAGTCGCAGGCCGTGCCATCCTTGAGCGCAAGACCATCCATTTCCACGCGGCTACCGAGGATCAGGCTCGGGCCGAGTATCCGGAAATTCCTCTTGCCAGCCTTCGCACTGCGCTGGTCGCGCCGTTGGTGCGCGAAGACAAGGCAATCGGCGCGATCATCATGCGGCGGGTGGAAGCCGCCCCATTCTCCGACCAGCAGGTCAAGCTGCTCGAGACTTTCGCCGCGCAGGCGGCGATCGCGATCGAGAACGTGCGCCTGTTCAAGGAGATCGAAGCGCGCAACCGCGAGCTGAGCGAATCACTCAACCAGCAGACCGCCACCAGCGAAGTGCTCAAGATCATCAGCCGCTCGACGTTCGACCTGGAGCCAGTGCTCGTAACGCTCATCGTTAACGCGACCATGCTCTGTCACGCCGAGCAAGGATTCATTTTCCGGTTCGACGGCGAATTCAGCCGGCTTGTCGCCTCGCATAACACGACATCCGAGTTCAGGGCGTTCATCGAGAGTCATCCGATTCCACCCGGCCGCGGAACGCTCGTAGGTCGCGCGGTGCTGGAGCGGCGTACGGTTCACATTCCGGACGCGATCGCCGATCCGGAATACGAATGGCGGGAATCGCAGACTTTGGGCCGGTTCAGGACCATGCTGGGCATTCCGATGCTGCGCGAGGGCGTGCCCATCGGCGTCATCGCATTATGGCGCGGCGTGGTCCAGCCGTTCTCGCAAAAGGAGATCGAATTGGTCACGACCTTCGCCGACCAGGCAGTAATTGCGATTGAGAACGTGCGGCTGTTCAAGGAGATTCAGGAGAAAAGCCGCCAGGTCGAGGTCGCCAACCAGCACAAATCGGAATTTCTCGCCAACATGTCGCACGAGCTGCGAACGCCGCTGAACGCGGTCATCGGCTTCTCCGAGGTGCTGCAGCAGCGCATGTTCGGCGAGTTGACTGACAAACAGGGCGAGTACATCGATGACATCCACGCCTCCGGCAAGCACTTGTTGTCACTGATCAACGACATCCTCGACCTGTCCAAGGTCGAAGCGGGCCGCATGGAACTCGAGGTCACGACGTTCAGCGTCCCGATGGCGATTGACAACGCGCTCACGCTCATCAAGGAGCGCGCGAGCCGCCACGGTATCGCCCTCGAATGCGCCATTGACCCCGCCTTGGGCGATATAGATGCCGACGAGCGCAAATTCAAGCAGATTATGCTCAACCTGTTTTCGAACGCGGTGAAGTTCACGCCGGAAGGCGGACAGATTTCGGTTGCGGCGAGGCCAATTACTGGCGGGGTCGAGGTGAGCGTGAGCGACACCGGCATCGGCATTGCCCAGGAAGACTGCGAAGCGGTGTTCGAGGAATTTCGTCAAGTGGGTCCAAAGGCGGACACAAAGTCCGAAGGCACCGGTCTCGGCCTCGCTCTGGCCCGGAAATTCGTCGAATTGCACGGTGGCAAAATTGGGGTGACAAGCGAAGTCGGCAAGGGATCAAAATTTACTTTTTCACTCCTGAATTGCCCGCCGCGGCAGCCTGACGCTACCGCTGCCTGAGCGTAGACCTGGCGGCGTGGCGATTGCTCGGATAATGCGGCGATGGAACGGTTACGGTTTTATCTGGCCGCGAATTTCTCCGCTCTTGTGGGCGGCGCTGTGAATATTGAAATAAAGATTGCCGGCCTTGTAACTTTCGTACTGCACATCGGTTAATTTTACGTCTGCCGGCACCGACCAGACGGTATCGGAAGTCTTGGTCAAAGGAAAAACTATAGGACCGTTTTTACCGGCAGCGGCCTCATGGATATGGGCAACCGTCACTGCCATCCCGGAGATCGTCACATTGCCGCTGACGGACTTGTCTGCTCCGACAGTGATGGTGCCGGTTCCGGTGGCAGAAGTCGTCACCGGAGGGATTTCCTGGGCGCCGCTAAGCGTGACTTTGAGTTCATCGCTTAATACGGAACCCGCATAGCCCGCGAACAAGACTGTTACCGCGCTCACAACCACCAACAGCAAGTGCCTGGCAAACTGCTTCACTGCGTTCATAGGCGTATCTCCATTCGTTGGATCTTATGCTTTCCCGTGAAACGTGTGCACGGTAGCACACCTGAGGCCGAAATTCATCCCGCCGGCTGCCCTCGGTTTTACGGACCCCTGGATTTCGGCCACAATTATCCGGTGGAGGTGTGCAATGGGAAAACGGCAGCGGATTGAGCCGCCATTCAAGGCATAAATGCTGAAAGCCGGTCTGCGGCCGTCGTGGATACTGGCTGCGCTACTCACGGCCGCGCATGGCGCGGCAATCGCCGTGGTCGTTGTGGTCGACATGCCGCCGTGGCTGAAACTCGTCGCCATTGCCGCTCTCGCACTCAACTTTCTGTTCGATATCCTGCGCACGGCATTGCTGCTCATGCCGGAATCGGTGACTGCGCTCGAAATCGCTGCCGACGATACGCTAAGTATTCAAACCCGGCGCGGGGAATGGATCGAGTGCAAGGTTCTCGGCAACACCTACGTACTGTCGTTTCTGACCATACTTAATCTGCGGCAAAACGACAGCGGCGCGATCCGGCGTTGCGCGATCCTGCCGGACAGCCTCGACGCCGAGGATTTCAGGAAGCTGCGGGTATGGCTGCGCTGGAAGCAAACCGCGGAACCGGCCTGAGCGGCCGGCAATAGACTATTTGCCGCCTGCGGCCTTACCCTGCGGTGCCATGGCAGGCGCTTGCGCTGAGGGCGTAACCGGCTTGACGGGTTTGACGTAATGACGCGGCTTGCCTTTCGTTTGGGGTATGCACTCCGGCGACGCAGCATCCTTGGTGCGGTCCATGCACGCCGGGTTATTGTCCACCGGGGACGAGCGCTCGCCCGAGTCGGCGGCATGCGCGGTCGGGCTTGATACCAGTGCTGTCAGAATCAGCAAATAGCGCAGTTTCATATTCGGCCTGCTGTGTTCGACAATGGCGCTGGCGGGCGGTTCCGGTGAATATTTGCAGGCCGGGCAGCGCGCGGACCGCATCCGGCGGCAACTTGACGGCTGAGCGGCGTTGACGCATACGAAATCATGGCGCTATTCTCGCGTCTTGCCAGCGACTGCAAAGCCGAGAGCATGCAAATCCGCGACAGAATTTATATCAACGGCAGGTGGGTGCCGCCGCAATCGACGCGCACCATCGATGTCATCAATGCCGCGACCGAGGCGGTGCTCGGGCGTTACGGGCTGGAGGAGTTCCTCGAAGTGAAGACAATGCAGCCGGCGCAGTAAACCGCGATGCGCGCTTTGCTGGTCTTGGTGTTGCTGGGGCGGATCGCATGCAGCGAGGCTTACCCCGACCGCCCATTGACGGTGGTGATTCCTTTCCCGTCGTCGGGTTCGACCGATATTGCGGGCATACCGCGCATCAGTAAGCTGTTCCGGGTCATGCAGACGGTATCGGTGCCGTCGCTCACCGACAAGCTGGTGGAGGAACTCAGGCAGACGCTGGGAGGCACGCTGGGCCAGTCGATAAACGTCTACCGGCGGACTCGGGGCAAGACCAACGCCGGCACACGCTACGTGGCGCTGGCCGCGGCGGATGGCCATACCTTGCTGTTTGCCGACAATCCCACCATCACGATTTTTCCCGCGCTGAGCCCGAACCCGCCGCTGGATGCACTCAAGGATCTGGTGCCGGTGGCGACGTTCGCGCACATGCCGATCGCGATGATCGCATCGACCAATCATCCGCGGCAGTCGGTAAGAGAGGCGATCGAACGCGCGCGGCGCCTGCCGGGCAGCATGAATTATGCGTCGGCCGGCGACGGCTCGACTTCGCACCTGACGGGCGAACTGTTCCGCGCCATAAGCGGCGCGCATATCGTGCACGTCAACTACAACGGCAGCTTGCCGGCGCTCAACGCCATCATGACCAGCCAGGTCGAGCTCGGTTTCGTGCCGCTGGCCGCGGCGCTGCCGTATCTGAAAGGCGGCAAGGTCAGGATCATCGCGGTCACTAACTCCACCCGCCACCCATTGGTGCCGGCGGTGCCGACAATCGCCGAATCCGGTATCGACGGGTTCGACGCCAGCGGCTGGTTCGGCGTATTCGCGCCGGCACGCACTCCGGACGCCATCGTGTCGCTGCTCAATTACGAAATCAACCGGGCGCTATCCGAGGAGTTGCTGCAGCGCACGCTCATTTCACAGGGACTGCTGCCGGCGCCGGGTACGGCCGAGGACTTCCGCGCGCTGGTCGAGAAAGACCGCGGGCGCTGGACGCGTTTGCTCAAGACCGCCGCGATCAAGCACTGATCAAGCCCGGCGCTTGCGCGTGGTAACGGTGTTGGCAAGCACGCCGATGCCTTCGATTTCGCATTCGACGCGGTCGCCGTGCTGCAGATACCACGTGCCGGGGCCTTTGTAGCCCATGCCGGTGCCGGCGGGCGTCCCGCTCGAGATGAGGTCGCCCGGCTCGAAACCCGCGCGCGAGTACCACGCGATCTGCGCCGGGATCCGGTGGATCTGGTTGGCGGTGTTGCCGTCCTGGCGCACCTCGCCGTTGACGCGCGTGACAATGCGCAGGTTGTGCGGGTCGGGGATCTCGTCCCTCGTCACGATCCACGGCCCGAGCGGCGCCGCGGTCGGGAAATTCTTGCCGATACAGATGTTGCCCTCCTTGCGTTCGGCCTGCTGCACGTCGCGGCAGGAGAGATCATTCATGATGGTGTAGCCGAACACGCACTCGTACGCGGCTTCGGGCGCGACGTCGCAGCACTCGCGCCCGATCACGATCGCCAGCTCGTTTTCGTAATCGTAGGCTTCGGTCCACGCCGGCTTGCGTATCGTTGCGCCGTGCGGCACGACGCAGCTCGTCACCTTGATGAAGCCGGCGACACGGGTGTAGGCGTGGCCGTCGCCTTCGGCTGCGTGGTCGGCGTAGTTCTTGCCGACGGCCATGATCTTGCCGGGCCTGAGCGGCGCTTCGAGCGTGACCGCGTCGAGCGCGAACACGTGCGGCAACTGCTCGCCGCGCTGGAGCGCCGCTTCGGCGTCGTCGACCGTGGTTTTGAGCGCGGCGAGCGCGGCGTCCCCCTGCTGGATGCAGTCGACCACGCTACCCGGCAATTTGCGGCCGGGGAGCGCGGACGCATCGAGCACGCGGTTGCCCGACAGCAGCACTCCGAAATGGCCGGTACGGGCGCGCGCGGGACGGAAAGTCAGCAGTTTCATGGTATCTCCTGTGAGAGTGGACTCATCATTGCTCTTCGGGCGGCCGCACGCGGCGGAACATCGCAAGCAACGTGAGATCGTAAACGATTTTCAGCCCGCCGCAAATCACGAGCGGCCAGCCGAACGGCGACAGCGTGAGCAGCCAGCCGGCGAACATCGGGCTCACCGCTGACGCGAGGCTGCGCGGCACGGCGGTGACGCTGGCGGCCGCCGGCCGCTCGCCGGGCGTGACGACCGCCATCACGTACGAAGTGCGCGCCGGCACGTCCATTTGCGACAGTGCGGAGCGCAGCATCAAAAACAGCAGCGCGAGCGGCAGGTTCGGCATCAGCGGCACCAGCATCAGGAACACATTCGCCGGCAGGTGGGTGAACACCATGGTGTTGATCAGCCCGATGCGGCGCGCGAGGCGTGCCGCGGCGAGCTGCGAAAACGCGCTGAATATGCCGGTCCAGAAGAAGATCGTGCCGGCGGTCACTATCGAGAGCTGAAAACGGTCGAACAGCCACAAGGCGAGCAGCGACTGCACCGCAAAGCCGCCGGCGAAGGCATCGAGGCTGAATACGGCGGCAAGCGTGTAAACCATGCGTTTCGATTTGCCGAGCGGCGTCGCCGGCGCCTCGTCGCGCGGCTCGAGCCGCGGCGACAGGCGGCGGTAGAGCAGCAGGGTGATCAGGCCGAACGCGCCATAAACCAGAAACATGATCTGCACCGCGTGCTTGACGTCGAGCGCGAACCATTGCTCGCCGAGCACGGGCAGGCCGGCGGCCTGCGCGCCGAGCGCGCCGACCAGCGCGCCGATCAGGCTGTAACGCGCAAACAACGCGGTGCGGTGCTCGGCGCCGACGGTGCGCGTGAGCAGCGCGTGTTCGAGCGGCGCAAATACGCTGACGTCGCCGGCGGAAGGGTTGATCGTACCGATGAACGCGATCAACAGCAGCGGCCAGAAATCGGTGGTCAGGATGAACGCGATGCCGGTTGCGACCATCAGCATCGAGGCCGCTTCGAGCAGCGTGCGGCTGCGGAAGCGGTGCGCGATGAAGCCGACCGCGAGCGTCATCACGCCGGATCCGAGCAGCGTCGCGGTAACGAGCGCGCCGATCTCGAGCGCGCTGAAGCCGAGCAGCGTCAGGTAATAGGGCAGCAGCAGGCTGACATAGCCATCACCGAACGCGCGCAGTCCGCGCGCCCACAACAGCAGCCTGGCATCGGGAAGGACGCCCGGCGGGATCAGGGAAGCGGTGAATGCGGAACGCGGCATCGGTTTTTGTTGTTGCCGGCGAAGCGTAACAAGAAATGCCGCCCCACGCACGCGTTTGCCGCTGCAGGGCGTTGTTGGTAGTATCCGGTGCATTGTCTACGGAGGGAAAATGATCGACATTTACAGCTGGCCGACGCCGAACGGCCACAAAGTCCACATCATGCTCGAGGAAACGGGCCTGCCGTACCGCGTGCACGGCGTCAACATCCGCGCCGGCGATCAGTTCAAGCCCGGGTTTCTCAAGATCAGCCCGAACAACCGCATTCCGGCGATCGTCGACCACGACGGGCCGGGCGGCAAGCCGCTTTCCTTGTTTGAATCGGGTGCAATCCTGCTCTATCTCGCTGCGAAGACCGGCAATTTCCTGCCGCTGGATATGCACGCGCGCTGGAATTGCGTGCAGTGGCTGATGTGGCAGATGGGGGGCGTCGGGCCGATGTTCGGCCAGGCCAACCACTTCCGCGCGTATGCAATCGAGAAGATCCCGTATGCGATCGAACGCTATACCAACGAGGCGAACCGGCTAACCCACGTGCTCGACAAGCGGGTTGGCGAAGCGCGCTATCTCGCGGGCGACGAATACTCGATCGCCGATATGGCGGTATTTCCATGGATGCGCAACGCCGACAAGCGCGGCATCGATATGGCGGAGTATCCGCACGCGCGGCGCTGGTTCGACGCGATCAATGCGCGCCCAGCGGTGCAGCGCGCGCTGCAGGTGCTCTCGGACGTAAACAATACTGCGCCGCACGACGAGAAATCACGCGACATCCTGTTCGGCAAAACACAGTTTCAGCGCCGCTAGCGCTGGCGCGCCGGCGGGAAATGATAAATGCACAGTGATGAGTGCGGAGTAGCTCTACGCCGCGTGGCGGCAAGCGTTTCTATTCTTCATTCATCATCCCGCATGGCCTTTCCGTGAATAAAGCGAAGAAAAACGTCGCGCTGCTGTCAGCCTGCCAGGCGCTGCTGCTCACCAACAACTCGATCCTGATCGCGACCAACGCCCTGGCGGGCTTTATGCTGGCGGGCGACAAGGTGCTGGCGACGCTACCGGTCACCGCCTTTATCGTCGGCGCGGCGCTGACGACCATGCCGGCGTCGCTGCTGATGCGGCGGCTCGGGCGGCGCGCTGGATTCACGCTCGGCGCAGTGTTCGGAATGGTGGGCGCGCTGATCTGCGCCTATGCCGCGTTTAGCCATGATTTCTGGGTGCTGTGCGCCGGGGCGCTGGTGCTCGGCATTTACAACGCGACCGGTCAGTATTACCGTTTTGCGGCGGCGGACAGCGCAAGCGCCGATTTCAAGAGCAAGGCGATATCACTGGTCCTGGCAGGCGGTATCGCCGGCGGCATACTCGGCCCTGAAACGAGCAAGCTCACCAAGGATCTCATTGCGCAGGCGGCGTTTGCCGGGTCATACCTGTCGTTGGGCGTATTCTGCCTGGTGGCGATCGGATTGCTGTCACTGATCGACATACCGCCGCTGACCGCCGCTGAGCAGAAAGCAGCGGGGCGGCCGCTCGCCGTGATTGCGCGCCAGCCGGCGTACCTGGTTGCAGTATTGAGCGCGATCGTCGGCTACGGGGTGATGAATCTGCTGATGACCGCGACGCCGCTGGCGATGTCGGCATGCGAGCATCCTTTCAGCGATGCGGCATTCGTGATCCAGTGGCATGTGATCGCAATGTTCGCACCGTCCTTTTTCACCGGCTCGCTGATCAAACGCTTCGGCGTGCTCAACGTGATGCTGGCGGGGGTCGTGCTCAATCTCGGCTGCGTCGGTTTCGCGCTGGCCGGCCTCGAAGTCATGCATTTCTGGGCCGCATTGGTGCTGCTCGGCATCGGCTGGAATTTCATGTTCATCGGCGGCACCGCGCTGCTGACCGAATGTCACACGCCATCCGAGCGTGCCAAGGCGCAGGGCGCGAACGATATGGCAATATTCATCACCATGGCGGGCACGTCGCTGTCGTCGGGCCTGCTGTTCACGCTGCAGGGATGGGATCTGATGAACGAGCTGGCCGTGCCATTCCTGCTGCTTGCCGGGGGCGCGATGGCGTGGCTCGCGGTGCTGCGGCGGCATCGGCGGGTCATGCATAACGCTTTGAAATAAAAAGATTTAATCGCTTTCCCTTGGCCCGGGAAACGAATCTATAACCGGCTGCCGATTTGGGGTAAAATTAATCTCTTTTCCGGCCCGCGCAACGCGGGCCAATCACCTAAGCATCTGATCTGCAATAACAATCAGTTTGCTGCGAGGAGAAGAGGTGGTAATGAAACAAACGGCCACAGCAGCGCGTATTCCCGAGACCGCCGAGGTTCCGCAATACGTGCGCCATGAAAAGCTCAAGGCCTGGGTGCGCGAGATCACGCAGCTCACCAAACCCGACGATATTTACTGGTGTGACGGTTCGCAGCAGGAGTACGACCGCCTGTGCGATGAAATGGTGCGCGCCGGCACGCTGACCCGCCTCAACCCCGCAAAACGCCCCCACAGTTTCCTCGCGCGCTCCGACCCCGACGACGTCGCGCGCATGGAAGACCGCACCTTCGTCTGCAGCAGGACGCAGGAAGACGCCGGTCCCAACAACAACTGGGTCGCGCCGGCCGAGATGAAGGCGACGCTCAACAAGCTCTTCGACGGCTGCATGCGCGGGCGCACCCTCTACGTGATCCCGTTCAGCATGGGCCCGATCGGCTCGCATATCGCGCATATCGGCGTCGAAATCACCGATTCGCCGTACGTCGTGACCAACATGCGCATCATGACGCGCATGGGCCGCAAGGTGCTCGACGTGCTCGGCGCGGACGGCTTCTTCGTGCCGTGCGTGCATTCGGTCGGCATGCCGCTCGCGCCGGGACAGAAGGACATTGCGTGGCCCAGCAACAAATCCGACAAGTGGATCGTGCAGTTCCCGGACGAAAAATCGATCTGGTCGTTCGGCAGCGGTTACGGCGGCAACGCGCTGCTCGGCAAGAAATGCTTCGCGCTGCGCATCGCCTCGGTGATGGCGCGCGAGCAGGGCTGGTTCGCCGAGCACAAGCTGATCCTCGGCATCGAGTCGCCGGACGGCAAAAAGGACTATATCGCCGCGGCGTTCCCGAGCGCGTGCGGCAAGACCAATCTCGCGATGCTGGTGCCGCCGGCCGCGATGCAAGGCTGGAAGATCACCACCGTCGGCGAGGACATCGCGTGGATCAAGCCCGGCAAGGACGGCCGGCTCTATGCGATCAACCCCGAATCCGGCTATTTCGGCGTGGCGCCCGGCACCTCGACCGAGTCGAACCCGAACGCGATGGCGACGCTGCACGAGAACGTGATTTTCACCAACGTCGCGCTCACCCCGGACGGCGATGTATGGTGGGAGGGCATGACCAGGACCCCGCCGGCGAAACTCATCGACTGGCAGGGCAGGGAATGGACGCCCGGGTGCGGCCGCAACGCGGCGCACCCCAATGCGCGCTTCACGGTGGCGGCATCGCAGTGCCCGTCGCTCGACCCGGAATGGGAAAACCCGGACGGCGTGCCGATTTCCGCGTTCCTGTACGGCGGCCGGCGCAGCGAGGGCGTGCCGCTCGTTTATGAATCGTTCAACTGGGATTCCGGCGTCTACGCCGGCGCCACCATGGGCTCGGAGACCACCGCGGCGACGACCGGCAAGGTCGGCGTGGTGCGGCGCGATCCGATGGCGATGCTGCCGTTCTGCGGCTACCACATGGGCGATTACTTCAATCACTGGCTGCAGATGGCCGGCAGACTCAACAACCCGCCGCGCATATTCAGCGTCAACTGGTTCCGGCTTTCCAGGGACGGTAAGTTCCTGTGGCCGGGGTTCGGCGACAACATGCGAGTGCTGCGCTGGGCGATCGAGCGCTGCCGCGGCCAGGCCAATGCGCTGCAGACGCCGGTCGGCTGGATGCCGCGTTTCGAGGATCTCGACTGGCGCGGGCTGGAGAATTTCGGCCGCGAGCGATTCGCCGAGCTGATGTCGCTCGACACCGCGCTGTGGCAGAAAGAACTCAAGGAACACGATGTACTGTTCGAGAAACTGCGGCGGCGGCTGCCGCGCAAGCTCGAGCTCGAGCGCGAAATGCTGGGACTCAGTTTTTCTTAGGTAACCCAAATCTCCTTACGAGTGGTTACCGCCGCCCACCGGCTCTGCCGGTGGGCTTTTTTTTTGTCCCTTATCGTTTCACCAGGGTGCTGCCATAAAGACCGGTCGGCTTGATCAGCAGAATCAACAACATGATGGCAAACGGCGCCATCTGCGCCAGGGGCGCATAGATGAGCGACCCCAGCGAGACGACCTGCCCGACGATAAACGCGGACACCAGGGTTCCCTTGATACTGCCCAGGCCGCCGATGATGACGACCATGAAAACGAAGGCGAGCACCTCGAGCCCCATCGAGGGCTCCACCATGATCAGCGGGGCATGCAGGCTCCCGGCCAGCCCGGACAACGCTCCGGCGATGATGAAGGTGATGGTGAAAAGCCGGGACACATTGATGCCTAGGCCTTCCACGTGTTCCACGTTCTCGATGCCGGCGCGGATCGCCTTGCCGATGATGGTGCGGTT
This sequence comes from Betaproteobacteria bacterium, assembly GCA_023266235.1. Taxonomy (GTDB): domain Bacteria; phylum Pseudomonadota; class Gammaproteobacteria; order Burkholderiales; family SG8-41; genus PALSA-1004. The sequence goes on from JAHFRL010000135.1 coordinate 12,248, forward strand.
CAGGAACAGCCAGATGCCGGCATAAACGAGAACAGCGATGCCGACGACGATCAGGCGGTAGACCGGGACTTCCGTGCCGACGATGTCGACCTGAACCATCGTCGGAACCGGGACGGGACGGGGAATGACCCCCCAGAAGTACTTTATGACGCCGATGCCGCCGATCAGGATGCCGAAGGAGGTGATCATGCTGAAAGTGAGTTCCCGTTCGTAGATGCGGCGGAAAACCAGCCGTTCCACGGCGAAGGCGGCGATGCCCGCAACCGCCAAGCCCCCCAGCACGCCGAGCCACACGCTGCCGGTCGCAAGGCTCAGGGTATAGGTGATGTACGCGCCGATTGAGTAATAGAGCAGCTGGTCGAGGCTGATGATGCGCATCAGGCCGAAACACAGCGACAGGCCGATCGCCATCAGGAAAAATATGCTCCCGATGCTCAACCCGAAGATGACGCCGGAAATCAGCAGCTGCGCGTCCATCAGCGGCGCGCCTTTGCGCTGTCAGCTGTTTCCGGCGCAGACCTCTTGCGGAAGAGCAGCTTGTCCAGCAGTGGCTGCAGCGAGCCCCAGATGCCCCTTTCCCCGGCGAGCATGATGAATACCAGCAGGAAACCGATGAAAAGCTCCCAGTTGCCGATGAGCTTGCTGATCACGTCTTT
>JAHFRL010000234.1 GCA_023266235.1 Betaproteobacteria bacterium
CGCCTTCGGCTTCGAAGCGCTGCCTGACTTCCGGCGCGACCACCGCTTTCGCCGTTTCGCGGTGGAGCCGGTCGATAATCGCCGGCGGCGTCCCGGCCGGCGCGAACAGCCCGTTCCATTGCAGCGCCTCGTGATCGACGCCGGCCTCGTGCATCGTCGGCACTTGCGGCACCACGGCCGAGCGCGCCTTGGCGGCGACGCCCAGGCCGCGCAGCCGGCCGGCCTTGATTTGCGCCTGCGCGACCGGCAACACCAGGAATGACACCTGCGCCTCGCCCGACATCACGCCGACCGAGGCCGGGGCAGCCCCTTTGTACGGCAGGTGCGTGATCCGGATGCCGGTCTTGAGCCGCATCAGCTCCATTGCGAGATGCGACATGGTGCCGGCGCCGGCCGATGAGTAGCTCAACGCGTCCGGCTTCGCCCTGGCGAGCGCGCCGAGTTCCTTCACGCTCTTCACGGGCAGCGAAGGATGCACCACGAGCACGAACGGGTACGACGACACCATCGAGATCGGCATCAGGTCCTTGACCGGGTCATAGGCGAGCTTCTGGAATACCGCGGGGCTGATCGAAAGCGACGAGTTGCCGAACAGGAGCGTGTATCCGTCCGGCGCCGACCTGGCGACCAGTTCCGCCGCGATGTTGCCGCTCGCGCCGGCGCGGTTGTCGGCGACCATCTGCTGCCCGAGCGCGCCGGTAAGCCGCTGGGCGAGCACGCGCGCGATCGTGTCGCTGCCGCCGCCGGGGGGAAACGGAATGACAACCCGGACCGGCTTGACGGGATACTCCTGCGCCAAGACAGCATGCGGCCAGGCGAGCAAGCACGCCAGGATCGCGATGCACCTGCCGAACGCTACCGAGCTGCGATGAACCATTCTCTTCCTCCCGCAAAAGTGTAACCCCCGGCCCCGGCCTCCCCCTCGCAAAGGACGCGGGAAACAGGGGGCGTCAGACCGCGGCCGCTTCTTCTTTCAGCAGCGTCTCGCCGGGCTTGACGCGACTGAATACCACCGGCTTGTTGGTGATCGCGAAACGGCCGTCCTGCCAGGTCACGCACGTAAAGCGCGAATTTTCGAGGTCGCGCACGGCGGGAAAATCGGTGCGGAAATGCGCGCCGCGCGAATCCTCGCGCGCTATCGCCGCGCAGCGGATCGATTGGCTGACCAGGATCAGGCTTTTCAAATTGAGCCAATCGTGCCAGGTCAGGTTGAATGCGAGATCGCCGGATTCGACGCCGGTCGCGTCCAGCCGTGCGTCGAGCTCGTCGAGTTTGCCTTCGGCGCGCTTGAGGCTCGCCGCGTCGCGGATGATGCCGACATCGTCCCACATCACTTCGTACAGCGCCTCGCGGATCGCATTAACGTCGCCGGCGGGCTTCGCGAGCGGCGCGCGGCAGCGCGCGACCGCCGCGTCGAGCGCGTGGTGGTCGGGCTCGTGAAACGCGCCGTTGGCCTTGACCCAGCCCGGCATCACGTCGCCGGCGATGCCGCCGAACACCGTCGAGTTGGCAACCCCGTTGCCGCCGAGGCGGTTGGCGCCGTGCACGCCGCCCGCATCCTCGCCGGCAACAAACAAGCCGGGCACCTCGGTGGTGCAGCCGGTCCTGAACGCGACGCCGCCCATCATGTAATGCGCGGTCGGCACGACATCGACGAGCCCCGACACGAGATCGAAGCCGCAATCGGCGCAGCGCTCGACCATGCCCTTGAATTGCTTGCGCACCATCGCCTGATCCAGATGGCGCATCGTGATGTAAAGCCCGCCGCGCGGCCCGACCCTGCCCGCGCGCATTTCCTCGTGCATGCCGCGGCTCACGATGTCGCGGGTTGCGCGCTCGCCGCGCGGATCGTAGTTGTGCATGAAGCGCTCGCCGGCGCCATTCAACAGGTAGCCGCCGGAACCGCGCAGGCCCTCCTCGATGATGGTGCCGGTAATGCGCGTATCCGGCCCGGCGATCAGTCCGGTCGGATGAAACTGCACCATTTCCATGTCACGCAGCGTCAAGCCTGCTCGCAACGCCATCGCCATGCCGTCGCACGTCTTGTCGCCCGAGGGCGTGTGGTACTTGTACATGGTCGGCCCGCCGCCGGTGGCGAGCAGCACCGCCTGCGCCTGCACGAACACGAATTCGCCGCTGCGCACATCGATCATCAGCACGCCGGCGAGCGCATCGCCCGTCTTGTTCTTCACGAATTCGACGGCGCGGTGCTCCTCGAGCCGGTTGATGCGGCGCGCCCACACCTGCTCGGCAAGCCGGTTGATGATCTCGATGCCGGTGAGGTCCCCCTTGTGCACGGTGCGGTCGAAAGTCTGCCCCGCAAACGCCTTCTGGTGGACGGTGCCGTCGGGATTGCGGTCGAAGAAGCAGCCAAGCTCGTTTTCGAGTTCGTGGACGCGCTCGACCGCGACCGACACCAGCGTCCACGCGAGGTCCTGATCGGGCAGCCATTTGCCGCCTTCGATGGTATCCATGAAATGGCGCTCGACCGAATCGCCTTCCGCGAGCGCGACGTTGTAGCCGCCCTGCACCATCCGCGTGCAGCCGCATTTGCCGAGCAGGCCTTTCACCGCGACCGTGATCGACAGCTTGGGATCGGCCTGGTGCGCGTGCAGCGCCGCGAACAGCCCCGCGCCGCCGGAGCCGAGTATCAGAACGTCGGTTTTGAGTTTTTTCATAAAAATTTCTTGAAACGCAAAGGACGCAAAGGGCGCGAAGGAAAAGCAACAGCAAGAAAACTATCGATTGCAAACACCGGCTGAATTGTTTTCCCTTTGAATTTGTATTTTCTTTGCGTCTTTTGCGTCTTTGCGTTGAGGTTCTAGGACTTCACGCCCAGAGCGGCGAGCGCGGCGGCGCGCTTGTCGAGCGCGGCCTTGTTCACCTGCGAGTAAAGGCTGCCACCGTGGCTGTCCATCGCGACCAGCAGCGGGCCGAAGCCCTTGACGCGGAATTTCCACAGCGACTCGGGATTGAGATCGTCGAGATCGACATCTTCAATTTGTTCTATCCATGTCGTTTCGAGCGCCGCCGCGCCGCCGATGATCGCGAGATAAACGCCGCCCAGATCCTTGAACGCCGCCTGCGATGCATCAAACAGCCCACCCTTGCCGATGACGATGCGCACGCCATACTGCTCCATCAGCGGGCGCGTGAAGCGCTCCATGCGCGCCGATGTGGTGGTGCCGATGCACAGCGGCGCGTAGCCGGCGGGAAACAGGTCGGTGGCCTTCACTTTTCTGACGTTGGGCGCGGTGTGGATCACCGCGTGGCCCCTGAGATCGAAGCGGGTGGTGCGGCCGTGGTCGAACATATGGATTTGCGTCGCGTCGCGGATGCCGTAGAGCGTTCCATTGAGCGTGACGGTGTCGTTGACCCTGAGCTTGCGCACCTCGCCTTCGGTCACCGGCATGTTGAAATCGTAATGAGCCATTTTTAAAAACCGTAAATGGTGAATCGTAAATGGTGAATGGCCAGACTCAAAATCGTTGGCTTCCTTGCTGTAACATGCTCACGATTCACGATTTACCATTCACTAGAAGCCGTAGCTCAGGCCTTGAGGCGTGAACGTCGCGCTGGCCCGGCGCGCGGAATGGCATTGCATGTTCACCGCCACCGGGTTCATGGTGATGTGGGTCGCCGCCAGTTCCACGTGGACCGCAAACGCGGTGGCATCTCCGCCCAAGCCCTGGGGTCCCACGCCCAGCATGTTGACCGCCCCGGTCAGCTCCTGCTCCAGCTCGGCGCCTTCCGGGTTTTCGCAGCGGGTGCCGAGCGGGCGGATCGCCGCCTCTTTCGCCAAGTGCACGCACAAATCCGCGCTTCCGCCCACCCCCACGCCGACGATGGTGGGCGGACAGGTTTTGCCGCCCGC